>DATHOE010000001.1:0-35613 GCA_035485275.1 bacterium
GGTCACCGACGGGGTGCGCGTGGCCGTCGGGCTCAGGAAGGGGGTCTGGGAGGCGGTCCCGGTGGCGCTGGAGCTGGCCGTTTCCGTGGGGCTCGCGGTGGTGGTCACCGACGGGGTGCGCGTGGCCGTCGGGCTCAGGAAGGGGGTCTGGGAGGCGGTCCCGGTGGCGCTGGAGCTGGCCGTCCTCGTGGGGCTCGGTGTGGTGGTCGCCGACGCGGTGCGCGTGCCGGTGGGGCTGGCGGTGGTGCTTTGGCTGGGGCTCGCCGTGGCGCTGTAGTTGGGGCTGGCCGTGCTGCTTTGGGTGGGGCTCTGGGTCAGGGTCGCGGACGGGCTCTGGGTGCGGGTGACGGAGGCGGTGGCGCTTAGGGTGGCCGTCAGGCTGGGGGTGCGGCTGGCGCTGGCGCTCTGTGTTGCCGTTACGCTGGGGCTGGGGCTGGCGCTCAGGGTCTGGCTTTGCGTGGCCGAGGCGCTGGCGCTGGGGCTCTGGGTCGCGCTCTGCACGGCCGTCGCGCTGGGGCTGTAGCTGGCGGTAAGGGTCGCGCTTTGGGTGCCCGTCGGCGTGGGGCTGGTGCTGCGCGTGAACGAGGCGCTGGCACTGGGGCTGGGGCTTCCGGTGGCGCTTTGGGTCGCCGTCACGCTTGGGCTGAGGCTGACGGTCAGGGTGGCGCTTTGAGTGGCGGAGGTGCTGGCGCTCACGCTGGGGCTGTTCGTGGCCGAGGGGCTGCTGCTGGGCGAGACGCTGGGCGTCGGCGTCAGGCTTGGGCTTTGGGTCGGGCTGGCGGTCACGCTGGGCGTGGGGCTTTCCGTTTGGCTCGGGGTGGCGCTCAAGGTGGCCGTGGGAGTCCCTGTGGCGCTGGGCGTGGCCGTGAGGGAGGGGCTCGGGCTCGCGCTCAAGGTGGCCGTGGGGGTCCCCGTGGCGCTGGGTGTGGCCGTGATGGAGGGGCTCGGGGTGGCGCTAAGGGTTGCCGAGAGAGTCCTTGTCGGGCTGGCCGACGGGCTGGCGCTGGGCGTGGCCGTGAGGCTGGGGATTGGGCTCGCGCTTTGGGTGGCGGAGGCGGTCCAAGTCCGGGTCGCGCTTAGCGTGGCGCTGAAGCTGAAATTGGACGTGGGTGTTTGTGATGGTGAAACGGTGTTGCTGGCTGCGGGCGTGTTAAAGGGAACGGTGGTCGGGCTGGGATCGGGCTTGCCGCCTTGCAGGATCCTGAAAAAGGGGCTCTCAGGGTCATTCGGATTGTCGCGGCCGGTGGGGCCGTTCAGCCAAAACGGAAAGGCCTGGCCCAGGCTGGGCAGGCATAAGGTCAAGAGGCACAGAAAGAGGCGGGACTTTAGTCTGGGCATGTCCTGCACGATGCTTACGTTTGTTTAAGTTTGCTTATAGGAATGGTATGGATGTCCACGGCGGCGGACCTCCTCAATTTGGGTCGTTTGTATGATGAAATCCAGTCATTGACATGAAATTTAGAATTTCTTGGTAGGTTTTTTGGCAGGAATAAGGCGAAATGCCTTGGAATCGGGAGATGATCGGCACATCTTAGCGGTTTGGGCCCGCAGGACAGGCCGCGCCTTGCCCCCACCCCAAGACCTTGAGCGCTCAGGCGCCCAGCCATTTCCTGAAACGCGGGGTGAACAGAAGCCAGGCCATGTAGATGCCGATCAGGGTGGAGGCATAGGACAGCCACAGGAACAGCCCCGTGCGGACCATGGCGCCGGGGAAAAGGATCCTCAGGCAGATGGCGCCCGCCAGGCTGGCCACGAAAATCCATTGCGCCACGACGCTGCGCCTGCGGGTGATGAAATAGACGTTCAACACGAAGAGCGTCTGGAACAGGGCGAAGGAAGCCAGCGCCGATGCCGCCACGAAGAACCACTGGTCCGGTCCGGAGACTTTGACGCCGAACTGGAATTCCGGGATCAGGTCCAGGGAATCAAAGGCAACGGAAAGCGCGGTGAGCAGCTCAAAGCCGCGGATGTGGGAGGGGAGCTTGGCCCAGGGCAGGTGTTTTTTCGGCATGGATTAGGTCCGTCCGGTCGGGCTATTTTTTCATCGCCGGTCCCGCTAAGCGGAACCCTGGCGCATCAGTGTACAGGGCGCGCCTTTTTGAAAACAGGTCTTTGGGGAGGCCCGCCGCTTTTTCTTGAAATCCGGGGGCCGGGATGGGATGGTGCTCTTGGCCCGAAAACCGGCGCTTGGGGTGTCATCCATGAAGACAAAAAAAGGCGGATCACGGCTTAAGGCGGGGAGGGAATCGAACCCGGTCGTCCGGGCGCTGGTGGAGATGGCTTTCATCATCTTCCTGTTCTACTCCAACCTCCTGATGGGCGAGTTCACGCGGGCCAACGCGGGGCAGGGAAAGAGCCTGCTGAGCGCCATGCAGGACGTCGTCACGCCGGCCAACTTCTGCATCGCCGTGGTGTCGGCGCTGGTGGGCTACCTGATCTTCGAATTCCTGCGGAAAAAAATCTGAGGCTCCCGCCCCCCTTTTGGTGTGCGCGATGGGCCCAATAAAAAACCGCCGGAGAAGCTCCGGCGGTTTTTATTTGCGGCCGATCAGGGCTGCCAGGCTTTTGGCCGGGCCCGCCCCGGGTTGATCTAGTAGTGGTTCGATTCGATCCAGTTGAGCGTGTCCAAGGCGGCGTTGATCTGGCGGATGGCCTTGTCCCTGGCCGGGCCGCGGTGCCGGGGATCGTTCCACAGCACGTGCTTGGCGTGCTGCAGCGCGCGGGCGGCCTCGAAGATATGGGGATCGTGGTGATTGTCGCCGAAATGGAAATGGGCGTTGTCATCGGCGCCGAGGTTCACGGCGAAGCCGATCTCGTCGGCATGGACCAGGGCCGGGGCGAAAGACGCCACCGACAGGCCCAGGGCCAGGCATCCTACCAACCAGGTTTTCTTCATAGCTTGGACTCCTTGAGGGAGGACTTGTGCCAAATGGGCCGGCCTAAGCGATTTAGGAGGCCACAAAAAGCACGACAATGATACAACGCCCGGAGCAGGCCGTTTATTTTATTTTTTTCTTGGGTCCGGATTCTTGACCTGCGCCCCGGAGGCTTCCTATAGTATAGGTTCGGCGTCCGTCCCCGATCCCATGCCCTTCAAGGCCCTCATGCAAGACCGCCACTATTTTTTGCTCAAGCGCCTGCACTCGCTCGCGGGCGTGGTGCCCTTGGCCGGCTTCGTGATCTTCCACCTCTACGAGAACTCCCACAGCGTCGCCGGGCAGGCCGCCTTCAACAGCACCGTGGAGAACATCCGCAGCCAGCCCTACCTTTACATCCTTGAGCTGGGCCTGCTCAGCCCGCTGCTGTTCCACGCGCTCATGGGCATATGGCTCGCCCGCGCGGCGAAGCACAATGTGGGACGCTATCCCACCGCCCAGAACATCGGCTATACCCTGCAGCGCTGCACCGGCATCATCCTGCTGCTGTTCATCACCTTCCACCTCTACACCACGCGCTTCGCCGGCATCCCCTCGGACCAGATGTTCCAGCACCTGGCGGGCGAGTTCAGCCGTCCCCTGTGGGCCCTGTTCTATGTCCTGGGAATCCTGTCCGCGGCCTACCACCTCAGCAACGGCCTGTGGGGTTTCAGCGTTTCGTGGGGCCTGGTCAGCGGCCAGAAGAGCATGGACCTGGCCTGGAAGGCCTGCATGGGCTTGGGGCTAGCCGTAGCCCTGATGGGCCTCAACGCCCTGGCCGGTTTTGAGGGCCATGGCCTGGACATCTTCCAGCACGACAAGACGCAGGCTCCTCCGGCGCTCTCCAGCGTGCCGGCCGCGCCCGCGGCCCCACCCCAGTCCCAGCCCCTGCCTACCCCTTAGGATCCTTCAAGATGTCCAAATACATCGTCGTCGGCGGCGGCCTGGCCGGTCTCATGGCCACCATCAAGCTTGCCGAAGCCGGGCAGGACGTTCTGCTCTTCAGCATCGTTCCGGTCAAGCGCAGCCACAGCGTCTGCGCCCAGGGCGGCATCAACGCGGCCGTCAACATCAAGGGCGAGAACGACAGCCCGGAGATCCACACCTACGACACCATCAAGGGCGGGGACTTCCTGGCAGAGCAGCCTCCGGTCAAGGAGATGTGCTACGCCGCCCCCAGCATCATCTACATGTTCGACCGCATGGGGGTCGCCTTCAGCCGCACCCCGGAGGGCAACCTCGACTTCCGCCGCTTCGGCGGCACGCTATACCACCGCACCGCCTTTGCCGGCGCCACCACCGGCCAGCAGCTCCTCTACGCCCTCGACGAGCAGGTGCGGCGCTGGGAGGCCGAGGGCCGGGTCAAGAAATTCGAGGGTTGGGAGGCCCTCAGCGTGGTGCAGGACGATGCCGGCGCCTGCCGCGGGCTCTGCGCCGTGCACCTGAGCAGCCTGCGCGTGCAGACCTTCCCGGGTGACGCGGTCATCCTTGCCAGCGGCGGGCCCGGCCAGATCTACCGCCAGAGCACCCACTCCATGGTCAACACCGGCTCCATCATGAGCAGCGTGTTCCAGCAGGGGGCGCTCTTCGGCAACCCGGAAATGATCCAGATCCACCCCACCGCCATCCCCGGCAACGACAAGCTGCGCCTGATGTCCGAGAGCGCGCGCGGGGAAGGCGGCCGCGTGTGGGTGCCCAAGACCAAGGGCGACAAGCGCGGACCCAAGGAGATACCCGAGGCGGAACGCTGGTACTTCCTGGAAGAGAAGTACCCGGTCTTCAAGAACCTGGTGCCGCGCGACGTGGCCAGCCGCGAGATCTTCCACGCCGTGGTGGACTTAGGGATGGGCGTGGGCGGCGGCATGGCGGCCTACCTCGACCTGACCCACATTGACAAGGCCACCCTGAACCGCAAACTGGGCGGCATCCTCGAGATCTACGAGAAGTTCACCGGCGAGGACCCGCGCGAAGTGCCCATGAAGGTGTTCCCGGCCATGCACTACAGCATGGGCGGCCTGTGGGTGGACTATGAGGCCAAGGCCGACGGCTTCCTCAACCGCCAGAGCCCGCGCAACCAGTCCACCAACATCGCCGGCCTCTACGCCATCGGCGAATGCGACTACCAGTACCACGGCGCCAACCGCCTGGGCGCCAACAGCCTGCTGAGCTGCGTGTTCAGCGGCCAGCTGGTGGCCCCCGCGGTGCAGTCCTACGCCAAGAACCTCAAGGCCGGCGAGGCCTCCGGCGCGGTGTTCGAGGCCGAGCGCAAGCGCTGGGAGGACCGCCTCAGCGGCATCGGCCGCATGCAGGGCCGTGAGAACCCCTATGCCCTGCACCGCGAGCTGGGGCACCTGATGGTCAACGACGTCAGCATCGTGCGCGAGAACGGCCGGCTGAAGCAGGCCCTGGCCAAGATCGCCGAGTTCAGGGAGCGCTGGAACCAGGTCGCCTGCGTCGACGAGAACGCCTGGTACAACCACCCCAAGCTGTTCATCAACCAGCTGTACAACATGCTGGTGGCGGCGGAAGCGATCACGCTCGGCGCGCTGGAGCGGGACGAGAGCCGCGGGGCCCACTACAAGCCGGCCTTCCCCACGCGGGACGACTCCAAGTACATGCGCACCACCCTGGCCCAATGGACGGGGCAGAACGTGAAGCTGAGCTTCAAAGACATCGACACCAGCTTGTACAAGCCCGTGACGCGCCACTATGACTGAGGCCCCAATGTCCAAGACCATCGAGCTCCGCATCCTGCGGCAGGACACCGAGGAATCCGCCCCCTACTGGGACGACTTCTCCATGGCCTGGTCCGAGAACATGAACGTCATCGCCTGCCTCATGGAGATCCAGCTCAACCCCGTGAACAAGGCCGGCAAGAAGGTCAATCCGGTGGTGTGGGAGAGCAACTGCCTCGAGGAGGTCTGCGGCGCCTGCTCCATGCTCATCAACGGCAAGCCCCGCCAGGCCTGCACCGCCCTGGTGGACCGCCTGCCGCAGCCCATCACGATCCAGCCCCTGAGCAAGTTCAAGGTCGTGCGCGACCTGGTGGTGGACCGCAGCCCGATGTTCCAGGCCCTGTCCAAGGTCAAGGCCTGGATGCCCCTGGACGGCACCTACGACCTGGGCCCCGGGCCCAAGATCTCCTCCGCCCAGGCCGAGCGCATCTACACCTTCGCCCGCTGCATGACCTGCGGTTGTTGCATGGAAGCCTGCCCGCAGTACAATGCCGGAAGCGATTTCATCGGCCCGGCGCCCCTGGGCCAGGCCAACCTCTTCAGCCAGCACGGCAGCGGCGCCTTGAACAAGGAAGAGCGCCTGCAGGCGGTCATGGGCAAGGGCGGGGTGGCGGACTGCGGCAAGGCCCAGAACTGCTCCAAGGCCTGCCCCAAGGACATCCCCCTGACCGAGGCCATCGCCGAACTGTCCATGGAAACCACCAAGCAGATGGTCAAGGATCTCCTCGCCAAGGGGACGCCCCGCAATTTCGGCGGGCCGGCCTGAGGCGGGCTTCACCCTCAAAGGACGCCATGAAACTGTCCAGCATCTCCATCCTCGGATTGGCCGGCCTGGGCCTGCTGCTGTGCTGCGCGCCGGCGCGCGCCACGGATTCCGCCCAGGGCGGCGGCGCCGCCCCGGCGCTGAGCGCGACGGCCTCCGCCCCGGCCGCGCCCAAGCACAAGCATAAGCACAAGGTCTACCACGCCGCCGCGGACGCGGTGCCGGACTTCACCCTCGACACGGTGGACGGCAAGCCCTTCCATCTGCGCGACCACATCGGGCAGGTGGTGCTGATCGACTTCTGGGCCACCTGGTGCGGCCCCTGCCGCATGGCCATTCCCCACCTGATCGAGCTGCAGAAGCGCTACGGCGGCAGGAACTTCACCGTGGTGGGCGTGAGCCTGGACCAGCAGGGCCCGGCCGTGGTGGCGCCCTTCGCCCAGGCCTGGAACCTCAACTACCCCGTGGTGGTGGACCAGGACGGATCCCTTTCGCACCTCTACGGCGACATCAGGGCCATCCCCACGACCTTCGTGATCGACCGCGAAGGCCGCGTGGTCGGCGACCCCCTGGTCGGATACCGGCCCTACGACGACTACAAAGAGCTGGTCCTGAAGGCTCTCAAGAGCTGAACAGGGCCGGGGGCCTCTCCCGAAGCAGGACGCCCGGAGCCTTTTCCGGGCGTTTTGTCTTAGGGGCCGTCCCAAGAAAGCGCCGCCATGCCCGAGTTGCCTGAAGTCGAAACCATACGCCGGGGCCTGCAGGCCAAGGTGCTCGGCCGCACGCTGGTCAAGGCGGACATACGCCTGAAAAAGCAGGTCCGCGGCCTGCCCGCCGCGCGCTTCGAATCCCAGATCAAGGGCCGGCGCATCGAGGCCCTGGAGCGGCGGGCCAAGTTCCTGCTGTTCCGCCTTTCCGGCGACAAGACCCTGCTGGTGCACCTGGGCATGAGCGGCCAGCTGAGCTACTGGGACCACAGCCGCGAGGACAGCGGCCGCTTCGTGGTGTCGCCCCTCACCGGCCTGCAGCGCACCCCGGGCCAGCACGCGGTGGACAAGCATACCCACGCCCTGCTGCATCTGGACCGCGGCGACCGCGTGCAGTACCGCGACACCCGCCAGTTCGGCTACCTGCGCCTGCTCGACACCGCGCAGGTGGAGGCCCTGCCCTCGCTGCGGCGGCTGGGGCTGGAGCCCCTGGGCCCCGGCTTCACCTTCGAGGCCTTCGAGCGCTCCTTGGGCGCCCGGCGGGGCATGCTCAAGGCCCTGCTCCTGAACCAGTCCGCGGTGGTCGGCCTGGGGAACATCTACGCCGACGAGGCCTGCTTCGAGGCGGGGCTGCATCCGCGCCAGCCCGTGGAGCGGCTTGGGCCCGCCCGGCGCAGGGCCCTCTTCGCCGCCGTCACCGCGGTGCTGGAACAGGCGCTTGGCAAGGGCGGCACCACCTTCCGGGACTACCGCCAGCCCGACGGCAGCCACGGGCTCAACCAGGAAAGCCTGAAGGCATACGGCCGCGCGGGGCTGCCCTGCCCGCGCTGCGGAACGCCGATGAGGAAAATATTGGTGTCCCAGCGCGGCACCGTGTTCTGCCCGCGCTGCCAACGCTTGAAGTGAGGCCATGAAGATCATTCTCAACGGCAAAGACGAAAACGTCGCCGACGGCGCCACGGTGGCGGGCCTGCTTGAAAGCCGGGGCATCGCCCCCGAGAGCGCGGCCGTGGACGTGAACGGCGACCTGGTCCGCAAACACGAGCGGGCGGCCCGGGTGCTGAAGGAAGGCGACCATGTCGAGGTCGTGCGCATGATCGCGGGCGGCTCCCCTTCGGCATCCGGGCCCGCCGCGGACGGGCCCCTGGTCATCGCCGGCAAGAGCTTCGAGTCGCGCCTCCTCCTGGGCACCGGCCGCTATCCCAGCTTCGAGCACATGCGCCGCTGCCACGCGCGCAGCGGGACCGAGATCGTGACCCTGGCCGTGGGGCGGCACGACCTGGCGGCGCCGGGCGCCGCCAACATCCTGGATTTCATCGACCGCGCCAAGCTGACCCTTTTGCCCAACACCGCCGGCGCCTACAGCGTGCGCGAGGCCCTGCGCCTGGCCCGCCTGAGCCGCGAGCTGCTCGCCACCGAGTGGATCAAGCTTGAGGTGCTCAGCGACCAGGAGACCCTCTGGCCGGACACGGCCGGGACCGTGGCCGCCTGCAGGGAGCTGGTGAAGGACGGCTTCACCGTGCTGGCCTACACCACCGACGACCCCGTGGTCGCGCGCAGGCTCGAGGATGAGGGGGCCGCGGCCATCATGCCTTTGGGTTCGATGATCGGCTCGGGCCAGGGGGTGCTCAACCCCCTCAACCTGCGCATGATCAAGGCGCGCGCGGGCGTGCCCGTGGTCTGCGACGCCGGCATCGGCTGCGCCTCGGACGCGGCGGTGGCCATGGAGCTGGGCTTGGACGCCGTCCTGTGCAACACGGCCGTGTCCCAGGCCCAGGACCCGGAAAGCATGGCCGAGGCCATGCGCTGGGCCGTGCGCGCCGGTCGCCTCAGCTACCTGGCCGGGCGCATCCCGCGCCACGACCACGCCGAGGCCAGCTCCCGCGGGGCGGGCCTGGGCCGGCAGGCGGGCGCCTAGGAGATCCTCGGCGCCGCCGGCGGTTTCAAGGGTTTTTAGGGATATTTGCGGATGCTTCGTTCCATCAATGCTGTGGACATAAGGTGACGATCAAAGTTAGGCGCCCAATTGCGGGACCCCAGCCCTGATTATTCCCCGGCCTTGGGGCCCCTGCCGTGCTTGACGAACATCAGGTACATGGCGATGACCACGCCGACCGCGACGAACGAGAAGAAAATATAGCAGCTAGCCATTCCGTAGGGCATACCGTCTCCTGAAAGGATCCATCCGGGGGCGCGTTTGGCGCGTCCATGGCCCCAGGATACGGCGGCGTCCGCGTTCTGTCTCTAAATTTTGCCGGGACGGAGGCCTGGGGCGTGCAGGCCTTTCCCGGCGCGTCTTTTCTGATATACAGGGCCTTGTTGAAGACTTTGACCGGCAAAAGGGTCCCGCGGAGTTTGAACAGGACCTAGCGCCTTGGCTGCCTTAGAACGCTGAGGCTTGAAGCAGTCGGCGCCTCCGTTTTATGAACATGCGCGCGGTTCTGCTCTTTTGTTGTTCGAGCCCGCTCCATTTCCTATACATCTTGGATGTTTGGAAACACCAGGGCATTGCTAAATGCGTTGAGGCGCATGGCGCCCCTTGATAACATGACACAATAGTTACCCAGGCCCACCTCGCCTCCCCGCGAAGGGACCTATGCCGACCGATTTTTCCACACTGATCGCGCGCGACGAATTGCTCAGCTTTTTCCAGCCCATGGTGTCCGTGAAACGCAAACGCTGCGTGGCGGCCCAGGCACGGGTGCGCCTGAAGGCCAAAGACAGCGACGAGGCCCTCTCGCCCAAGGATCTTTTCGCACGCGCGGAAAAGGAGGGCCTTTCCCTGGACCTCGACCGCCACTGCCGTCTCATGGCGCTGACCAACTTCGCCCAACTCAACGACCGCGATCCGGAACTGCTCCTGCTGCTGAAATTCCACGGCTCCGTCCTGAACCAGGACGGGGTGCACGGCTCGGGCTGGATCATCGACGAGGTGCGCCGGCTCGGCCTTGATCCGGGCAGCATCGTCATCGAGATCGACGATTCGCCCGTGGAGTCCGTGGAGGTCCTCAAGAATTTCGCGGACCGTTACCGGGGGCACGGATTCCTGATCGCCGTGGACAACCTGAACGACGGCTATTTCAACATCAAGCGTCTTGCCGTTCTGAAACCGGATTTCATCCGGCTCGGATTCTCCCAGGTGCGCGGCGTGGACTACGACCACGTGCAGAGGGAGATCGTCCGCTCCCTCACCAGCCTGGCCCGCCGCATCGGCGCCCTGGTCGTGGCCGACAAGCTCGAAACGGAGTCCGAGGTCAGCGCCTGCATGGAATTGGGCGTGGACCTCTTCATGGGCTCCTATTTCTCGGATTCCCTGCCCTTCGAGCGCTGGAGCGTGCGCACCGCCGAGGCGCCCGTGGAGAAGGCCGCCGCCCTGTACCAGAGCCGCGTGGCCCGGGCGGAGAAGGCCAAGGAGCTCCAGGCCCTGCAGCACCGCGCCTTGATGCTGACCCTGGGGCAGCGCCTGGCGCACTGCCAGCCCGAGGATTTTGAATATGAACTGCGCGCCTTGAACATGAAGGAAGAGGACATCGAGTGCCTCTACGTGCTCAACCGCGCGGGCTGGCAGATCACCGACACCGTGGCCCTGCCCTCCCTGCGGGCCCGCACCCGCGGCGCCCTCTTCAAGCCCGCGCCCAAGGGCACCGACCACTCCTACAAGGAATACTTCATCGGCCTGATGGAAGGCGGGCATGTGCGCCACGTCACCGAGCCCTACATCTCCATGGCCAGCGGCAACCTCTGCCGCACCCTGTCCTGCCACATCAAGGGTGCCAACGGCAGGGATTACGTGCTCTGTTTGGACGCGAGCCTGGATGTCCCCGAGCCGGCGGCGCGGGCCTAGGCGGTCCCGCCGCGGATTCGGCGTGGTATAGTGGCGGGCCATGCCATAGTACTGACGGCGGGGAGCCCCGATGGACGGGCCCTTTTTTGCCCCCGCCGAACTTCCGGGGGGCGGCCCGTTTGAGTGAGCTTCTGCGCGCTTTGGGCGCGAGACCCAGTGGAGAACGCCTGCGGCGGATCCAAAACTCGCCGCAATGGAAGGGAGGCCGCTTTGATCAGGGCCTGCCGCTGCATTTTGATTATGCAGGCATGTTGGGCCGTTTTTTTCGCATGCTCGGCAAGCGACCGCCGGTCCGGGCTTTGCCGGTGGTGGCAACCGATCCCGCACTTTTCAGCACGCCACCCGTCAGCGGCCTGCGCGTCACCTGGCTGGGGCATTCCACGGCCCTGGTGGAGCTGGAGGGCGTCCGGGTCTTGCTGGACCCGATGTGGGGTCCGCGGGCCTCGCCCCTGCGGCACTTTGGCCCGGCGCGGTTCTATGCGCCGCCCTTGGCGATCCGGGACCTGCCCCGCTTGGACGCCATCGTTTTCTCCCACGACCATTACGACCATCTGGACGAGATGACGGTCACGGCCCTGCGCGGCTTTGATTGCCCCTTTGTGGCGCCCTTGGGCGTGGGCGCGCACCTTGAATACTGGGGTGTCCCGGCTGGGCGCATCGTGGAGATGGATTGGTGGGAGGAACAGGGGATAGGGGGCCTGACCCTGGCCTGCGTCCCCGCCCGGCATTTTTCCGGGAGGGACCTGCGCCGCAACGCCACGCTGTGGTGCGGGTGGGTCCTGGCGGGACGCGAGCGGCGCCTTTTCTACAGCGGAGACTCGTCCTATTTCGATGGCTTCCGGGCCATCGGCTCCCGCTACGGCCCTTTCGACGCCGGCCTGATCGAATGCGGCGCCTACGACCCCACCTGGCCGGACGTGCACCTGGGCCCCGAGCAGGCGGTCCGGGCCTGCGAGGATTCCCGGGCGCGCCTGTTCATTCCGATGCACTGGGGAACCTTCGACCTGGCCATGCACGGCTGGACGGAACCCGTTGAGCGCCTGCTGGTGGCGGCGAAGGCGGCCGGCCTGGCGGTGGCCGTGCCGCGGCCGGGACAAAGCCTCGAGCCCTCGATGCCTCCGCCCATGGAGCGGTGGTGGCCCGAGGTCCGCTGGGAGGGCGTGGGTCAAACCCCGATCCGTTCCACCGGGATTTCTTAGGCGTGCCCAAGGTCCCGGATCCAGCCGGCGTGGAGCCCGTCCTATCCCTCATCACAAGGTGGACGCGACGAGACCGCCATATGGCCCGTAAAATCGCCGTGCAGGCATTCGGGGCTTCCGTGCTAAGCTTTTCCTGGGAATAGGTGGCTTTGGGGCGGATGGGCGGAAAAAGCGGATGGAAGGTTTGGATGCGGCCGCGCGGTGGGGAAGGAAATAATTCAAGGGGGAGCGCCATGCCTTTTAGCGTCCGGAAATTCGCGCTGCTGGCGGCGCTTATATTGGTTTTTTTCGCGGATCACAGCATGGCGTTTCCCTTTTGGTTGGACCCCCCGCGCCGCAGCAATTCCAACGATCCTTTGTCCAAGTCCTACGCGAAATCGGGGCTGGCGCAGGGCCTGACGCAGACGCCAGATGCCGCATGTCCTTCCTATGCCGAAACCATCGGCATTCCCCAGGACGGCTACGGCATGAACATGCCTGACGACCTTACCATCGACGGTTCGGGCAATATCTACGTGCTTGATACCTGCAATTCCCGCGTTTTGAAGTATAACTCCTCGAAGACTTTTGTGGCCCAATGGGGTGAAAGCGGAAGCGGTGACGGCCAGTTTGGTTCCCCTATCCGCATAGCCCTGGATCCTTCAGGGAACGTCTATGTCGGTGACGGCTGCCGTATCGAAAAATTCACTTCCGACGGCACCTATCTGACCCAGTGGGGAGGATTCGGCAGCGGCAACGGGCAATTTAACGAAGTGGGCGGGATCGCCATCAGTGTTTCCAACGTCGCGTACGTCTCCGATGAAGATAACGACCGGATCCAGGAATTCGACCTGGACGGGAATTATCTGGCCCAATGGGGCACCCAGGGGTCCGGCAACGGCCAGCTCCACTATCCCATGGGTGTCAGCCTGGACCAGGCGGGCAATGTGTATGTCGCGGACGACGGGAATGACCGCGTCGAAAAATTCAGCGCCAGCGGCGCTTTTTTGACCCAGTGGGGCGGCAGCGGCAGCGGCGACGGACAGTTCGACGATGATCGGGCCATATACGTTGATGGGTTCAACAACGTATATGTGGCTGATTTGGGGAATTATCGCGTCGAAAAATTCGACACCAACGGGAATTATCTTTCCCAATTCGGAAGCCAGGGGTCCGGCGACGGCCAACTTAGCGTCGCGCAGGGCATCCACGCCGACGCCGCGGGGAACGTCTACGTGGCGGACTACGGAAACGAACGGATCGAGGAATTCGGCCCCGGCGAGAACTACGTGTACCAATGGGGTAGCATGGAGTCGGGAAATGGCCGCTTGGTCAATCCCTCGTGGCTGGCGATGGACGCAACGGGCGACGTCTACGCCGCGAACACTTGGGATGAAAAAATCCAGAAATTTGCCCCAAACGGCGTCTTTATCGGCCAGTGGGGAACTTACGGCACCGGCAACGGACAATTCGGCATGGTCGGCGGGATCGCCGTCGGTGTCTCAAACGTCGCCTACGTCTCCGATGTCGAGAACAACCGGATCGAGGAATTCGACCTGAACGGAAATTATCTGGCCCAATGGGGCGCCGGAGGGTCGGGCAACGGGCAGTTCTCCTTTCCCATGGGCGTCGGCCTGGACCAGGCGGGCGATGTCTATGTCGCGGACAGTGGGAATGACCGCATCGAAAAATTCAGCTCCAGCGGCGCCTATTTGACCCAATGGGGAGGCAGCGGCAACGGGCAGTTCGACAATCCAGGCTGTATTTTTGTCGATCGTTCAAACGACGTGTACGTGGAGGATTGGGGCGGCGGAGGGCGCGTCCAAAAGTTCGACTCCAGCGGAAATTTTCTTCTTCTCATTGGAAGTCCGGGGACCGGCCCGGGGCAATACTCCACCCCGGGTGGGATGGCTGTGAATATCACGGGCACGGTCTACGTCGTCGACCCACAGAACAGCCGCATCCAAACCTTTGACGCTTCCGGCAATTTCATCAAGAGTTTGGGTTGCGGCGCGGGCGGGGAGGACGGCGAATTGATGAATCCCGCGGACGTGAAGGTTGACCCTTCGGGCAGGGTCTATGTATCCGACACCTGGAATGATCGCTTGGAAGTTTTTTTGCCCTGAAGAAACCCCGGCGTTTATGGGCCCCGGTTCGAAGCGAAATTCGGGATGCGAAAAAACCGCCGGTGCCGATTGAGCTTTCCCTCTAATTGTTCCCCGTTCCCACCGGCTCCGCGCCCGGCATGTCCTTCATAGCCTCTCCCACCGCCTCCTCCTCCCGGGCGTAATTGACCGCCTGCGCGGCCTGGGCATAGGCCCCGCCGGGCGCCAGGGTCAGGGTCAGGCCGGCCTCCTGGGCGTCGGTCGCGGCCGCCATTTCGTGGTCCAGGCCCGGGGCGTGCACGTCGATCTTGCCGCGGCAGATGCATACATAGACCCGGTTCGAGGCGACGCGGCTCACCAGGAACATGGTGCCGTGCGCGTCGACGCTCGCGCCCGCGCTGCGCACGCTGAAGGCGGTGCCCGGCACGACCGCGGTGAAAAGGGTGCCGTGGTCGAGGTCCGCGAAGACCTGGGCCTTCTGCAGGGACAGGTTGACCTGGGTGTAGGGCTTCAGCAGAAGCACCGCCCGTCTATCCACCACGATTTCCGCCCCGTCCTTCCCGGTGAACAGGCCCGGACCCCAGGCCAGGGGGCCCCCGGGAGCGACCGCCAGGCCGCCTTGGGTGAGGCTGCCCGAGCGCAAAGCCAGTTCCGGCAGGCTGGCATGGGCGCGGGCGAGGGCAGAACGCCTGGCATGCGCCCGGCGGTTCAGGTCGGCGAGCTGGACATGGCCGGGCCTTCCGGCCGCGATTTCAACGGCGGGCTTGGCCTGCGGGCTCGGAGCCGCGGGAAGCGCCGGAGCGCTCACAGGCCTGCGCAACATCCAGCCCTGGCCGGACCACATCCACAGCAGGAGCGCCAGAGCGGCGAAGCCGGCGGCCAAAGGACGCCACTGTTGCAGGGGCCAGGTCCAGAAGGACGCACGGAGGGCGGCCGGGGCCTTTTCGGTGACGCGCGCCATCAGGGCCGCCTTGAGCTCGGGCCGGGGGCTTCGCTCAGCCACGGACAGGAGCAGGCCTTCGGCCACCCGGCGGTACTGGGCCAGGCTGCGTTCGCAGGAGGCGCAGCCGCCTTGAAGATGGGCAAGCAGGGCCCGAAGTTCCGCCCCCTCCAGGGCGTCCAGGGCGTATGCCGGAAGCAGCGATTTGAGTTTTTCGTGGGTCATGATTCGTCCCGTCCCACACCCAGGGTGCGCGCGAGCTTGTCCATGGCCAGGCGCAAGCGCCCTTTTATGGTGCCCAGGGGCACCCGCAGATGCTTGGCGGTCTCCGCCTGGGTCAGCCCCTTGAAATAGACGGTCTCGACCGCGGCGCGCTGCTCATCGGGGAGCCTGTTCAGGGCGTCCGCCAGGAGCCGGTCGCGGGAGGGGTCGGCACAGTTCCTCCCCGACGGGGCGTGGACCTCAAGCTGGCCGGGTTCCATGGACTGTTCGCGGCGGCGGCCCTTTTGGCGCAGGCGGTCCAGGCAGCGGGAGCGGGTCAGGACGCAGAGCCAGGTGGCCGCGCTGCCGCGGGCAGGGTCGTAGGTTTCGGCGCGCTGCCACACCCGCAGGAAGACCTCCTGCAAAATGTCCTCCGCCTCGTGCCCGTCGCCCAGAATACGGCAGGCGACGCCATAAACGAGGCGGTGGTGGCGGTCGTAGAGGCCCTCAAAAGAAGGCAGGTCCCGCCTGCGGGCGATGGCAACTAGTAAGGAGGCGCTCTCGTCGTTGGACATCGGATCGATTATACCTGGACCTCCCAAAATTACGGCGGGTAAAAACCCGAGCCCTTGCCGTGAAATGGGCCCGTGACCGTCACTTTCAATCCGCATGGGTCCACCCGGCGCCGCGCCCGCCAAAGATTCCGGGGCGAAGGCAAGGCCGGCAAGCGGAGCCGGTGAAACCGGATTCACGCTCAATTCGAGATCCATTGAATGTTATTGAGATAGATGATCGCGGCGTTAAGGGGCTGGGACGTGTTGAACTGGACTTCCACGGACAGGAGCCCGGTTCCGTTCGTGCCGAGGGTCGCCAGGGGGAAGGACACCGTGGTGAAGGACGTGTCGTTGACCGAGGCGAGGTTCAGGCTCATGTTGCTTCCGCCCATGGCGAAAACGGTGATGGCGCCGTAATTGGACGTGGGCTGCCCCAGTTCGACGTCGAACTGCAGGTGGCCGTTGGCGAAGGCGCTTTGGTTTTGGGGATTCTGCAGGGAGAAACTCGGCTCAAAATAGTCGAAACCGCCGACCGTGACGGTCCATTCCATGGCGCTGGACGCGGTCGTGTAGGTGGACCAGTTGACGGCGTCCCGGATCAGGACGCCCCCGTTGGCGCAATCGCCGCCCCAACAGCCGGCCGTCCCGTTCTGCCAGATGATTTGGGTCACGGGAGTCGCCGTGGCCGAAGGGGTAGGGGAGGCGGTTTCACTGGGGGCGCCGGTCCAGGTCGGGCTTGCGGTGGGCGAACTGGCAGGCACCGTGGGCACGGGCACGACCGGCGTGGAGCGGTGCAAAACCGAACTTGGGTCGTTCGGATTGCTTCGGGCGGCTTGGTTGAGCCAGAACGGCATGCTAAAGGCTTCGGCAAGGCCGGCCACAGCGAGGATGCTGACCGTCAAAAGAACGATTTTCCCCATGGTTCGGTCCTTCAGCATGATCCCGCAAGGCATAATCGGACATGGCGCCCCATAAACACTACGATCCCTGGCTTTCCCGCGGATCAATGCCCGCAGAAATAATGGGCACCCGGGTCTAAGGCCCAATCCATGCAAAATAGTTGAACCACAGTGATCTGGATCTTCGAGTTTTGGCGTAATTAATCCGGGCAACGGTACCTGGCAGAGCAGTCCCGGACTGGCTCATCTCTCCGTCGCGGTTCTGAGCTAGCCGGCCAAAATCAATAGCACCAATCACGCCCATCAGCGCCACTGGGTAATTTGGGTTCAAGGTGAATAAAATGGGAAATGGCCCGGAAATCCAGGGCCGCAAAATCGGGGTGGGGCATGGGCTTGCAAAGCCTATTTTTGTGCGCGGCGCTGCTACTGGCGGCCTTAATCGTCCGGCCGGCCGCCTTGCGGGCGTATACGCCCGAAGCGCTGGCGCAGTATTCCGCGGCCGAGCAATACCAGGCCTCCAAGCAATGGGTCCGGGCGATCGCCGCCTACCAGGCGTCCATAGAAGCGGATCCCGCCTTGGTCGCCGCTTATAAGGGGCTGGGAACGGCGAATTACATGAATGGCGACCGCAAGGCGGCCCTTGAATGTTATGACCGTTACCTGGCCTCCTATCCCAACGACGTGGCCACCAAAAACTTCGCCGACGGCCTGAGGGCCCGCCTGGCTGGGTCCGCCCCGTCCGTCCAGCCCCAAACCGCGTCCGCTTCGACCGTCGGGCCCGCGATGGGGGCTTTTGCGCCCGGATTTGACCTGCGGCTGCCCTTCAGCCTGGAAGCGGCGAACGCCGCGGACGTGGACGAATTTTATTTGGACAACGGGCCCTGGCCCAATTCCACCGTCGTCAAACCGAAATCGGCCTTGGCCTGGGGCCTGGGCCTGGGGGTCGACTACGGGATGGCCCAGGGCTTCGTCATCGGCCTGGACGCCGAATACGGCCCCAGCAGGAGCCAGCCGGGCAGCTGGACCTGGCCCGACGAATGGGGCGGCACCGACAGCGAGAGCGACGGCTGGTGGTCCTGGCAAATGGCCTTTTTGGCCACGCCCGGATGGCGCTTCAAACTGGGGAACGGCTTTGTGGTCGAACCCTGCGTCAGCCTGGGCCTCATGCCGGCCTGGCTGAACGCGAGTTTTGACACGACCTACAGCGCCCAGGGCCAGGCTCCCCCCTGGAATGAAAAGAATTCCAATGTCAGCTATGAGGCCTTCGGGCTTGGATACGCCATCCAACCCCAGGTCAAGGCGGAATACATTTTCGGGCGCTTCGGGCTTGGCCTGAGCGTGGGTTACCTATACAACACTCCGACCACCTTGAAATACACCTCCATCTCCAATCCGCAAAACGCCGCCTATCCCCCGGGCTTGAAGGTGGGAAATACCGTCGCCTACTACCCCTCGGTCTCGGCCCAGACTTCAAATTCGCCGAAAAATTGGGCCATGAACACCAGCGGCTTCTGCGGGTCCCTCTATGTGACCTACTATTTCAAGCCCCTATTCTGAATTTTCCGCGCATCGGCCCATGAAAAAACGCCAGGTCCCGCAGGGGGCCTGGCGTTCCTGTTTCTTGGGATAGGCGATCCGCTTCAGTGCGCCAGCACCCATTTGACCATGGCGTGCAGCTGGGCGTCGGAAAGCTGGGGGTGCGCGACCATGGGGACCGCGCCCCAATTGCCCGAGCCGCCGGCCCTGACCTTCGCCACCAGCGTTTCCTCGGCGCCCGGGACGTTGCGGTATTTTTTGGCCACGTCTTTGTAGGCGGGCCCGATGACCTTGGCGTTCACGGAATGGCAGGTGAAGCAGTCGCTCTGCTTCATCATGGTTTCCGTGGCAGGATCAGGCGGCTCCCGCTTGACCGCGGATTTGTGGTGATGGTGGTGGGTCGAAGGCGTTGTGGACGCGGTTTTTGTTGTTGCGTCAGACGAAACATCGGCGATCAAGGGCAGAGCCAAAGCCAGGCCGGCGGCCAGGGCCAGGACGGTTTTTAGTGTGCGCATGCTTGCTCCTTAAGGGGGCCCCATTATAGGGCAAGCGCGCGCCGGGGGCAAACCCGTTTGCGCTGTGTCCTTGCGCCCTGGCCCAGGCCGGGTATGATGTTTTGCTATGCCCACAAACGTCGTTTCCTCCCCCGGCCTTAAGGTCCTGGTCGCCATGTCCGGCGGCGTCGACTCCTCCTACGCCGCGGCCCTGCTGTCCGGCCAGGGCCACGAAGTGATCGGCGTGACCCTGCGCGTGTGGCAGGACAAGAATCCCGCCTTTGCCAAGGACGCCTGCGACCTCGATTCCGCCGCCCCGGCCAAGGCCAGCCGCAGCTGTTGCGGTGCGCAGGACATGCGCGACGCCGGCGCCGTGGCGCGGTCCCAGGGCTTTCCCCATTATGTGCTGGATTACGAGGACCGTTTCCGCGCCGAGGTCATCGACAATTTCGTGGCCGAGTACCTGGCAGGGCGCACCCCCAACCCCTGCGTGTCCTGCAACGACAAGCTCAAGTTCGGGCCCCTGCTCCAGGCGGCCGAGGGCCTGGACTGCGCGAAACTCGCCACCGGCCATTACGCCCGCCTGAGCGAGGACAAGGACGGGGTCTTCCACCTGGCCCGGGCCAGGGACCTCTCCAAGGACCAGACCTATTTCCTGTTCAAGCTGACCCAGCCCCAGCTCTCGCGGCTTCTGTTCCCTTTGGGTGAACTCAATAAGGCGGAAGTGCGTAAACAGAGTAAGGGCATGAAGCTCCCGACCGCCGAGAAGACGGAGAGCATGGACATCTGCTTCGTGCCCCGCGGCGACTACGGGCAGGTCCTCAAGGACTACGCCCCCGCCACCCAGAAGCCGGGCCCTATCGTGGACGAGTCCGGCTCGGTCCTGGGCGAGCACGAAGGGCTGGCTTTCTTCACGGTCGGCCAGCGCAAGGGCCTGGGGATATCCGGCGGCGAGGCGGTCTATGTGCTCGGCCTGGACCGCGCCAGGAACGCGGTGGTGGTCGGGCCCGAGGCCGGGCTCATGCGCCGGCGGGCCATAGGCTCCGGCGCCAGCTTCACCCGGCAGCCCCTGCCCCAGCCGACGGAGCCCTTCCGGTGCAAGGTCAAGATCCGATCCAGCCACCTCCCCGCGGACGCGGTGGTCGGCCCCATCGGCGGGGGCCGCTGGAGCATCCTTTTCGACGAGCCCCAGCGGGCGATCACGCCCGGGCAGGCGGCGGTCTTCTATGACAGTGACGGCGATGAATGTCTTGGCGGCCTTACCCTCGATGAATCCGGTAGCTAGGGCCATGAGCGAGCCCCCGGCGAAACCGCTTCCCACCCAGCGCGAGGCCGAACGGGCCCGCGACCGGGATCTCATGGGCCGCGTGACCCGCGGGGAGCAGGACGCCCTGGCGGAGCTGATGGCGCGCTGGACGCGCCCGGTCTACAGCCTGGCCCTGCGCATCCTGCGCAACCCGGAGCTTGCCGAGGAGGTCACCCAGGACGTCTTTTTGAAGGTGTGGAAGCACGCGGCCCTTTTCGAGGAGCAGCGCGGCGCTTTCTCGAGCTGGGTGCTGACCATGACCCACCACGGCTCCATCGACGCCCTCAGGCGCGCCAAGGCGCGCGGCTCCCAGGTCACCAACGTCCTCGACAACGTGCTGTCGGCCACCCTCCCCAGCCCCCGCCCGGGCGTCAGCCCCTGGCAGAAGCTGAGGCTGGAGCAGGCCCTCGAGACCCTGCCCCCGCGCCAGCGGGAGGTCGTGGAGCTGGCCTATTACGGCGGCCACACGCGCGAGGAGATGGCCCGCATCCTGAACGAGCCGGTGGGCACAGTGAAGACCCGCCTCAGGGACGCCATCCAGCGTTTGGCGGAGGTGTTCCGCGATCCCGACGAAGCCCTGGCGCACACTCCGGGGTTCCAGGCGTGATTTTCGTTTCATGCAAGGAAGGCGAACAGGCGTCATGATCCAGTGGTTGGCCCATAAACTCGGGTTAAAGAGCTGTCCGGAATGCGACATTCTGGTGGACTACGCTATGGACGGCTTGCCCGAGGGCCAGCAGGACAAGGTGCGCACGCACCTGTCCGCCTGCCCCCGCTGCCGGGAGCAGGTGCGCGACTACTGGCAGGTGCGCGAGGGCCTGGGGCTGTGCTCCCAGCAGCACGAGGCCCCCGACGACCTCTGCGCCAAGGTGCTGGCGCGCCTGAACGAAGCCCCGCGCGTGCCGGCCGGAGCCGCCGCTGCGCCGGGTCCCCTGTTCCAGCCGGCGCCCCTGCGGGGCTGGCCGCGGTTCTGGATGTTCACGGGCCCGGCCTTCGCCGCGCTCAGCCTGGTGATGACGCTGGTGGCCCTGTCGGCCCTGTCCCAGCAGAAGGCCCAGCCCGCCGCGGCCCAGGAAAACGAATTGGCCTCCATCTCCAACGCCGTGATCAACGATCCCCGCGCAGCGCGGGTGGTGCTGGCCGCGGCCGGCCCTTCCCAGCAGGCCAATGGCCTCCTGGTCCTGTGCCCGGGCATGGACCACGCCTATTTCCATTGCGACCACCTTTCGCCCTGCCCCCTGGGCCGGGACTATGTCCTGTGGATGAAGTCCCAGGACTCAAGGCCCCGGCGCCTGGCCCGCTTCGCCGTGGAGCAGGGCGGCGCGGGCGTGTATCTGCTGCAGTTCGACAGCGCCTTCCAGGCCAGCGGCCCGGTGGAGTTCATGGTCACCCAGCAGGGCGGCGGCGCCCCCTCCGGCCCGACCTGGCTGAAGGGAAGCGTGAGCCTGTGAGGGCCGGCCTTCTGCCCCTGGCCCTGGCCGAGGTGGAAGCTAGGGCCTGCGCGGCCTATCCCCATGAAGCCTGCGGGGTCCTGCTGGGCCGCGCGGGGGATCCGGCCCGGATTTTGGAAGCCCACGCCTGCGCCAACGCCGTCACCGAGCGCGCCCGCGACCGCTACCTGATCGACCCCCTGGACCAATTGCGCATCGAGAAGGACGCCCGCGCGCGCTCCCTGGACGTGGTCGGCTACTACCACAGCCACCCGGACCATCCCGCCCAGGCCAGCGCCACGGACCTGGAGCAGAGCTGGGAGCGGCTGCTCTACCTGATCGTCTCGGTGCGGGCGGGCAGGGTGGAGGAGCGCCGGGCCTGGTTCCGCGCCCCGGGCCGCTCCTCTTTTGAAGAAGTTCTTTTGGACCGCGAAGTCTAAACCCCCAAAAAACCCCAAGGAGCTCCGCGCATGCGTTTCGCCGTCATTTCCTCCGGCCTGGGTCCCAACGGCAAGAGCCTGATCCTGGCGCGCCTGGCCGAGGAATTCCTGCGGACCCACGGCCACAGCGTCGATTTCATGGACCTGCGGGAGCTGCCCCTGCCTCTGGGCGGGGCCGAGGGCTCCTTTGAGCATCCCGACGTGGGGGCCCTGACCGGGCGCCTGAAGCTGGCCGACGGCATCCTGCTCGCCTCGCCCGTCTACAACTACGACGTCAACGCCGCGGCCAAGAACCTGGTGGAATTGACCGGTCCGGGCTGGGAGGACAAGGCGGTGGGCTTCCTGCTGGCCGCCGGCGGGCACGCCTCCTACATGTCCGTGATGGGCCTCGCCAACAGCCTGATGCTGGACTTCCGTTGCGTGATCGTGCCGCGCTTCGTCTACGCCCTGGGCCGCGAGCACTTCACCGACGGCGCGGTGAGCGACGCGGAGGTGCGGCGGCGCGTGGAGGAGCTGGCCCGCCAGATCGTGCGCATCGCCGGGGCCCTGAAAGCCCCTTAGTCGGTCAAAAAATCCGCGCGGGCCGGCGCCGAATCGGCGCTTTTCATCCGGGCCGGCCTGCCCATACAATGCCGCCATGACAAACATCCCCGAATACAGCCTCAAGTGGGGCAAGGACCGCCGCCTCACGGCCGGCTCGGCCTGGGCCTTCCGCAACGAAATCGACTTCAAGGAAAAGGACCCCGGCCCCGGGAGCCTGGTGCGCTTGAAGACCCAGAAGGGGCGCCCCTTGGGCGTCGGTTTCCTCAACAGCCAGTCCAACCTCTGCTTCCGATTGCTGGCGCCCCACGGCGAATTCGCCCTGGACGCCACGGCCGAGGACATCCTGGGCGCGCGCCTGGGCCAGGCCGTGGCCGCGCGCGGCCCGCGCGCGGCCGGGGCGGCCCGCCGCCTGGTCAACGCCGAGGGCGACTGGCTGCCGGGCTTGGTGGTGGACGACTACAACGGTGTGCTGGCGGTCCAGATCCACACCGCGGGCATGGACCGGCGGCGCGGGCTGATCCTGGACTTTTTGAAGGCCCTGCCGGGCACCAAGGCATTGGTCGAGCGCAGCGACGCGGAGGCCCGCAAACGCGAGGGGCTCCTGCCCTCCGGCGGCGTCCTCCTGAGCCTGGCCCTGGACGAGGATTTCCTGGCGCGGGTGCCCTTTGTCGAGAACGGCCTGCACTTCACCGCCGACGTCCTGGCCGGGCACAAGACCGGCTTTTTCCTGGACCAGCGGCACGCGCGCATGCTGGCCAGGACCCTTTCCAGCGGCAAGCGCTGCCTGGACGTGTTCTGCCACAGCGGCGGCTTCGCCGCGGCCCTGGCCGCGGGCGGGGCGAGCGAAGTGCTGGGCATAGACCAGAGCAAGGACGCCCTGGCCCTGGCCGAGGGGCACGCCCGCCTGAACCAACTGGAGAACTGCCGCTTCGAGGCCGGCGACGCCTTCGCGCGCCTGCGCGAGCTGGAAAAGGCGGGGGAACGCTTCCAGGTCGTGGTGCTGGATCCGCCGGCCATGGCCAAGGAAGGCTCGGCCGTGGGCGACGCCCTGCGGGGCTACCGCGAATTGAACCTGCGCGCGCTCCGGCTCCTGGACCACGGCGGCCTCCTGCTGACCTGCAGCTGCACCGGCGCCGTGGACGAGGGCCAGTTCATGGAGGCCCTGCATTCCGCGGCCCTGGACGCCCCGGCCACCCTGCGCGAGCTGGAGCGCCCCGGCGCCTCATCCGACCACCCCAGGCTCCTGGGCATGCCCGAGACCCGCTACCTGAAATCCGTGCTCCTGTTCAAGGCCTGAGGGGGCACGGAAAGACCCAGGGGTTTATGGAAAACACTTTATTTACAGGCGTTTTTATCGTTACCTGCAATTAACAAATTCATACCCCATCCTTAGCATTAGCGGCCTATAGTTCGTCTAACAGGCGGGGATGTCCCCTGTCTGACACTGAGAGGCAGCCATGAAAAAGGCCCTCCAGCTCAGCGAACAGGCCCTTCGCCTGGCCTTGGCCGTGATGGCCCTGGCTTTGGCGGCCTGGATCGCCACCCCAAAATCCGGAACCGTGCTTCGTTCGTCCGTGACGACCACGAGGCCGGGTTCCGTCCTGGAGTGGTAGCTTCACTGAGCATCCATAGTCCGCGGTAGTGGCCACCGGTTTTTTCGGTGGCCACAATTGTTCTCAGGCCCTTGGTCCGTTTTATTTCCGGTTTTTTTTACCCCCTTTTTCCGGCACAGCCCCCTAGCCTAGTCCGGGACAGTGTTCCCCTCGCTGTGCTAACATAGGCCGCATCCTTTTTGGAGATCCATGAGCACGGTCCAGGTCCGCCTTAGGGAAGTCCGCTCCTCCGGCTATCCGGTCCACGTCGAGCCCGGCCTCATCCATCGCGCCGGCGGCCTCCTGCGCGCCCGCTTCGCCGGCCACGCCGTTTTCGCCGTCAGCAACCCCCAGGTCTTCGGCCTCTGGGGCCGGGCTTTGGAGGCCTCGCTCAAGCGCGGCGGATTCGGACGCCCCCTTTGGCACCTGGTCCCGGACGGAGAGCGCCACAAGAGCTTCCCGCAGTACCACAAGATCCTGTCGGCCCTGGCGGCCTGGGACCGCGGCCTGGCGGCCAAGCCCCTGGTGCTCCTGCTGGGAGGCGGGGTCATCGGCGACCTGGGCGGCTTCGCCGCGGCGACCTACAAGCGCGGCGTCCCCTTTGTCCAGCTGCCGACCACCCTGCTGTCCATGGTCGACAGCTCCGTGGGCGGCAAGCTCGGGCTGGACTTCGACACGCCCGCGGGCCGCGTCAAGAACCTGGTGGGCTGCTTCGCCCAGCCCGAGGCCGTGCTGGCGGACCCCGGCACGCTGGCGACCCTGGCCCCCCGGCAGCTGCTCGGCGGCCTGGCCGAGCTGGTGAAGACGGCCGTGCTCTTCGACGCGCCGCTCTTCGCGAAGCTCGAAAAGAACCGCGCGCGCCTGCTGCAGGCGGACGCCGCCTTTTACAGCCCGCTGATCTCCTCCAGCGTCGCGCACAAGGCCTCGGTGGTCGCGCGCGACGAGTTCGACCGCAAGGGCCTCAGGGTCCTGCTGAACCTGGGCCACACCTTCGGCCACGCCGTGGAGTCGGCCTCCGGATTCCGGCTCCTGCACGGGGAGGCCGTGGCCTTCGGCATGGCCTGCGCCGGGGACCTGGCCTCGCGCGAGGGCCTGCTGACAAGCCAGGGCGAAGCGGACCGCGCCCGGCTGAACGCCCTGCTGGAGTCCCTGGGCTTCAGGCTCAGGCTCAAAGGCCTGGCGCTGCCGGCGGTGCTGGCGGCCCTGGCCCGCGACAAGAAATTCGAGGGCGGCGCCCGCTTTGTCCTGCCCCGCCGCCTGGGGATCTGCGTGACGCACCCCTTGAAAAGCCTGGCTCCGGCGCAAGCCGTGTTGACGGCCCGTCTGCGCTGAATCGGAATCCCATGCTCCGTCCCCGCCTGATTTTCCTCGCCGCCTTTCTCGCTTGCGCCCCCTTTGCCGGGGCCGCGCCCGCCGCGCCCCTGTCCCCTCAAACTTTGGACGGCCCCGGCCAGGAGGCCGAGGCCGCCCACACCGAGGCCGAATACCGGGCCGCCTATTTCTATTCCGTGGCCTGCCTGGCCGGCCAGAAGGGCGACGTCGCGGACCAGGCCGCCCTGCTGCAGCGGGCCCAGGAGGGTGACCCGGACTCCGCCCTCCTGACGCGCGAGCGCGGGGAGGCCCAAGTGCAGCTGGGCAACAAGGCCGCGGCCGCGGAGCTCCTGAAGAAGGCCCTGCAGGCTAGGCCCGGCGACGCGGGCCTGCGCGCGGAGCTGGGCCGCCTCTACCAGGACATGGGCCGCGCGGCCGACGCGCGCGCGCTGTTCCTGAAGCCCGACGGGAGCGACCCCAGCGACGCCGAAAGCCTGCGCTCGCTCATCGGCCTGGATTTCGTGCAGAAGGACTACAGCTCCGCCCTGCGGCGCCTGCAGGTCCTTTTGGCCTCGGGCGGCAGCGCCGACGACCGGGAGCTGATGGCCCTTACGCTGCAGCACCTGGGCCGCTTCAAGGAGGCCTCCGCCGGCTACCGCGCCGTGCTGGCCTTGGACGCCAAACGCACCGCGACCTGGGGGCGGCTGGCGGACTGCGACCAGGCGGCCGGGGACACGCCCACGGCGTCCGCGGACCTCAAGGCCGGGCTCGCGGCCAATCCCGACAGCCCCCTGCTGGCGGACGAGCTGGGCCGCCTTCTGTATTCCGCCCAGGACTACGCCGGCGCGGAGAAGGCCTTCGACCGGCTGGTGGACATGGACCCCGGCGACGCGCACAGCCTGCTGTACCGCGGCCTGGCGCGCCTGAAGACGGGCTACTACCGCAAGGCCGAGGCGGACTTCAAGGCCGTGGGCCGCCTGGAGAAGGACGATCCCGACCAGGCCTACGCCCTGGCCCTGTCCCTGCTGCTGCAGAAGAAGTACAGCCAGGCCCAGCCCCAGTTCGAGCGCGTGCTCAAGCTCGATCCGCAGGCCGAGGACGCCTGGGCGGACCTGGCTTTCCTCCAGGAGAAGAGCAAGCAGCAGGAGCAGGCCGAGGCGACGCTGAAGAAGGGCCTCAAGGCCATGCCGGACAGCCAGGAATTGGCCCTGCTCCTCTCGGGGGTGCAGCAGGACCTCAAGGACCTGCCCGCCGCGGAGCAGACCCTGAGGGACGCCCTGGCGCGCGGCGGCGGGGACGAGATCCGCTTCCAGCTGGCCGTGATCCTGGACAAGCGCGGCGACTTCGCCGACGTCGAGAAGGAGCTCGGCACCCTGATCGCCGAATCCCCCCGCCACGCCGAGGCCCTCAACTACCTCGGCTATTCCTGGGCCGAGCGCGGCGAGAAATTGGTCCAGGCCGAGGCCCTGATCCGGCGTGCCCTGGCCGTGGATCCCGGCAACCGCTACTACCTGGATTCGCTGGGCTGGACTTTGTACAAGCAAGGGAAGGTCAAGGACGCGCTTGAGCCCCTGGCCGTGGCCGCCAAGGAGGTGGTGGACTCCTCGGACCCGGACGAGGCCGTGGTCTTCGACCATCTGGCGGCCGTGCAGAAAAAATTGGGCCAGGCCCGGGCCGCCCGCCTTTCCCTGAAAAAGGCGGCGAAGATCCGCGCCCGGGCGGGCCTGTGACGCCGCCCCTGGTCCTGCGGGCCCCGGCGAAGATCAACCTCAGCCTGGAGGTTCTGGCGCGGCGCGCGGACGGATACCATGAAGTGCGCATGCTCATGGCCGCGGTCTCGCTGGAGGACGAATTGTCCTTTGAGGCGGCGGAGGGGCTCTCCCTGTCCTGCGACCTGGCCTCCTTGGACTGTTCCGAGAGCAATTTGGTCCTGCGCGCCGCGCGGGCCCTCCAAAAAGCCCTGGGCCGCGAAGCCGGCGCCAGGATCCGGCTGAAGAAACGCATCCCTTTGGGGGGCGGACTGGCCGGCGGCAGCACGGACGCGGCCGCCACCTTGCTGGGCCTCAACCAGCTTTGGCAGGGAGGCCTGGACCCGGACGCCTTGCGCTCCATCGCCGCAAGCCTGGGTTCCGACATCCCCTTCTGCCTTCAGGGAGGATGGGCCTTTGCCACCGGCCGCGGGGAACAGCTCGAGGCTTTGCCCCTGCCCCCGCGCTTGCACTTTGTCCTGGCCAACCCCGGCTTCGAAGTGTCCACGAAGTGGGCCTATTCCAAGGTGCAACAGTTCAATATCTCCCATCGAAACCTCAGCGCCGAAGCCTTTGCAGCGGTCCGGAAGCGGGATTGGGCCGCGCTTGAATCAGTTGCGGTGAATGATCTTGAAAAAGTCACGGAAGCGCGCCATCCAGAGGTGCAAGCCTTGAAGCGCCGGCTTTTGGATTTGGGAGCAGTGATCAGCCGCATGTCCGGATCCGGGCCCACGGTGTGGGGTCTGTTCAAAGATGGAGAAGAATCGAAAAAGGCTTGTGAAGAAATGATAAAAATGAACCTAACCGCGCTTGCTGTGCACACCCTCTAGGGGAAAATCTGGGGATAAGTTTGGGTTGGTAATTGTTTCGACATGTAAAACATTACTAAGTTCTTGCATAGCACGCACATTTGTTGTATTCTCAGTATGCCCCATCCTTGTTTCAACTAGAGAAATATAGTTTCTGGCGCCCAATAGGGTGTCAGACGCTAATATTGTTTCAAGTAGCGGGATAGGTGGGGGGTCGTTCAACGGTAGGACACCAGATTTTGATTCTGGTTATGTAGGTTCGATTCCTGCCCCCCCAAAAAAAGAACGCGGCGATTCACGCCGCGGGGCCGTCCGCCGAATCCGGCGCACAGGAGTGCACAGTCACGTATGAAAATCACTTTTGACACAAAGAGTTTTCTCATCGACGGCCAACGCCGTCTGATCCTGAGCGGCGACATCCATTATTTTCGCCTGCCCAAATCGGAATGGAAAAACGCCCTGGTCTGCGCCAAACAGGCCGGGCTCAACGCCATCAGCACCTATGTTCCGTGGAACGTGCATGAACCCGTGGATGGGAAGTGGCGCTTCGACGGCGACGCGGACCTTGAAGAGTTCCTGAAGCTGGCCAAGCAGACCGAGCTTCTGGTCATCGCCAAGCCCGGACCCTTCATCCGCACGGACTGGTCCTTCGGCGGATTTCCAACCTGGCTGCACGCCAAGGGCGTGAAACACTTCCGCACCTCCGACGCCACCTACATGGCGGTTGTGGACAAGTATCTGGACAAGATCCTGGGCCTCTTGGCGCGCCATCAGGTGGGCAAGGGCGGCACGGTCTTCCTGGTGCAGATCGAGGACGCCTTCGATCTGGTGCCCCAGGATCCCGCCTACCTGCGCCACCTCGAGAACAAGTTCAAGAAAAAGCTGCAGGTGCCGGTGTACTTCAACCTGGCCGATCCCGCCACGGGCGGCGGTTTCGTCAAAGGCGCCCTGCTGGGCGTGAGCCTTGAAAAGGACGCCACCTACGGCCTGCGCCGCCTGCGCGAGCTGGCCGGGACCCACCGCCAGCCGCTCCTGCTGTCCCACCTGACCACGGCCCTGGCCGAGTACCGCAACAACGACGCCGCCAAGCCCCCGCGCAGCTGGCCCGAGGTGGAGAACGTCCTCGTGGACGCCCTGGGCCAGGGCGCCGCGCTGGTGAACCTCGCGCCCTTCGCCGGCGGCAGCAACTTCGGCGAACTGGCCGGACGCGGCCTGCACGGCGACCGCAGTTTCGCCGCCATCAGCTGGGACGGCGGGGCGCCCTTGAGCGAGCTGGGCGAAAAGACGCCCAAGGCCATGGGCCTGGGGCTGTGGTCCCGCTGGGCCCGCACCCTCGAATCCTCCCTGCTGGGGTCGGAGCGCCTGGACGAGGACCATCCCGTGGTCCCCAGCGAGGTGTCCGTGATCGCCCGCGAGCAGGGCGACACCCGGCTGTATTTCCTGCACAACCCGACCTCCGACACGCTCACCGGAAAGATCCAGGTCGACGAGGCCCTGCCCTTCAGCCTGGCCCCGGGCGAGCGCCGCGCCTACGCCTTCAACCTGGGCATCACGCCGAACCTGAGCGCGCGCGCCTGCACCCACCCCTACTTCGTCGAGCACCTCGGCACGCGCTGCGTGATCGTGCTGTGGGGCGAGCCCGGCCAGAAGCTCCACTTCTACGGGTCCGGCACCCTGGACGTGGCCTCGCGCAGCAGCGACCAGATCCTGGTCGAGCACGAGCGCAAGGGCTTCGTGCTGACCACCGAGTTCACCGCGCGCCCGCAGCGCCTGCTGGCCAAGGTCATGTTCGAGGCCGGCCAGCGCGAAGCGCTCTTCCTCATCGTCACCCGCCAGCTGGCCGAGCAGTGCGCCGTCGACCCGGTCAAGGGCCGCCTGGTGCTGGGCTCGGGCGAGGTCGATTTCGCCCACCGCACGGCCCGCCTCGGGGCCGGCTCCCGCACGCTCATCAGCGTCGAAGAGAGCGTGCTCAACGAGGAATACTATTCCGTCAAGCCGGTGGAGCCCAAGACGCTGAAGGCCACGCCCGGGGGCGTGCTCGACGAGCAGGCCCTGCTCAAGCGCGTGGCCGCGCGCAAGGACTGGACGCCCTTCACCATCGGCGCGGACCTGTCCGAACAGGGCTTCCACACCGACCGGGTGTGGGTGCGCATGGGCTTCAACGCGGCCCAGGCCGGCAAGAAGCACCTCATCTTCCCCGGCCTGGAGGACCAGGCCGCGGTGTTCCACAAGGGCGCCTACCTCGGGCTCATCGGGCGCCTGGGCAAGGTCCTGGACCTGGAGATCCCGGTGAAGGCCGGGGCCAACGAGCTCCTGCTGGCCCTGCACGCCTTCGGCCGCTACGCCGAGGGCTCCAAGCTGGGCGAGAAGAAGGGCCTGCTGCTGCCGGTGTACGACGGCGGCGAGGTGCAGCCCTTCGCCGACGGCTGGCACTTCCTGGAGGCCGCCGGCCCCCTCGATTTCCAGATTTTCTCGGCGCCGACCTTCAGCGGGCGCGGCTGGGAGCTGGGCGGACTGCCCAAGACCCTGGAGCGCTCCGGCTACGTCTGCGCGCGCAAGAAGTTCAAGGTGCCGGACTGGGCCACGCGCGTGCGGCTGAACCTCCACGCCGGCGACGTGCGCGTGCAGGTGGCCATCAACGGCGAGCTGGCCGGGCAGCACCCCGACGCCCGCGGCGCGCAGTACCAGGAATTCGAGATCACCCCGCACCTGATCAAGGACCCCAAGGCCGAGAACACCATGGCCCTCTTCTTCAGGGGCCCGACCAAGGGATACCAGCATTGCGAGCTGCTCTTCCTGGGCTCCGAGCTCAAGGCCGAGCTGAGCGCCTGCCCCGGCTTCTACGCTGCGGACGAGACCGAGGCGCTCAAGGACAAGGCCTGGTCCAAGGCGGGCAAGGGCCGCTGGGGCTTCTGGAAGGCCAGCTTCAAGACCCCGGACCTCAAGGCCGTGGCCGCGGCGGTGCTGGCGCTGCCCAAGCACGACCGCGGGGTGCTGTGGATCAACGGCCACTGCCTCGGCAAGCATTGGAAGAACGGCATCCGCGAGGGCATCAAGCTGCCCCTGAGCTGGCTGAAGCCGGTCAACGAACTGCTGGTGCTCGAGGAGGAGGCCGGCCTGCCGCACGACGCCACGGTCACCTTCCTCCCCAAACTCAACGAAGAGAAGCTGCCCTGAAAAAGCCCGCTGTCCTGATCCTGGCTGCCCTGGCCCTGGCTGCGCCCCTGCTGGCGGAGCCGAAGCTGGCGCTGTTCGGGTCCTTCAGCGGCGGCAAGAGCCTCGAGACCGAGGCCGTTCAGGAGGCCGTGGACGACTCCAACGCCCTGGCGCAGGGTCCGCGCCTGAAGCTGGAAGTCTTCAACAGCGGGCCCGACGCGGCCTCGGCGCTGGCCGCCGCGCAGAAGGTCGCCGGCGATCCCGACGTGCTGGCGGTGGTCGTGCACGGCGAGGACGGCGTGGCCCCCGGGCCTTTGGGCGTGTTCGAGAAGGCCCACCTGGCGGTGGTGGCGGCGAGTTCCTGGGCCCAGCCGCGGCCGGACGAGCCCTACGCCACCTGGCTGTCGCCCTCCCTGACGGACCTGGCCGGCACCGCGGCGCTCTACGCCAAGACCGAAGGCATGCTCCAGATGGCGGTGGTCGACGACGGATCCACGACCTCCACCGCCGCGGCCAAGGCCTTCGCCGCGCGCTACCGTTCCCTGGGCGGCAAGGTCACCTCGGAGGCGACCTGGACCGGGGGGGAGCAGGACCTGAGCGCGACGGTGCGCAGCCTGGCCGTGTACTGGCCCCAGATGATCTTCTACACCGGGGGCGCCGCGACCGCGGGCCGCCTCCTGCTGGCCATGAAGGCCGAGAAGGCCCTCAAGAACGCCGACCTCTTCGGCATGCCGCCGGTCTTCGACGAGGCCTTCTTCGACACCACGCGGGTCAAGGGCATGCGCACGCGCGCGGTCTTCCCCTGCCCGGACTACGACGGCATGAACGCCCTGGTGCGCGACCTGGGCTTCGCCTTCCCGCGGACCTCGCCCCAATACCGCGCCTACCTGCATTTCGACTTCCGCCACCCCGGCCGCTGGACCAGCATGCTCTACGACGGCACGGCCCTGGCCGCCCACGCGGTGCGCGACGCCTCAGCCCCGCCCGCCACCCCGGTGCCCTCCACCCTGTCCTTCACGGCCCAGGCCATGGTCTCCGGCACGGCCGCGGCCTCCGCCTCCCTCTCCCCCACGGCCGCGCCGACGGCCGCCCCCACCGCGGTCGTGGACGCGGTCGTCCCGACCCGCGAGGCGGTGCGGCTGGCTTTGTTGGGGATAGGCGGCTACAAGGGCATCCGCGGCGAGGTCCGCTTCAAGGCCGACCGCGAGCCGCTCGAGCCCAGGGCCATGATTTATTTCGCGCTGAACCGGGTCAACAGCAAGGAAATGTTGTGGAAGCAAAGGGCCTACGGGCCGCCGTTTTAGTACAAAGTATTTGGTTGTTGGAAGTCATTGGCTACAAGAGCCGCAGGCATCAAGCGACCTAAATTTCTTGTTGATGGGTCGAGATTTCATTTTTGAGTAGGGGATTGTCGATCAGCCTTCCGCCCAATCCACTTTGCGCTTAAATAACCCTTCGAAATCCATTTGAATGCGTCCTTTGTCGAACAGGGTCCGCACCGTCCCGGGCAGGAATTCCACCAGCAGAGCAACATCGCTGTCAGGACTAAAGCGGTCGGTCAGCACAGTAAACCCTGAATCTCTGAGTCTGCCAGTTTTCCTGCAAAACGCCGTACCATGTCCGGGAAATTGGTTTTGACCTACTTCCGTTCCCCGAAGATCCCCAGGAGGGGCATGAAGTTTTTCGGCCGGGGGATGTGGTAGAACCAGGCGATGTAGGCGGCCAAAAAGGGAAGCATGATGAGGGAGCCGGCCATCTGGAAGGCCAGGTGGCGGGTGCCCAATTCGCCGCGGCTATAGGCGCTCAGGGCGAAGAGCGGCAGGCAGACGTTGACGATGCAAGCCAGGGTGACCACGGGGATGGACTTGGCCGGGCGTTCCGCGACGTAGCCATAGGCGCAGGCCTGCATGAACAGGAAAAGCCCATGCTCTTGAAGGTATATCAGGGGCAGGGTGCTGTCCCCCAGCTGCATGCGGGCCATCTCCGGGGTGAGGCAAAGCCAGCCCGAAAGCCCCAAATGGACCATGAACGCGAACCAATACGAAACCCTGAAAAACCGCATGCTTGTCCTTTGAAGAGCCCAGCAAAAATTACTACGGTTAACGGAAAGGTGTCAAGAAGGCAGGTCCATTAAGCGGGATTATTTTAGAATGTTTGATTTATAAGGGTTTTTCCGGTTTTTTCCATTCTACGGCATTCCAGCCGGATTCAGGGCTGGATAAACAAGACTATTTCGTATAGTATACAGGTTCGGATCCGTCCGAAGGCCCTCTGTGAGGTGCGCATGAAGCTTTCACCCCTGGAAGAATACGGTTTGCGCTGCCTGATCCAGCTGGCACGGCGGGGCGACGCCCAGCCCGTGACCATCCGCCAGATCAGCGAAAGCGAAGGCCTGTCCTCGGCCTATGTGGGAAAGCTCATGTTCCTCCTGCAGAAGGCCGACCTGGTGCGCTCCACCCGGGGGGTGCAGGGCGGCTATGTGCTGTCCAAGCCCGCCCACGAGTTGAGCCTGTCCGAGGTCTTCCAGGCCCTCGATCCCGGGGTGCTGGACGACGTCTGCGAAAAGTTCACCGGCACGGAGGACGCCTGCGTTCACAGCGGCTCCTGCGCCATCAAGCCAGTGTGGTCGGGCCTGGCCCAGCACATCAACGTCTATCTCGAGCGGGTCAACCTCGGCGATCTGGCCGGGGTCCCCGCCCTTCAAGAGGTTTGAATGCCTGAGACACTGCTCAAAATCGAAGACCTGCACGTCGCCGTCGGCGACAAGGAGATCCTCAAAGGGGTGAACCTCACGGTGAACCGCGGCGAGATCCACGCCCTGATGGGCCCCAACGGATCGGGCAAAAGCACCCTGTCCAACGCCGTCATGGGGCACCCGAACTACACCATCACCTCCGGCAAGGTCTGGTACAAGGGCGAGGACATCACCGAGATGGCCACCGACGAGAAGGCCCGCAAGGGCATCTTCCTGGCCTTCCAGTACCCCGTGGCCATCCCCGGGGTCACCGTCACGAACTTCCTGCGCGCCGTCACCAAGGCCCGCCAGGGCCAGGAATCGCCGGCCAAGGAGTTCCGCGCCGAGCTGGCCGGCGCCATGCAGGCCCTGGCCATGGACCCGCTCTTCGCCAAGCGCTACGTCAACGACGGCTTCTCCGGCGGCGAGAAGAAGCGCTGCGAGATGCTGCAGATGGCCATGCTCAAGCCCGAGCTGGGCATCCTGGACGAGACCGACTCCGGCCTGGACATCGACGCCCTGAGGGTGGTCTGCGACGGCATCAACCGCATCTTCACGCCGGCCATGTCCATGCTCATCATCACCCACTACCAGCGCATGCTGAACTACGTGAAGCCCCACTTCGTGCACGTCTTCGTGGCCGGCCGCGTGGTCGAAAGCGGCGGAAGCGAACTGGTGAACATCCTTGAGGCGGAAGGCTACGACCGCTTCATCAAGAAATCCCTGGCCGCCCTTTAAGCGGCCAGCAGCCTAAGCAAGAGCAACCTGAGGAGCCAACCATGCCCGGCAACGACCAGACCGCCCTACGCGAGGAGCTGAAAGGCCAGGTCAAGGAGATCGTCAAGGACGATTACGCCTTCGGCTTCCACGACGACGACATCAAGTACAGCTTCAAGAGCCGCAAGGGCCTCGACGAGAAGCTGGTGCGCGAGATCTCGGCGCTCAAGAACGAGCCCGCCTGGATGCTGGAGCGGCGCGTGCAGGCCTACAAGGCCTTCGTGCGCTACCCCATGCCCGGCTTCCTGACCACCAACGCCCTCAACGAGATCGACTTCGACAACATCTACTACTTCATGCGCGCCTCGGACCGCGCCGAGAAGGACTGGAAGGACGTGCCCGAGGGCATCAAGCGCACCTTCGACCGCCTGGGCGTGCCGGAGGCGGAGCGCAACTTCCTGGCCGGCGTGTCGGCCCAGTACGACAGCGAGGTGGTCTACCACAGCGTCAAGGAGGAGCTGACCAAGCAGGGCGTCCTGTTCATGGACATGGACACGGCCCTGCGCGAGCACGAGGACATCGTCAAGAAGTACTTCGGCACCGTCATCCCCACCGGCGACAACAAGTTCGCCGCGCTCAACACGGCGGTCTGGTCCGGAGGCAGCTTCGTGTACGTGCCCAAGGGCGTCGAGGTGGCCATCCCCCTGCAGGCCTACTTCCGCATCAACACCGACAACATGGGCCAGTTCGAGCGCACCCTGATCATCGCCGACGAGGGCGCCAAGGTGCACTACCTGGAGGGCTGCACCGCGCCGACCTACAGCGAGCACGCCCTGCACAGCGCCGTGGTGGAGCTGATAGCCATGAAGGGCGCGACCATCCGCTACACCACCATCCAGAACTGGTCCAAGAACGTCTACAACCTGGTCACCAAGCGCGCCTTCGCCTACGAGAAC
>DATHOE010000002.1:0-77129 GCA_035485275.1 bacterium
GACGGTGAGGTTGTATAAGAGGCGGCGGGGGGAGTTGGGGGTGTAGTTTGGGTCTTGGTGTTTGTTACATGGCACGCCCGGCCCAGAGGTCCGGGCTATAAACAGTCCATCTATCCGTTCCACCCTGGCCTGAAAACGGGCGCTTTCGCAGAGCTCCAGCGTCCGTTTTCAGGCGAATCGCTTCGCGATTCCAAAAACGCGCGGCCAGTGGCCGCACGTTTTTCAAACGCAAAAAAGGCCTGATCCAGAGGATCAGGCCTTTTTTGCGTTTGGGTGCGGGGGCAGGACTTGAACCTGCAACCTTTGGGTTATGAGCCCAACGAGCTACCATTGCTCCACCCCGCGTCAGGGTGTCTTGCCGGCTTCGTCGCGGAGTGATCGCGAATCGTGCCTTCTTGGTGCCTTGATGTGGTGCCGAGGACCGGAATTGAACCGGTACGGGACTTTCGTCCCAGCGGATTTTAAGTCCGCTGCGTCTGCCAATTTCGCCACCCCGGCGTGGTCCCTGGGGCGTCGAAAGGGAAGTGACTGTATACGCCCCGTTTACGGCTGTCAATCCCCTAACAAATCATTTAAAGCCTCGCCCAACAGCGGGTTGCTGCTGGACATGCTGCTGGCGTGCACGTTGGCCTTACGGAGCCGCGCCGACAGGATGTAGATCATGGCGTGCATCATGTTGAAGGCAATGTCCGGGTTGGCCTTGAGGAACTCGAAGAGGCGGGCCCGGGGGATGAGCAGCACGCTGCTGTCCTCGGCCGCCATGATGGTGGCGCTGGCGGGCTGGCCGTCGAAGACGCCCATCTCGCCGAAGATGCTGCCGGAGCCCAGCAGGGCGATCTCCTTGGGCTGGCCGTCGTCCCCGTCCTTGAAGACCTTGACCTTGCCGGCCAGGATGATGCTCAGGGTGTCGGCGTCCCCGCCTTCCCGCAGCAGGGCGCTGCCCGCCTCCACGGTCTCGCGGCGGGCGATGCCCAGCAGTTTGCGGAACGACTCCGGCGACAGCGCGTCGAAGAGGTTCATTTCAGGATGGAAGTCGGCCAGATGGATGGATTGCATAGTTGGGAATTATACAGGAAACGGCCCTGGGAGGAAGCCCGGCCTAGACTGTTGCGCGGCCTGGGCCTCGGCTTTATAGTGATGGCCTTTCCGGAGCGGCATGGAAATCCGCAATCCCGACAAGACCCATCTGCCGCAGGTGCTGGCGCTGATCGACCGCTGCTTCCCGGGGCGCTGGAGCGCCGCCGAGGTGGCCGGCCGGGTCTTCTTTGACCAGGACTACGACCCCAACCACGTGTGGATGGCCCGGGAACAGGGCCAGGTCTTGGGTTTCCTGCACAGCGTCCAACGCGGGGCCAAGGCTTGGGTCAAGCTGCTGGTGGTGGAGCCCCAGGCCCGCCGCCGCGGCATCGCCCGGGACCTGCTCAGCCGGGCCGAGTTCAGGCTGGCCGGCGAGGGCGTGAAGGACCTGCGGGTGGAGAGCACCCCGCCCCTGGAGTTCCTGCCCGGCCCCGAGCCCGGCAGCGACGGCGAGGCCCTTTTCAAGGCCTGCGGCTACGAGCCCGGGGAGGCCGACCAGGCCGACTATCTGCCGGTCCTGCAACGCCCGGCCGCGGAGCCCCTGTCCGAAGGGCTGCGCGCGGAGGCCTTGGCCTTCGCCCGGGCCCATTGCGGCGACCATTTCGGCTGGGCCGAGGAGGCCCTGGCCTGCCGTCCGGCCCAGGCCGTCTTCCATCCCGGCGCCGGCCTCTGCCTGGCGGCCCCCGGCGACAGCCTGGGCCCGCTGTGGAAGCTGGACGACGTGGACCCGGAGCGGATGCGCGCCCTGGCGGGCGAGGCCTGGGCCCTGGCCGGCAGCGCGCCGCCCCGGCACCCCCTGGGCCTGCGGCTGTGGCGGGTGCCCGGTTCCGGCCCTTTGCCGGCCGGCCTGATCCGGTCCCAGGACTATGTGCCCTTCCGCAAGGCTTTGACCTAACCCAACCGCACCGAACCATCGCAACCGGAGATCGACTGTCATGATCAAGCTTTCACGCAAGGCGGCTGGGATCCAGCCCTCCCCGACCCTGGCCATCACCGCCAAGGCCAAGAAACTGAAGTCCGAAGGCAAGGATGTGGTCGGCTTCGGCGCGGGCGAGCCCGACTTTGACACGCCCCAGGCCATCAAGGACGCGGCCATCGACGCCTTGAACAAGGGCTTCACCAAATACACGGCCTCCGCCGGCATCGACGAGCTGCGCAAGGCCATCGCCGACAAGCTGCAGAAGGACAACAACATCACCGTCGCCCCCGGCCAGGTGGTGGTGAGCAACGGGGCCAAGCACAGCCTGCAGAACGCCTTTTACGCCCTGCTGAACGAGGGCGACGAGGTGATCATCCCCTCCCCGTACTGGGTCAGCTACCCGGAGATGGTGAAGCTGGCCGGCGGCGTGCCCGTGGTGGTGGCCACCCTGGAGGAGAACGATTTCCGCCTCGCCCCCAAGGTGCTGGAGCGCATGATCAGCCCGCGCACCCGCGTGCTGGTGCTGTGCAGCCCCAGCAACCCCACCGGCAGCATGTACCACGAGGACCATCTGAGGGCCCTGCTGGAAGTGGTGGTGAAGAAGGACCTGGTGGTGATCGCCGACGAGATCTACGAGAAGCTCATCTACGGCGCCGCCAAGCACGTGAGCTTCGCCTCGCTGTCGGCCGAGGCCCTGGCCCGCACCATCACCGTCAACGGCTTCTCCAAGGCCTACAGCATGACCGGCTGGCGCCTGGGCTACGCCGCCGGCCCGGCCGAGGTGATGAAGGCCATCGACAACCTGCAGAGCCACGCCGCCAGCAACCCCGTCAGCTTCGCCCAAAAGGGCGCCGTGGCCGCCCTCACCGGGGACCAGGGCGCCGTGGAGGCCATGCGCGCCGAGTTCCTCAAGCGCCGCGACGTGATGGTGCACGCCCTGCGGGCCATCCCTGGGGTGACCTGCGTGGAGCCCGAGGGCGCCTTTTACGCCTTCCCCAACATGAGCGCCTACTTCGGCATGGAGATCAACGGCCGGCTGCTGAAGGACAGCACCGACTTCGCCGCGGCCCTGCTGGACGAGGACCTGGTGGCCGTGGTGCCCGGGGCCGACTTCGGGGCCCCGGACCACATCCGCCTGAGCTACGCCACGGACATGGGCAGCATCGTCAAGGGCCTGGAGCGGATCACCGCCTTCTGCGCCAAGCTCAAGGCCGTCCCCGCCCCGGCCGAGGCCTGAGGCGGGCTTGGCCGGGCGCACCGAGCGGGAAAAGGTCGAGCGCCGGTTCCTGCAGGAGAAGTACCTCAACAGCGCCCGCTCCAAGCCGGGCCCCCTGGGGCTGAGGCTGGTGCTGGACCACCTGAAGCCCAGCTTCAACGTGGGCAAGATCTTCCGCAGCGCCGACGCCATGGGCGCCCGCGAGGTCCTGCTGGTGGGGGTGCCGTTCTTCGACCCCTCCAGCTCGGTGGGAAGCTTCCGCCACGTGCCGGCCCGCTTCTTCCAATCCTTCGGCGAGGCCCATGCCGCGCTCAAGGCCGAGGGCGTAGCCATCTACAACCTGGAGCCGGAGGCGGCGCAGGCCCTGCCGGGCGCCGACCTGCCCTGGGACTGCGCCCTGGTGCTGGGCAACGAGGGCGTGGGCCAGAGCTTCAGCCGGGCCAGTTTCCCGGACGTGGGCGCGCTGCGGATCCCCCAATGGGGAAGGGCCCAGAGCCTCAACGTGAGCGTGGCCGCCACGCTCGGCATGTACGAGTACTGCCGCCGCTGGGGCAAGGACCCCGGCCCCGGCGCGCAGAACGACCGCATCCGGGACAAGCACGGCGTCCCCGGGGGCGATGGAACGGCGTTTTGATCACCAGTCCTGGAGGAAACAAATGCGCAAGACTTTCAGCATCCTGACCGTGGCGGCGTTGGCGGCCGCGGGCCTGTGGGCCGAGGCCGATTCCGGCGTGACCGCCGACGACGCCTGGCACATGCTGGCCGCGGGCAACGAACGCTTCGCCCGCGAGCTGGCCGTGCACCCGCACGTCGATGGGGAGCGCCAGCGCGTGCTGAGCCACAAGCAGGAGCCTTTCGCGGCCGTGCTGGCCTGCACCGACAGCCGGGTGGCCCCGGAGATCATCTTCGACCAGGGACTGGGCGACCTGCTGGTGCTGCGCAGCCCGGCCGAGCTGGTGAAGGACGACGCCCAAGTGGGCGCCCTGGAGAACGCCGTGAGCGAGTCCGGGGTGCACCTGATCGTGGTGCTGGGCCACAGCCATTGCGACGAACTGAGGGACGCGGTGAGGAACGCCGGCAAGGACGGCGCCCAGGGCGCGCTGGCCGCGGACTTGAAGCCCGCCCTGGACGAGGCCGGCGACCGCGTGGGCGGCCTGTCCGGCTCGGACCTGGCCAGGGAGGCCATCGAAAAGAACGTGCTCTACCAGATGAAGCAGATCCTGCTGCAGAGCCCCCTGATCCGTTCGAAAGTGGAGGACGGTTCCGTCAAGCTCATCGGCGGGGTCTACCAGTTGGAGAACAGCCGGGTGCAGTGGCTGGGCGAGCACCCCAGCGAAAAGGCCATTGAAGAAGGAAAACGCCCCTAAATACCGGGGGATGCGGAGGCTTGCGCTCCGGCCCCGGGCTTCCTAAAATAACGCTTTGGCCCACCCAAGGGTGGGCCTTTGCTTTACTGGTGTTTCATGACCCGAGACGAGATCAGCCAACTCTTTGATTTGCCGTTCTTTGCACTTTTGCACCGCGCCCATGGCGTGCATCAAGCGCAGTTCCCGGCGGGGGAGGTGCAGCTTTCAACCTTGCTGTCGATCAAGACAGGCAACTGCACCGAGGATTGCGGCTACTGCGCCCAGAGCTCCCGTTACGAGACCGCGGTGGAGGCCGAGCCGCTGATGCGGACCGCGGAAGTGCTGGACACCGCCCGCAAGGCCGCCGAGGCCGGCGCCACCCGCTTCTGCATGGGCGCGGCCTGGCGTGAGCTGGCGGACAAGGACCTGGGCGCGGTGTCGGAGATGGTGCGCGGGGTCAAGGCCCTGGGCCTGGAGACCTGCATGACGCTGGGCATGATGGATTCCGGGCAGGCCTGCAGGCTGAAAGAGGCGGGCCTGGACTACTACAACCACAACCTCGACACCAGCCGGGAGTACTACCCCCAGGTGGTGGGCACCCGCACCTACGACGACCGCGTCGACACCCTGAAGGCCGTGCGCGGGGCCGGCATCAAGGTCTGCAGCGGCGGCATCCTGGGAATGGGCGAGAGCCGCGCCGACCGCGTGGGCCTGCTGCACGAGCTCAGCCTCCTGCCGGGCAGCCCCGAGAGCGTGCCCATCAACCGCCTGGTGCCCATCCCCGGCACGCCCCTGGCCGCGGCCAAGCCGCTGGTGGACGATTTCGAGTTCGTGCGCACCATCGCCGCGGCGCGCATCCTCTTCCCCCGGGCCCACGTGCGGCTGTCTGCCGGGCGCGAGGGCATGGACGACAGCCTGCAGGCCCTGTGCCTCTACGCCGGCGCCAACAGCATCTTCTACGGCGAGCGCCTGCTGACCACCGGCAACCCGCAGGTGGAGCACGATCTCGGCCTTCTGAAGCGCCTCGACCTCAAGCCCGAGGCGGCCTAGGCCCCGGGCGCGATTCCTTCTCCGGTAGGTTCCGGAGAAGGTGAAGACACGGTAAAAACCCCCGGTTTTTCCGTGGAAGGGGGGCCCCCGCGAGGGAGGCCCTGTGGAGCGCGGATATCCAGGACGCGCCCCGAATAAATCCTTCTGGTTTTTGGAGCGTGACCATGTCGGTGTACTGCAAGGCGCTGCAATGCCGCGAATGCGGCAAGGAATACCCCCTGGAAGCCCGCTACGTCTGCGAATTTTGTTTCGGGCCGCTCGAAGTGGCCTACGACTACGAGAAGATCAAGAAGCACATCACCCGCGAGAAGATCGAAGCCCGGCCCCTGACGATGTGGCGCTACAAGGAGTTCCTGCCGGCCAACGGCGACGACCCGGTGAGCCTCCAGGAGGGCTACACGCCCCTGCTGCGGGCGCGCAACCTCGGCGCCCTGCTGGGCCTGAAGGAGCTCTGGCTCAAGAACGACTGCGCCAACCCGACCCACAGCTTCAAGGACCGCGTGGTCAGCGTGGCCGTGACCAAGGCGGTGGAGCTGGGCTTCAAGACCGTCAGCTGCGCCAGCACCGGCAACCTGGCCAACGCGGTGTCGGCCTACGGCGCCCGCGCCGGCATGGTGCGTTACGTCTTCATCCCCGCCAACCTCGAGGCGGGCAAGGTGGTGGCCAGCAACGTCTACCAGCCGCACCTGGTGAAGGTGGAGGGCAACTACGACGAGGTGAACCGGCTCTGCTCCGAGATCGCCGGCAAGCACCGCTGGGCCTTCGTCAACATCAACGTGCGCCCCTACTACGCCGAGGGCAGCAAGACCTTGGGCTTCGAGGTGGTGGAGCAGATGGGCTGGAAGGCGCCCGACCACGTGGTGGTGCCCATGGCCAGCGGCAGCCTGCTGACCAAGATCTACAAGGCCCTGGGCGAGTTCCACAAGACCGGCCTCATCGGGGAGCCGCACACCCGCGTCAGCGGGGCCCAGGCCAACGGCTGCTCGCCGATCAGCACGGCCTTCCTGGAGGGCTCGGACACCTTCAGGCCTGTGAAGCCCAACACCATCGCCAAGAGCCTGGCCATCGGCAACCCGGCGGACGGCTACTACGCCCTGCAGGCCATCAAGGCCTCCGGCGGCGCGGCGGAGCGGGCCAGCGACGAGGAGATCATCGAGGGCATCAAGCTGCTGGCCTCCACCGAGGGCATCTTCGCGGAGACCGCGGGCGGCGTGACCATCGCCTGCCTGAAGAAGCTGGTGCAGTCGGGCAAGATCCGCCCCGACGAGAAGACCGTGGCCTACATCACGGGAACGGGCCTCAAGACCCAGGAAGCCCTGCACGGGCACCTGGAGGAACCCCGGGTGATCAAGCCCAACCTGGCCGCGTTCGAGGCCAGCCAGAAGACCCTAGCCCTCACCTAACCTTTTTAGGATCCAGGAGACGCCATGCCCGTAAAAGTCCTCATCCCGACTCCCCTGCGCAACCTCACCGCCAACGCCGCCGAGGTGCTCCTCGACGCCGCCACCGTGGGGGCCATGATCGAGGGCCTGGAGGCCAAGCACCCCGGCCTCAAGGAACGCCTCTGCGACAACACCGGCAAGCTGCGCCGTTTCGTCAACGTGTACCTCAACGAGGAGGACATCCGCTTCCTCCAGGGCGAGGCCACGGCCCTGAAGGACGGCGACGAGGTGTCCATCGTCCCGGCCATCGCCGGCGGCTGCTGACATGGCCGCGGCGAAGAAACGCAAGGCCGCCGCGCGGCCCGGCTCCGGGCGCTCGGCGATGCTCTCCCGCCCCCTGGAGCTCGATTTCCCGGCCCGCCTGGTCGGCAAGCCGGTGCTCTACGAGCTGGTGAAGCGCTTCGACCTGGTCCCCAACATCAAGCGGGCCAACATCACCCAGGCCTTCGGCTACATCCAGCTCGAGCTCAAGGGCAGCGTCGCGAACATGGAGGCCGCCATGTCCTACCTGAAGAAGGTGGGCGTGGGCGTGTCCCCGATAGAAAAGGACGTGGTCGAAAGCTGAGTCGCGCATGGGGAGGCTTGGCCATGGAGCAGGAGCCCGGGAAAAAGGCCGAAGGGGTGATGACCCTGAAGGTCGCAGCCACGAGCAATCCGGCCACGGTGGCCGGGGCCATCGCCAACAACGTCCGCGAAGGGCGCGCGGTTGAGCTGGTGGCCATGGGCCCCAACAGCGTCAACCAGTCCGTCAAGGCCCTGGCCATCGCCCAGGAATACCTGCGCGAGGATTTCATCGCGCTGGCCTGCCGGCCCGAATTCATGCACCTCACCATAGCCGGCCAGGAAAAGAGCGCCATCAAGCTGGTGGTCCTCACCAAGCCGGCCTGAAGCAAGCCCCCACACCCCCCACCCAAGCCCCCATGATCCAGGCCTATCTCGGCAAATCGCCCCGCTCCACGGGCGCCGCGCGCGTCCATTCCACGGCCGTGCTCATCGGCGACGTGGTGCTGGGCGACGGCGTGAGCGTGTGGCCGCAGGCCGTGCTCCGGGGCGACTACAACTCCATCACCGTGGGCTCCGGCACCAACATCCAGGACGGCGCCGTGGTGCATAACGACCACGGGCATCCGGCCGTCATCGGCGCGGACTGCGTCATCGGGCACCGCGCGGTGGTGCACGGCTGCGTCATCGGCGACCGCTGCCTCATCGGCATCGGGGCCATCGTGCTCAACGGGGCCGTGGTCGGCGACGAGTGCGTGATCGGAGCGGGGGCCCTGGTGCCCGAGGGCAAGACCATAGCCCCCCGCTCCCTGGTGCTGGGCGTGCCCGGCCGCGTCGTGCGCCCGGTGAGCGAAGAGGAACTGGAGCGGACCAAGGCCGGGGCGGAGCACTACCGCGGCTACGCCCAGCGCGAGCTGGACCTGATGCCGGAGGCGGGCTGATGCCGGGCCAAGCCGACCTTGAGGCCTGCCTGGCCGAGGCCCGCGCCGGCTCGCTGAGGCCGCTGGTGCTCATCTACGGCGACCAGGAATACCTGGTGCGCCAGGCCTACGACCGCATCCTGCAGGCCCTGGTGCCGGAGGACGCGCGGGCCTTCAACCTGGAGCAGTTCGACGGCGCCCGCGCCGAGGTGCGCGTGGTGCTGGACAGCCTGGCCACGCCCTCCATGATGGGCGGCCCCAAGGCCGTGGGCGTCTACGACGCCCGCTACTTCCAGTCCAAGGCCGACTCCGGCGACCTGCTGGCCCGGGCCGCGGAGAAATGGAGGGCCGGCGAGGCCCTCCCGGCCCTGCGGCAGCTCGGGCGCGTGGTGGCCCTGGCCTCCTGGACCTGGGAGGAGGCCGCCCAGGCCGACGCGTCGCAGTGGGCCGAGGCCGCGGACCTGGACGAGGAAGGCGCGGCCGAGGCCATGCGCTGGGTCGGCGAGGCCGTGGCCCAGGCCCTGCGTTCGGGCCTGGAGCAGCCCTCCCAAGGCGACGAGGCCGACGCGCTCGAGGCCGGGCTCGCCCGCCTGCTGGAGCAGGGCGTCGCCGGCGCCAACCTGGTCTGCGCCTGCTCCGGCGCGGACCAGCGCAAGAAGCTCTTCAAGCTGTTCCACGAAAAAGGCCGGGTCCTGGACTTCAAGTCCAGCGAGCGCGGCGAGCAGGTGGTGCAGACGGGGCGGGCCTTTCTGGCGAACCTGCTGAAGCAGAAGGGCCTCACCATGAAGCCGCGGGTGGGCGAGCGCCTGGTGGTTTCCGCGGGCAAGGACCTGGGGCTCCTGGAGCAGGAGCTGTCAAAGCTGGAGGCCTGGGTGTGGCCGCGCACCGAGGTCAACGAGGAGGACCTGGCCGTGGTCTGCCTGGCCCCGCCCGAGGAGAAGGTCTTCGCCATCCTCGACGCGCTGGCGGCCCGCAACCCCGTCCTGGCCTACCGCCAGGTCCGCCATTTCCTGGCCCAGGACAAGGACGCCCGCTACCAGATCTTCGGGCTGCTGTGCACCGAGGTGCGCAAACTGATCCTGATGCGGGCCCTCATCGACGAGGAACGGGTGCCGGCGAGGATCAACGACGCCAACGCCTTCAAGGCCCAGGTCCACGAGACCCTCGGCCGCGAACTGCCGCCGGCCCTGGCCGCGGCCTGGCGCAGGACCAACGCCTGGGCCCAGTTCCAGGCGCTCAAGCGCGCCCGCGCCTTCGACGCCCGCCAATTGCGCGGACTGCTGGAATTCCTAGCGGAAAGCGACGTCCGGCTCAAGAGCGGCGGCGCGACCCACGAGGCCGTGTTCGAGGAATTGATCATGCGTTTTTGCGGCGTGCGCGAGGAAGCCGCGCTTTGACCTCCGCCATCCGTGCCGCGGCCTGCGCCGCGCTTCTCGCAGCCCTTTTTCCCGCCTTCAGCGCGGGCGCCCCGGCGCTTCCCGCCCCGGCGCCGGCCTCCCTGTCCTCGTCGGGGGGCATGGCCGGCGCGGACGCCCTGCTCGCGGCGGGCCAGGACGCGGAAGCGGCCAGGGCCTACGGGGCCCTGGGCGCCCAGAGCGGCGCCAAGCGCGAAGGCTGGCGCCAGAACAACTGGGGCCTGGCCCTGCTGCGCCTGGGCAAGCCGGCGGCCTCGGTGGACCACTTCCAGACCGCGGTGGACGTCGACCCCTCCAACTTCATCGCGCGCGCCAACCTGGGGGCAGCCTGGGAGCGGGTGGGCGACCTGACCAAGGCCGTGGACGTCTACCGGCGCGCCCTGGAGCTGGTCCGCTCCGGCAACCGCGCCCTCGCCCGCGGCCGCAGCCAGCCGGACGCGGACGAGGAGGCGCACGAGAACCTGGCCGCGCCCGCGCCCCAAAACGCCGTTCCGCGCCTGCTGGAGAAGGACTGCCCCCTGTCCGGCGACGCGCTCAAGTCCGCCCTGGCCAGGGCCAACGCGCTCCTGGACAAGGGACTCTACGCGCAGGCCGGCGCGGCCTACGCCGCCCTGGGCAGGACCGCCCCGCCGGAGCGCGAAAGCTGGCGCCTGAACAACTGGGCCCTGTGCTACCTGCGCCTGTCCGACCCCTCCTCCGCGCGCGAACGCCTGGAGCGCGCGGTGCAGGCCTTTCCGGCCAACCGCGTGGCCTGGAACAACCTGGCCATGGCCTACGAGCAGCTGGGCCAGACCGACCTGGCCGAGATGGCACTGGCCCGGGGAAGCGGGGGGCGCCGCGCCTTCGGCTCCGACCCCCAGCGCCTGGAGCTCGTGCGCCTGAAGCTCGCCTTCGCCGCGGAGCGCAAACGCTGGGAAAGCCTGCGCCGATGAGGGCCCTTGGATTGCTCCTGGGCCTGCTGGCCATAGGCATGGGGCCGGCTTGCGCGGCGCCGGCCGAGGAGCTGTCCCGCTTCACCTGCGAGCGTCCGCGGCCCTGGGAGGCCGGCGCCCTGCGCAACGTGTCCGTGGCGGCCTCCCTGGTGGACAAGATCGTGCTGGAGCCGGGCGCGGTGTTCTCCTTCAACCAGACCATGCTGGCCGGGGACGGGCGCTTCGCCGCGGGCACCAGCTTTCTGGGCGGCCGGGAGGTCAAGTCCGTGGGCGGCGGCATCTGCCAGGTGAGCTCGGGGCTCTACAACGCCGCCCTGCTGGCGGGCCTGGACGTGGTGGAGCGCTCCAGCCATAGCCTCTACGACCCGCGCGAGGCCTATGTCGTGCCGGGCCGGGACGCCATGGTGTCCCGCGGGGGGCACAGCGATTTCCGTTTCAGGAATTCCACGGCCGCGGACCTGACCATCGAGGCGCGGGCCCGGGGCGGGCGCCTGACCGTGGCGCTGATGGGGACCCAGCACCGGCCGCGCCGGCGCTGGGTAGAGGCCACGGTCCTGCACCGCTATCCGTCCCGCGTGGTCGAGGTCCCCGACCCCAGCCTGCCTTGGGGGGCCTGCCGCCAGATGAACCGCGGCTTCGACGGCATCAGCGCCTCCAGCCGCCTGTGCTGGGTCGAATCCGACGGCATCACGCGCTGCGCGGAACTGGGCGTGGACCATTACGAGCGCGTGGACGAAGTGTGGCGCGTGGGCGCGCCGGAAGGGAAGCCATGAAGGCCAGACCGCTGATCATCGCGCTGTCCCTCTGCGCCGGGCTGCTGATCAGCCTGAGCTTCCGCTACCAGGTGACGCACCTGCGCCAGGAGCAGCGCCGCACGGTGTGGCTGGCCTATGTGCGCGGCCCCTTGAAGCTGTATGTGCAGGGCAGCCGAGACGGCGCGCTTCTGCTGAAACCCAGGCGCCTCAGCGCCAAGCAGAAGAACCGGCTGGGGGACGCCGTGGAGGCGATAGACCAGTCCTGGACCGAGGTCTCCGCGCAGCAGCAGGATTTCCAGGCCGACACGGCCTTCGGCGACCTGGACCAGGCCGTGCTCTGGCACACCACCGCCAGCCAACTGGCCGACACCTGGCCGAAGCTGGATCGCAGCGACCTGAGCGAGATGTCCATGGCGCGCCAGGCCCAGCGGGGGATCCAGCGCAATTTGGCCATCCGGGTTTCCCAGGAATGGGCCGTGATGCAGCAGGAATTGGCCTGGTCCCCGGCGGAACTGGCGGAATCCCAGGCCGCGGTGGACGCTTTGATGAAGCCCCTGCCTTAAGCGAAATCTGACCGATTAATTAAGGAAAACGATTGTCTTTAAAGGCCCCCTACGCTTGACTCTGGCTTTGAAAGAGTGTTATTTTCCATCATGGAAGTCCATTCCAGCCATTAAAACGCAGAGGATGCCATTAAACTTCGCCGGATCCATTTTTTTTGGCTTTTGATGGCCTTGGCAGGCCCGGCCCGGGCCGTGGAATACGCCAATTCCGTCCTGGATTTGGGCGTGGGCGCCCGGGCCTTGGGCATGGGCGGGGCCTTTGTGGGGCTTGCGGACGACTCCACCTCCACCTATTGGAATCCGGCCGGACTGACGGGCATCAAGAATTTTGAAGTGAACGCGGCGGAACAGGGGCAGCAGACCGCGGCCCTGGATCTGGGCACCAACGACGTCGGCAGCGACTACATCTTCCTTTCCGGCGGCTGGACCCTGCCCCAGGTCGGCAGTTTCGGCCTGTCCCTGACGCGTTTCGCGGTGAACGGCATCCCCCAGATCCCCAACCAAAACACCTGCGGGACCTGCCCTCCGCCCGACCAGAAAGGCACCTTCGGCACTTCGGACACGGGCGTATTCCTGAGCTATGCCCGTTCCGTGGCCCCGGCCCTGGACATGGGGGTCACGGTCAAGACGCTCTTCGGGGGCACGAACGGGCTGCAGGCGGACCCCACCAACAACATCAGCGGCAACGCGGACTACTACTACCTGGGCCTGGACCTCGGCTTCAAGCTGAAGTTCGGCGCCCTCAGCCCCGCGCTGGAGGGCCTGTCCCTGGGCCTCAACCTGCAGGACCTGCTCAACACCGGGGTCAAGTGGAGCAACACCCCCACCAGCCCGGACGAAAGCGTGACCGCGAACCCGAAAACGGGGCTGGCCTATACCCTGCCCTTCGCCTACCTGGAGGACGCCCACACCGTGGTGAACCTGGCCCTGGACGTGGACCCCACGGTGTACGCGCCCAGCACGCTCATCCACTACGGCGCCGAGGTCTGGTACAAGGACACCATCGCCATCCGCGGCGGCATGATGCAGTTCACGGACAGCCCGCAAAGCAGCGAACCCAGCCTGGGCGCCAGCTTCAAGTACGCCATTTTGCAGGTGGACTACGCCTACATCTATTATGAGCTCACGCCCATTGAGTACCTGGATTTGACCATACGCTGGTAGGCGGCCGGAAAAAGGCCGCCTAAGGCGGCGAAAACCCTTTGTTTTTTAGGTTTTTTTCGTTTAAACCCAGGCCCCTACGGCGTAATATTAGGTGCAAAGCCCCCTTGATTCCGACTTGTGAGGCAACCCGACAGCATGGCCCTCCTCGGCCTCGCCCTTCGTTTTTTCGCATCCCTGGCATTGTGGCCGCTGGCGGGCAGCTTGGGCCTGGCGCTGGGCCGCTTGCTGGCGCATCTGCCCTGGACCCAGGGGGACCTGCCCTGGTTCGCGGGCGGATTCCTCGCCTATCTGGCCGTGCAGATCTTCTTTTGGAAGCCCCTGTTCATCTACGTGATGGGCCATGAACTGACCCATGCGCTGGCCGCCGTGCTCCAGGGCGGCCAGGCCGACGACCTCCATGTCAGCACCAAGGGCGGCAAGGTGCGGGTGAACCGCAGCAACTTCATCGTGAACCTGGCCCCCTATTTTTTCCCCATCTACACGGCCCTGGCCTGCCTGGTGTGGGCCGTTGCTGCGGACCGCTTCCTGCCCTGGATCGCGGCCCTGATCGGCTTCACCCTGGCCTTCCATTTCGCCCTGACCCTTTTCTCCCTGAAACAGCACCAGAGCGACATAGCCGAAGTGGGGTGGTTTTTCGCCATCCCGTTGATCCTGGCCTTGAACCTGGTCATCTGCGTGCTGGTCCTGCGCCTTGTGGCGCCCGGGCCGGTGTCGTTGAGGGCCTATTTCCTGGATTCGTGGGACACCCTGAGCGCCGGAGCGCGCTGGGTGCGCCTGCGCGTCTAAACCGAAGAGGACCATGCCGAACAAAACTTTCGTCCTGGATACGAACGTGCTGGTGCACAACCCCAGCGCCCTGTTCCTGTTCGACGACAACAAGGTGATCATCCCCCTGGTCGTGATCGAGGAGCTGGACAACCTCAAGAAATACCTCGATGAACGCGGCCGCAACGCCCGCGCGGTGTCCCGCTACCTGGACGAGCTGCGCGACCAGGGCGACCTGGTGAAGGGCGTGCCCCTGCCCAAGGGCGGCCTGGTGCGCGTCGAGCTCAACATGAACGGCCCCCTGCCGCCGGCCCTGGACTCCGACAAGGTCGACAACAGCATCCTGCGCACGGCCCTGATGCTCAGCAAGCAGGGCGAGGACGTGCGCTTCATCAGCAAGGACATCAACGCCCGCATCAAGGCCGGGGCCTTGGGGCTCTTGGCCGAGGATTTCGAGAACGCCAAGGTCGACATCGGCAGCCTCTACCGCGGCTGGGCTGAACTGAGCGTGGGCAAGGACCTCATCGACGCCCTCTACCGCGACAAGATGCTGCCGGACGCGCGGGCGCTGGGCGCCGGGCCCTTCTACCCCAACCAGTTCCTGCTCCTGCGCAGCGTCGAGAACCCGAACCACAGCGCCGTCGCGCGCCTGGACAAGGACCTGGCGGCCCGCCCCATGGTCTGGGGCGAGAAGGACGCCTGGGGCATACGCGCGCTCAACGTCGAACAGAAATTCGCCATGGACCTCCTGCTGGACGACGCGGTAGAGCTGGTCACCCTGGTCGGCACGGCCGGCACGGGCAAGACCCTGCTGGCCATGGCCGCCGGCCTGCAGAGGGTGGTGGAGGACAAGAAGTACAAGAAGGTCCTCATCTCCCGGCCCGTCGTCCCGCTGGGCAAGGACATCGGCTACCTGCCCGGCACCAAGGACGAGAAGCTGCGGCACTGGATGCAGCCCATCTTCGACAACCTGGAGTTCCTCACCAGCCAGGGCAACGACGAGGAGGACGCCGGCAGCCACGTGGACTACCTCGTGGAGACCAACAAGCTGGAGCTGGAGGCCGTCACCTACATCCGCGGGCGCAGCCTGCCGAAGCAGTGGGTGGTGGTGGACGAGGCCCAGAACCTGACGCCCCACGAGGTCAAGACCATCGTCAGCCGCGCCGGCGAGGGCACCAAGGTCGTGCTGACCGGGGACCCCTACCAGATCGACAACCCCTACCTCGACGCCGAGTCCAACGGGCTGGCCTACCTGGTGGAGAAGTTCAAGGGCCAGCCCTGCTTCGGGCACGTTACGCTGTCGCGCACGGAGCGCTCCCAACTGGCGGCCTTGGCGGCGCAACTGCTCTAAGCCGGATCCCGGCGCAGGCCGGCTGGAAGGCTGGCTTCTTTTCCCCCGCCGGACATGGGTATGAACAAGTATCTGCTTCTGCGTTTTTCCTCGCTCGGCGACGTGGTCCTGGCCACCTCCGCCGCCCGCCTGATCCGCGGGCGGCGGCCGGACGCGCGCGTGGTGTTCGCCACCAAGGCGGCCTTCGCGCCCGTCCTGGCCGGCCAGCAGGACATCGACGAGGTGTGGGCGCTGCGCCAGGGCGAGTCCCTGGCCGCCCTGGTCTCGCGGGTGCGCGCGGCCAAATTCGACGCGGTGGTGGACCTCCACTCCGGGCTGCGCGCCCGCGCGCTGGGCCTGCTGTCCGGCGCCCCGGTGCGACGCTGGAAGTCCCAGGGCCTCAACCGCCGCCTGCGGGTGCACATGCCCTTCATGGCCGTGCCCCTGCCCGAGCCGGTGCACACGCGCTTCGCCCGCGCCGCAGCCGCGGCCCTGGGGGAGGCGCTCGGCGAGGGTCCCGCCCCCCTGCCGCGGCTGGGCCTGGATCCGGCCGCCGCGGCCTGGGCCGGGGACTGGCTGAAGGCGCAGGGCCTGATGCCGGGCCAGAAGCTGCTGGCGGTGGCCCCGGGCGCCGCCTGGGCCACCAAGCGCTGGGGCGTCGACCACATGGCCCAGTGCCTGGACCTGGTCAGCGAGTTCGACAAGGTGCGTTTTTTGCTCTTGGGGAGCGCCGCGGAAGGCCCGCTCCTGGACTCCCTGCAGGCCGCCATGCGCAAAAGCCGGCCCATGGCCCTGCGCAGCGACCGCGAGACCGGCGACTTGGGCCGGCTGGCGGCCCTGATCGCGCGCTCGGACCTTTTTCTCGGCCACGACTCCGGCCCCATGCACGTGGCCGACGCGCTGGGCGTGCCGGTGACGGTCCTCTTCGGCCCCACGGTGGAGGCCTTCGGGTTCTATCCCCTGGGCGCGGGACGGCGCGTTTTCGAGAGGGACCTGGACTGCCGGCCCTGCTCGGTCCACGGCACCGCGAGCTGCCCCCTGGGGCACCACGACTGCATGAAAACCATCGAACCCTTCGGCGTCGCCCTCCACCTGCGCCGCGGCCTGGGCCTGGAAAAGGCGGCCGCGTGAGGGCCGCGGCGCAGTCAAAGCCGGCCCTCTCCATCCTGGTGCTGGCCAAGGATGAGGCCGCGTGCCTGCCGGATTTTTTCGCGGCCCTGAAGCCCCTACGCCTGGCCCATGAGGTGGTGCTGGTGGACACGGGCAGCCGGGACCGGACCCGGACCCTGGGCGCCCGTCTCGGCGCCAGGATCCTGAGGGCCCCTTGGGAGGGTTTCGCCGCCACCCGCAACCGCGCCATCCCCCAGTGCCGGGCGCCCTGGATCTTGGTGCTGGACGCGGATGAGAACCCGGACGGGGCCCTGCTGGCGGCCATTGAACGCGCCGTGAACCTGGAGCCCGCGGGCCTCTGGTCCGTGAACCGGCTCAACTATTTCCTCGGCACGCCCGTGCGCCACAGCGGCTGGAGCCCCGACCGCCACCTGCGCCTCTTCCGCAAGGGCGAGGCGCTCTTCAACGCCCGCCTGGTGCACGAAGGCATGGAGGCGGTCCGTCCAGGCGCCGCGGTGCGGCGCCTGGACGGCCTGCTGCACCACCACAGCTACCCCGACCTGTCGGGATACCTCCAGCGCATGAACCGCTACACCAGCCTGCAGGCCGAGGAGCTGCTGCAAGGGAAAGGCGCCCACCCGGCCGCGGCCCTGGTGCGCATGCTGGCCGATCCGCCCCTGACCTTCCTGAAGATGTTCGTGCTGCGGCGCGGCTTCATGGACGGCGGGCTGGGCCTCAACCTGGCCCTGCTGTCGGCCTCCTCCACCTTTTGGAAGTACGCCAAGTGGTGGCACCGTTCCTGGATGGCCAAGGGCGGCAAGCCGGGCCCCCCCTGGCCGCTGAGCGAAGCGGACGCCAAGGAGCTGGCGTGAGCCGCGCCCTCGACCCGCAGCGCATCCTCTGCGTGGCGCCCAACTGGGTGGGAGACAGCCTTTTTTTCCTGCCGGCGGTGGACGCGCTGAAGCGGCGTTTCGCCGGCGCGGAACTGGACCTGCTCGCCCGGGCCTCCATCGCCGCGCTGCTGAAGGACGGCGGGCGCTTCGACCGGGCCTACAGCCTGCCCGCGGGCACCGGTCGCTGGCATCGCTTCCAGGCCTTGTGGAAGCTGCGCCAGCGGCGCTACGACCTCGCGGTGGTTTTCCCGGACAGCTTCAGCACGGCCCTGGCCGCGCGCCTGAGCGGCGCCGGCGTGCGGGTCGGCCGGGTCGGCGAGGGCCGCGCGCCCCTGCTCAGCCGCGGCTACCGCCTGCCGCGCCGCGACCGCTCCCGGCACGTGGTGGACGAATACCTCGACCTGGCCCTGGCCTGCGGCGCGGAGGCCGATGCCTCCCAGCGCATGCCGCGCCTGGCGCCGCCCTCAACGGGCATGGAGGAGCGCCAGCGCCTCTTCCGCGAACACGGGCTCGGCGCGGGCCTGCTGGTGGGCCTTTGCCCGACCTCCGCCTTCGGGCCCTCCAAACAATGGCCCGCGCGCCACTGGGTGGAACTGGCCCGGCGCCTGAGGGAGCTCCGCTACAGCGTGGTCTTCTTCTGCGCCCCTTTGGAGCTCGACGCGGTGGCGCCCATGGCCAGGGAAGCCGGGGGAGCGGCCGTGCTCGCCCCCAGCCTGCCGGGCCTGGCGGCCTGTTTGCAGGCCTGCGAAATGGTGGTGGCCAACGACTCCGGCCCGCTGCACATGGCCGCCGCGGTGGGCGCCCGCTGCCTGGGCCTCTACGGGCCCATCGATCCGCGCTGGTCCGCGCCGCAGAGCCCGCGGGCCCAGGCCCTCTATCTGGGCCTGTCCTGCAGCCCCTGCTTCGCCAAGGTCTGCCCGCTCAAGCACCACGACTGCCTTGAAACCCTCGGGGTGGACCAGGTGCTCGACGCCTTCCAGCAGCTGCTCAAACGATGAAGCCCAGGCGCGTGCTCTACGTCGACTACTACAGCTCCATCGCCGGCGGGCAGGTGGTGCTGCTGAACACCTTCAAGGCCCTCGACCGCAGCCGCTACACGCCCATCCTGGCCCTGCCCCACGACGGCCCCATGGTCGAGGAGGCCCGCCGCGCCGGCGTGCCGGTGTACCTGGTGCCCATGAAAAAGGCGCGCTGGCGCCGGCCCTGGGAGGCCATACCCGCCACCCTCGCCCTGGCCGGGCTGATCCGCTCCCAGGGCGTGGAGCTGGTGGAGGCCAACTGCTATCCGGCCAACAAATTGGCCGGGCCCGCGGCCTGGCTCGCCGGGGTCCCCTGCCTTTGGCACAAGCACATCCTGGCCCGGCGCAAGGGCAGCACCACCGCGCTGCTGTGGCGCCTCTACGCCCGCCTCAACCGCAAGGTGCTGGGCGCCTCCGAGGCCGTGGTGGCGAGCCTGCGGGCCATGGGCATCCCCCAAGCCAAGCTGGTGCGCATCTACAACGGCATCGACATCGCCCTGGTGGCCAAGGCCAAGCCCCTCAGCCCGGCGCAACGGCGCGCCGCCGGCTTCCCCCCCGCCCCGGTGGTCGGGGTGGTGGCCGTGCACCGCACGCACAAGGGCCTCGACATTTTCCTGCGCGCCTGCAAGATCGTGGCCGCGCAACACCCCAAGGCGCGCTTCGTGATCGTCGGGGACCCGGCCCACGCCGAAGAGGGCATGGAAGCCTCCATCCAGGCGCTGGCCGCCGACCCGGCCCTCAGGGGCCGGGTGCGCCTCTTCCCGGGCCAGCGCGAGGTCCTGCCCTGGATGCGCAGCTTCGACATCCTGGTGTCGCCCTCGCGCTGGGAGGTGGGCGCGCCCCTGGTGCCCATGGAGGCCATGAGCCTGGGCGTGCCGGTCGTCGCCACGGACCGCAGCAGCGGCGAGCTGATCCGCGACGGCAAGGACGGACTGCTGGTCCCCAGCGAGGATCCCGAGGCGCTGGCTTATGCCATCCTGCGCCTGCTCAAGGAGCCGGCCCTCGCCAAGCGCCTGGCCGCGCAGGCCCGCCGCACGGTGCGCGAGCGCCACAGCCTGGGCCGCTACGCCGGCGACCTGATGGCGGTCTATGACGAAGTCCTGGCCCCTTCCAACGCGGGGGCCTGAGGTGGCCGCGGGCTTTGGGCGCGAAGCGGTGCGCTCCATCCTGCTGGTCAAGCTGCGGGCCATCGGCGACGCGGTGCTGACCCTGCCCAGCCTGCAGGCCCTGCGCCTGGGCTTCCCCCGGGCCCGCATCACTGTACTGGCCCCTCCGGCCTCGCTGGGGGTCTACCGCGACGACCCGCGCTGCGACGAACTGCTCGCCTACGACCGCGCGGCCCTGGACGGCTTGGTCCCCCAGGCCCTCTTCTTCGCCGGGCTGCGCCGGCGCGAGCCGGACCTGGCGGTCTGCCTGCACGCGAGCTTCCGGACGGCGCTGATCGCCCTTGCGAGCGGGGCCCCCTGGCGCTCCGTGCGCAACCACAGCGGACCGGACTGGTTCTGCAACCTGCCCGCCGCCGAGCCCAAGGAGCCCAAGAGCATCATCCAGCGCGACTTCGACGCCCTGCGGGCCCTGGGCCTGCGCCCCAGCGACGAGCGGCCGCGCATGGCCATCCCGCCCAAGGCCCTGGCGGACGCCGCCGGCCGCTGGAAGGCCCTGCGCCTGAAGCCGCGCACGGTCCTGCTCTTCCCCGGGGCTGGGAAGCCGGAGAAGCGCTGGCCCCTGGAGAAATTCCTGGCCCTGGCCAAAGCCCTGCGCCCTTCCAAGGCCGGAGTCCTTTTCCTGACGGCCCCGGACGAGGCCGGCCTGGCCGCCCAGGCCAAGGCCGCTGGCGCGGCTTGGGCCAGCGTGGCGGACCTCAAAGTCCTGGGCGCCCTGTGCAGGCGATCGGGAGCGGTGATCGGCAACGACAGCGGCCCGCGCCACATCGCCGCCGCGTCGGGGGCCAGGACCCTGACCCTTTTCGGGCCCGAGACCCTGAGGGAATGGCACCCCTACGCCAGGGAGGACGGGCATTGGGCCTTGCAGACCGGCACCGCCAGGGTTGAGGATATCCCCGTGGACACGGTGCTTGCCTCGGCCCTGCAATGGCTGAAGCAGGGGACAGGGCGGAAGCGATGAGCGCGAAAACAGGGAAGGCCGGCGTGAAGGCGCGGCCGGAGGCGAAGCTCCCGGTTTCGGTGGTCGTCCTCATCCGCAACGAGGAGGCCAACCTGCCCGGCTGCCTGGCCATGCTGGGCTGGGCCGCCGAGGTGGTGGTGGTGGATTCCGGCAGCACGGACCGCGGCCCGGCCCTGGCCCGCAAGGCCGGGGCCAAGGTTTACGCCCGCGCCTGGACCGGCTACGTGGACCAGCGCAATTTCGCCCTGTCCAAGTGCCGCCAGCCATGGATCCTGAGCGTGGACGCGGACGAGCGCGTGGCGCCGGACCTGGTGCGGGCGGTGCGGGCCCTGCTGGCCGGCGCGCCCGAGAAGCGCGGCTACCGGGTGCGCTTCGTCAGCAACTACTTCGGCCGCTGGCTGCGCTACGGCGGCGTGTATCCCGACGAGCACCTGAACTTTTTCCGGCGGGAGGGCGCCCGCTACGGGGGCACCAAGGGCGACGTGCACGAACGCCCGGACATCGCCGACCCCGGGCGCCTGGCGGGCCACATCACCCACAACGCCTACCCCAGCATGGAGCTGGCCTTGGAAAAGCTGGACCGCTACACCACGCTGGAGGCCGCCGGCCGCCTGGGCGCGGGGGCCCGGTTCAGCCAGGCCGGCGCCCTGGTGCGGGCCGTGCACCGCGTGGCCAAGAACTACCTGTGGAAGCGGGGCTGGGGCGACGGCGTGCAGGGCCTGCTTTACGCCTTTTTGGGCGGCTACTATAATTTCTGTTTTCGTCTCAAAATCTGGGAAGCGCGCCGGCGCGAAGAGGCGGGCCGGCCCTGACCAGGACCAGAGGAGCCATGGACATCAAGCAGGTGGACAACGTCAACGTCGACAGCGTGGAGGTGCTCACCACCCCCGCGGAAATGCGCGCGCAGCTGCCGCTGACCGAAACGGCCTTCAACACCGTCATCGAGGGGCGCCGCCAGATCCAGGCCATCCTGGACCGCAAGGACCCGCGCCTTTTCGTGGTGGTGGGGCCCTGCTCCATCCACGACCCCGCGGCGGCCATGGACTACGCGCGCCGGCTCAAGGCCCTGGCCCTGGAGCTGGCCGACGCCCTGCTGCTGGTCATGCGCGTCTACTTCGAGAAGCCGCGCACGACCGTGGGCTGGAAGGGCCTCATCAACGACCCGGACATGGACGACAGCTTCCACATCGCCAAGGGCCTGCGCCTGGGCCGCGGACTGCTGCTGGACATCAACGCCCTGGGCCTGCCCGCCGGCTCCGAGGCCCTCGACCCGGTGAGCCCGCAGTACCTCAGCGACCTGATGAGCTGGTCGGCCATCGGCGCGCGCACCACCGAGAGCCAGACGCACCGCGAGATGAGCAGCGCCCTGAGCATGCCGGTCGGCTTCAAGAACGGCACGGACGGCTCGGTGGAGGTGGCCCTCAACGCGCTGGAGTCCGCGGGCTCGCCCCACCATTTCCTGGGCGTGAACCAGCAGGGCCAGACCGCGGTCATCCGCACCAAGGGGAACAAATACGGGCACGTGATCCTGCGCGGCGGGAGCAAGGGCCCCAATTTCGACAGCGTGCAGGTGGCCCAGGTGGACGCGGCCCTGGCCAAGCGCGGGCTGCGCCGCGCGCTGGTGGTGGACTGCTCCCACGCCAACAGCAACAAGGACCACAACCTGCAGCCCATGGTGCTGGACAACGTGGTGGCGCAGGTGTCCGAGGGCCAGCCGGCCATCGTGGGCGCCATGGTCGAGAGCAACCTGCATCCCGGCAAGCAGGCCATCCCCAAGGACCTGGCCCAGCTGAAGTACGGGGTCAGCGTCACGGACGCCTGCGTCGGCTGGGAGACCACCGAGGCCATGCTGCGCAAGGCCGCCGAGCGCCTGCGCAAGGGGCGCCGCTGACCATGCCCAGCTCCCCGGACCTCCAGCCCTCGAGCCTGCCGGACCAGCCCGAAGAGGAAGGGCTGTTCACCAGCCTGCGCCCGCAGCGCCTGGCGGACTATGTGGGCCAGGTCAAGGTGCGGGAGCAGCTGGACGTCGCCATCCGGGCCGCCCAGGCCCGCCGCGAGCCCCTCGACCATGTGCTGCTCTACGGACCCCCGGGCCTGGGCAAGACCACCCTGGCCCAGATCCTGGGCCACGAGATGGGCGTGAACGTCAAGGTGACCTCCGGCCCGGTGCTGGAGCGGCCGGGGGACCTGGCCAGCCTGCTGACCGCACTGGAGGAGGGGGACATCCTCTTCGTCGACGAGATCCACCGCCTCAACCGCGTGGTCGAGGAGGTGCTGTATCCGGCCCTGGAGGACTTCAAGATCGACATCCTCCTGGGCAAGGGCCCCAGCGCCCAGAGCGTGCAGCTGCGGCTCAAGCACTTCACCCTGGTGGGCGCCACCACCCGCGCAGGCATGCTCAGCGCGCCGCTGCGCGACCGCTTCGGCATCACCCAGCGCCTGGACTTCTACAGCCCCGGGGAGCTGGGCGCCATTTTGGAGCGCTCGGCCGGGATCCTGGGCCTGGGCCTGGAGCCCGAAGGGGCCGCGGAGATCGCGCGCCGCTCCCGGGGCACCCCCCGCATCGCCAACCGCCTGCTCAAGCGGGTGCGGGACTGGGCCGAGGTCAGCAAGGCCCGCTCCGTGGGGCGCGCCCTGGCCGACGAGGCCCTGGCCCGTTTGGAGGTGGACGTGCTGGGCCTGGACCCGGTGGACCGCCTCTACCTGCGCGCCCTGATCGAGAAGTTCGGGGGCGGGCCCGTGGGCCTGGACAACCTGGCCGTGACCCTGGGCGAGGACGCGGACACCCTGGAGGACATGGTGGAGCCCTTCCTCATCCAGGCCGGCTTCCTGACGCGCACGCCCCAGGGCCGCAAGGCCAATCCCATGGCCTGGGAGCACCTGGGCCTGAAGCCGCGCGGCTCCTCGGGGGAGCTCCTATGAGCAAGGCCGTCCGCGTCCGCGTCGCCGGGATCTTCACCCGCGGCGACGAGATCCTGCTGGTGAACCACGTGCGCGGCCCCGAATCCTACTGGCTGCTGCCCGGCGGCGGCGTGGACTTCGGCGAGACCATGGCCCAGGCCCTGGAGCGCGAGCTGATGGAGGAGTGCGCGGTCAAGGTCCGCGCCGGCCGCCTGCTCTTCATCGCCGAGAGCCTGCCCCCGGACCGCCACCGCCACATCGTCAACATCACCCTCCTGGGCGAGGCGCTCGAAGGCGAAGCCCGCTTGAACGAGTCCGGCGGCCGCCTGCGCGGCGTGGCCTGGAAAAAGAAGCAGGAGCTCCCCGGCCTGCCCTTTTTCCCGGACTTCAAAGACGAGATCCTGCGCCAATGGGACTCGGGCTTCACTTTGCCCCCCCGGTCCCTCGGCAACCTCTGGGCGGATTAGCTCGCCCCGGATTTGCCCGAGCCTCCCCCGAAGAAAGGCCGTCGTGAAGACGCCCGATCCCGATTCCGTCAAGTCCATCCTTGTCCTGCGCCTGCGGGCTTTTGGCGACACCCTTTTGACCACCCCGACCCTGCGCGGGCTCAAGCGCGCCTATCCCCAAGCCAAGCTCTCCATCGTGCTTGAACCCGCCATGGCCCAGGTCGTGAGGGGCCTGCCCTACCTCGACGAGGTCATCCCCTTCGACCGCCTGGGCTTCAAAAAGAAGGGCAAGCTCGGCGAGCTGGCGGCCACCCTGGCCTTCTGGCGCGCCCTGCGCTCGCGCAAGTTCGACCTGGTGGTGGACGTGCTGGGCACGCCGCGCACCGCGGCCATGGCCCTGGCCAGCGGGGCCCCGACGCGGGTGGGCTTCGCCTTCCGGGTGCGGCGCTGGGCCTACACCTTGGTGCACCGCCCCTCCAAGGAGCGCAAATACATCGCGGACTACACCGCCGACGCACTGCGCGTCCTGGGCTTTGAACCGGACAGCCTGGAGCTCGATTTTTGCGTGGGTACGCAGGCACAGGAGGCCATGGACGCCTGGCTGCGCAAGGAGGGCCTGGCCGCGGGGCCCCGCCCCCTCCTGGTCCAGGGGGCCGGCGGCTGGGAATTGAAGCGCTATCCCCTGGAGCGGATGGCCCAGGCCGTGCGCCTGGCGGCGGAGCGCAGCGGACGCGCGGCCCTGTTCCTGTGGGGCCCCGGCGAGGAGGCCATGGCCCGCGAACTGGCCGCCCTGGCCGGGGCCTGCGCGCACGTCGCCCCGGCCACGGACTTCGAGGGCATGGGGGCCCTGCTGAAGCGCGGCGCCTGCCTGCTCACCAACGACAACGCCACCAAGCACCTGGCCGTGGCCTGCGGCTGCCCCACCGTCACGATCTTCGGGCCCACCAGCGACATCGCCTGGCACCCGCCCAAGGATCCCCGGCACCTGAGCGTCAAGCTGGACCTGGACTGCATGCCCTGCGAGGCCTTGACCTGCTGGCGCGGCGACCTGGCCTGTTTGCGCACCCTGGCGCCCGAGCGCGTCGCCGACGCCGTGTGCGGCCTGATCCAAGGGACGCCTTGAGGCCGGAGCCGGAGGCCGGGGGCCTGCCGGCCTGGCTGCCCTGGGCCGCGGCCCTGGCGGCCTGCGCCGCCTTCGCGCTGGTGCTCTTCGACGTCGGCCTGTGGCATCCGGGCTACGCCTACGGCGACGAGCGCATCGAAATCTGCTGGCTGCAGAACATGCGCGAGGGCACGCCCATGGCCTGGGAATTCGGCCGGGGCTGCCTGACCCGCTTCGCGCAATGGCTGTGGGTGCGCGTCAACGGCGCGGACCTGGCCTCCCTGCACACGCCGGAGCTGGCGGTCATGGCCATGGAGTTCGTCTTCCTGGCCCTGGTCGCCCGCCGCTGGTTCGGGGAAGAGGCCGCCGCCTGGTCCGTGCTGGCGCTGGCCCTGTCCGCCCAGACCTGGGTCTGGGAGCGCAGCCTGCTGTCCTTCCAGGCCCTGCCCATGGAAAGCCTGCTCCTGGCCCTGCTCGCGGGCCGGGTGCGGGGCAGGCTCGGGGCCCTGCTCTGGGGCCTGGGCGCATCCCTGGTCTTTCTGGACTACGACGGCGCCCTGATCGCGGTCCCGGCGCTGTGGCTGGCCTGCGCGGCCCTGGATCCCGGATTCCGGCGCTCCGCTTTTTTTTCGGGGCTGGGCCTGTTCTGCGGGGGCCTGGCCCTGTTCATGCTGACCTGCGCCGCGCCCGCCGACTACTTGGCCGTGCGCCTGGGGCAGGGGCTGGCCCGGGCCTCGGACCCGGGCCTGGCGGGCCGCGCGGTCTTCCTCGGGCAATTGGTGAAGGGCGGCCCCGCCCTGCCGTATTTCGGCGTCAGCGGCTGGCCGGGCTGGCCCCCCTGGGCCTGCCTGGGTTTGGGCATGGGGGCCTGGAGCCTGCGCCGGTCCAAAGGTTTCGTCCTGGTGCTGTGGGCGCTGGGGGCGGTGCTGGTCACCCAGATGGTGCATTCCGGCTACGGCCTGCCCCTGCACCGCCTGAGCGCCGCGGTGCCGGCCTTGGCCCTCTTGAGCGGCCTGGGCTTCACGGTCCTGCGGCGCAGGCTCGGCTCCAGGGCCTGGCTCCTGGCCCTGCTGCTGGCCGCGGGCGCGGCCAGCGAGGGCTTCGCCTGGTGGCGCCACCAGATGACGTTCGCCCCCGAGCTTTATGACCGCTGCCAGGGGCTCGAAGCCGTGCGCGGCGCATACGGCCGGGACCTGGGCGACCCCCTGGTGCGGGTGGTGACCCAATTGAGCGGCAGCTCCCAGGCCGACGCCCGTTTTGTCCTGGACCGTCCCCTGGCCCTGGACCAGACCCAGTCGCCGTCCTGGTCGCCCCCGGTCCGCGTGCTCGCCGTCGTGCCCGGGGACTACGCCGTCGCGCTCAAGGGCCCGGACCTCCGGCCCGCCTGGTTCTGGGCGGCCAAGGGCTTCGAGCCCGCGGTGGTCGTCCGGCTGCACGGAGCCCAGGCCATCCGCATGGCCTTCATCGAGGACGAACTGGCGCCCCTGCTGGGCGACATCCAGGACCCGCCGCGCGAGCGCAGGGACCGGATCGACGCCTGGCTGGGCGCGCCCATTGCGCGCGACGCCTGGACCCGGACCGCGGCCCTGGAAGCGGACCTTGAAAACGCGCTGCAGGCGGGGGCCTTGAGCGAGGGGGAGTGGGCCCAGTTCAAGGCCGCGCCCCTGGTCAGCGCGGCGCCCTGGATGGTGCTGGCGCGCGCGGACTACGCCTCCGAACCCCGCCTCGCCCTGGAGGCCTGCCAACGGGCCGAAGCCCTGGATCCCAGCGACGGGGAAGCCCTGCTGATCGAGGCCGCCTGCCTGAATTCCCTGGGCGATCCGCGCGCGGCCCAGGTGTCCCGAGCCTGGGTCTCCTTGCGCGCCTCGGGCCGGGGCTGGAGGCACACCCTGTGAGGGGCCTGCGACCCCTGCGCGCCATGGGCCCGGACGCTGAGGCCGCCCCCGAATGGCTGGGCGCGGCCGTGCGGATCGCCCTGGTGCTGGCCCTGGGGCAGCTGGCCCTGGAGGTCTTTTCCCTGCGCCCCGGTTACGGCGGCGGCGACGAGACCACCCAGATCCGCATGCTATTGGGCTTGAGCCAGGGGCAGCCCTTCCAATGGCGCTGGGCCCAGGGCGGCATCCAGCGCGCCGGCCTTTGGCTGTGGCTGCGCCTGAGCGGGAAAGGGCTGCGCGCCCTGCACGTCCCCGGCCTGGCGGTCCTGGCCCTGGAGGCCCTGTGCCTGTGGACGCTGGCGCGGCGCTGGTTCTCGACCGAAGCCGCGCACTGGGCCCTGCTCGCTGATCTTTTGTGCGCGGCGACCTGGATGCGCGGCCGCAGCATCCTGTCCTACCAATGGCTGCCCCTCGAGCTGCTGCTGCTGGCCCTTCTGGCGGGGAAGCTGGAGGGCCGCTGGGGCGCGCTGCTGTGGGGCGCCTGCTGCGCGCTGCTCCTGCTGGACTACGAAGGCGCCCTGGCCGCCCTGCCCGGCCTCTTTGTGGTCTGCGTGTCGCAGGAGGAAGGCCTGCGCCGCCGATGGCCCCACGCCCTGGCCTCCATGGCCGGGGTCGCGGCGCTCCTGGCCGCGGTGCAGCCCCAGGTGGTCGGCGACTACGTGCGCCTGCGCAGCGCCGTGAACCTGGACGTGGGCTCCGCGACCCTGCTGGCCGCGTGGCTGCGCAATCTCGGGCAGCTCCTTGCCGGGGGCCGCCCCATGCCCTATCTTGGGATCGACGCCTGGCCCTCCATGGCGGCCTGGTCGCTGCCCCTGCTCGCGCTCGGGGCCCGCTTCGCCTGGCGCCAGGGACAGCGGGCCCTGCTTTTTTGGGCCCTGGGCGCGGTCCTGGTCACCCAGGCTGCGACGGCCCCTTGGGGCCTGCCGAGCCAGCGCCTGGCCGCGGCCTGGCCCGCGCTCTGCCTGCTGGCCGGCCTAGGCGGCGTGGAACTGCGCCGGCTCTGCCCCCGCGTGCCGGCCGCGGCCTGGCTGGCCCTCCTGGCCCTGGGCTGGGCCGCGGAGGCGAACGCCTTCTACCGCCACATGGCCTACCACGGCCGCCAGGTGTACGGGCGCGCGGAACTGCTCGACGCGGCCGCCCGGGACGCCCGCGCTGCCGCGGCGCGGGGGGACGCGGTGTGCACGGCCCTGCTGGAGACGCGCTCCGGCGACCTGCGTTTCCTGGTGGACCCGTCCGCGCCCGCCGCGGGAAGCGGCGGCCAGGAGGCCTGGGTTTTCCTGCCCCCTGAATTCCGCGCGGCGGCGGGCTCCGCGGGAGAGCCCCTGGTCTACCGCAGATCCTTCAACGACGTTCCCGTGCTGGTCCTGCGGGCCCGGGGCGCCCAGGCGCTGCGCTTCGAGGCCGTGGAGCGGGACCTGAGGCCGCTGCTCGACGCGGACTCCCCGGCCGCGGAACGCGCCTGGCTGGAGCGGCCGGCCGGCGACGGCTGGGCCTTCGCCGCGGTGCTCGACCGCTACCTGCGGCGGCTCTGGCAGGGCCTGCCCCTGGACCGGGGCATGCTGCGCCTGCTGGCGGCGCGGCCCGCGGTGAGCCCCGGGCCCCTGAGCCTGATGGGCCGCTACTTCGTGGGCCGCTCGCCGGGCCTGGCCCTGCCGCTGCTCGACGCCGCCCTGCGCATCGACCCCTTGTGGGGCCCGGCGCTTGAGGATAGGGTGGCGGCCCTTTCCGCCGCGGGCAGGCCGGACGAGGCCGGGGCCGCGGCCGCGCTCCGCGATGAACGCCTCCGCCAAGGGGCCTGGCAGGTCTACGACTGAGCATGCGCATCTCCGGCTTCACCATCGTCCGCAACGCGGTCCGCTACGGCTATCCTTTCGAGGCCAGCCTGCGCTCCCTGCTGCCGCTGGTGGACGAGCTGGTGGTGGCCGTGGGCAAAAGCGAGGACAGGACCCTGGAGCGGGTGCGCGCCATCGGCAGCCCCAAGATCAAGGTCCTGCAGACGGTGTGGGACATGTCCGGCCGGGGCGGGCAGGTCCTGTCCCAGCAGACCAACCTGGCCCTGGCGCGCTGCAGCGGGGACTGGGCGGTCTACCTGCAGGCCGACGAGGTGCTGCACGAGGACGACCTGGGCCTGATCGAGGCGGCCTGCGCGCGGCACCTGCGCTCCCCGGTGGAGGGCCTGCGTTTCCGCTACCTGCATTTCTACGGCGGCTACCAGACGCTGCAGGCCCACTGGCGCAAGTGGTACCGTTCCGCGGTGCGCGCGGTGAAGACCGGCCGCGGGGTGGCCAGCGTGGGGGACGCCTACGGCTTCCGCGTGGACCGCGGGGGCGGCAGGAGCCGCCGCCTGCTGAGCCTGCCCTGCGGCGCCAGGGTCTTCCACTACGGCTGGTGCCGCCCGCCCGGCGTGATGGCCGACAAGCAGGAGAACCTGGACCGCCTCTACCACGACAAGGCCTCCGCCGCGCGGATGGCGGCCGAAGCCGCCAAGGTGGAGGCCTTTTACGCGGACCGGGGGCACCTGGAGGCCTTCCGCGGCTCCCATCCGGCGCTCATGCGGGCCGCGGTGGCGGCCCAGGACTGGCGCTTCGACGACGGCATCGCGACGCAGGCGCCCTGGTGGCTGCGCCAGATGGAGATCGCCCTGCTCTATCCCTTCCAAAAACGCTGGAATAAATGGAAAAAAGCCTGAAAACGGCGCCGGCCCTGAACCCGGCGAACCTGCTGACCGTCCTGCGCCTGGTGCTGGTGCCGGTCTTCGCCGTGTATCTGGTGGAGCGCCGCTGGCCCCTGGTGTTCCTCGTGTTCGCCCTGGCGGCAGGCACCGATTTCCTGGACGGCTGGGTGGCGCGGCGTTTCGGCTGGGTCACCGCCCTGGGTGTCTTCATCGACCCCATGGCGGACAAGGCCCTGCAGCTGACCGCCTTCACCCTGCTGGCCGTCCACGAGGTCTGCCCGCCCTGGGTGGCCGTGCTGGCCTGGACCCGCGAGATCATGGTGGTGTCCGGCTTCACCCTGCTGGCCCTGGTCTCCCAGGTCAGCGTGAAGGTCACCCGCCTCGGCAAGATCGGCACTTTTTCCCAGATGGCGGCCCTGGGCCTGCTGCTCTTCGCGCGGGCCTTCGTGCGCCACCCCCTGGTGGAGCCGGTGGCTGTCCTGGCCCTGGGCTTGGCCGTGCTCCTGAATTTCTGCGCCGGGCTGGCCTACGTCCTGCGCGGCCTGAAGGCCTATGAAGCCGGCTCCGCTTCGCAGGGTCCGCTGGGCTGACAGGCGCCAAGGCCTCTGATAGAATCCGACCCACTTTGGATGGGAACCGCGTGCAAGAAACCCTGGTCCGAATTCTGGTTTATGTGCCCCTGCTCCTGCTGGCGATATCCGCGCATGAGGCCGCGCACGCCTGGACGGCCTTCAAGCGGGGGGACCCCACGGCCAAGGACCTGGGCCGGGCCACGCTGATGCCCTTCGTCCACGTGGATCTTCTGGGCTCGCTGATCCTGCCGGCCCTGCTCCTGGCCACGCAGGCGCCCTTCATCTTCGGCTACGCCAAGCCCACGCCGGTGAATCCGGGCCTGCTGAAATCCCCCAAGCGGGACTTCTCGCTGGTGGCCCTGGCCGGCCCCTGCGCGAACCTGGCGCTGGCCCTGCTCTTCACCGGCGTCGGGGCCCTGGCCTTCCGCGCCTTCGGGTTCGACAGCCCGGAGGCCCGCCTGCTGGTGGGCGCGGGCATCGTCATCAACGTCCTGCTCTTCTGGATCAACCTGCTGCCCTTGCCCGGACTGGACGGCCTGAAGGTCCTCTACCGCTTCCTGCCGGACGAATGGTGCTGGCGCCTGCAGCGCGGCAACCAGTTCTTCTTCCCCATCCTGGTCCTGGTGTGGGTCCTGGGGCTCCTGGACCTGGCCTTGGTCCCGGCTGTCTCCTTCAGTTCCGGGCTCTGCGCGGCCGCGGGCGCGGGCCGGCCCCCTCTTTAAGGACAGCCTTGGTCAAGGTAAACCTGGAAGTCTTTGAAGGCCCGCTGGACCTGCTGCTTTTCCTGATCAGGAAAAGCGAGATCGACATCCACGACATCCCCATCGCCGACCTGACCCGGGACTACGTGGCCACGCTGGAGAGCATGGAACGCCTGGACCTGAACGTGGCCGGGGATTTCCTGGTCATGGCCGCCCAGCTGATGGTGATCAAGAGCCGCATGCTCCTCCCGGCCCAGGACGAGGCGGTGGAGGAGGGCGAAGCCGAGGATCCCCGCAGCGAGCTGGTGGCCCGCCTCCTGGAATACAAGCAGTTCAAGGAGGTCGCCCAGGGCCTGGGCAGCCGCGAACTCCTCCAGCGCGAGCTTTACGGGCGCATGGGGGTCGAGGCCGAGGCCCGCAAGGCCGCGGAGCTCGCCGCCGCCGACGAGGAGACGGCCCTGGACGTGAACCTCATCGACCTCCTGAGGGCCTTCCAGCGCATCCTCGACGAGCTCCCCGACGAGGTGGTGCGCGAGATACAGCGCGAGGAAGTCTCGGTGGTGCAGAAGATGAACGAGATCCTCGACCTGCTGGAGGGGCAGGAAAGCCTGCTGTTCCACGAGGCCTTCGCGCAGGGCAAGACGAAAGTGACGGTTTTGGCGACCTTCCTGGGGATGCTGGAACTCTCAAGGATCAAGTCGATACTCATCAGGCAGGCGGCCCTGTTCGGCGAGATACGGCTCTACAAGCGGGACGACGCGGCCCCTGAGGACGCGAAATCCGCCGTCGGAGCCGGCGCATGAGCGGCACGCAAGGAGAAACAGTCTTGGACATACAAGCCGTGAAGGCCTCCGTGGAGGCCGCGCTCTTCGCTTCGGAACGGCCCCTCACCGTGGCCCAGCTCGCCTCGGCCCTGGAAGGGGCGGAGCGCAAGCTGGTGCACCAGGTTTTGGACGAGTTGCGCTCGGACTACGACACCCAGGGCCGCGGCTTCCGCCTGGCCGAGATCGCCGAGGGCTGGCAGCTGCTCACGCGCGCCGAGCACGCCGGGGTGATCCGCCGCCTCCACCGCGTCAAGGCCGCCAACCGCCTCACGCGCCCGGCCCTGGAAACCCTGGCGATCATCGCCTACAAGCAGCCCCTCACCAAGGCCGAGATCGAGGCCATCCGCGGTGTGGGCTCGGACGGCGTCATGCAGAACCTCCTGGACCGCCGCCTGGTGCGCACCGTTGGGCGCAAGGACGCGGTGGGCCGGCCCCTGCTCTACGGCACCACCCGCGAATTTTTGCAGGCCTTCGGCTTGAAGGACCTGGGCGAACTGCCCAAACTGACGGAATTGAAGGAACTGCTGAAGCAGGAGCCGGAAGGCGACCTGTGGGAGGTCGGCGAGGACGGCCGGCTGCAGCAGCGCAGCGGGGACGAGGCCCTGTGGAGCAACGACGGGCCCTTTGTGCCCCTGGCGGACGCGGTCCCGGCCCCGGCGGAAACGCCGGAGGCGGAAGACGGGGACGAAGAAGAAGACGAGGATGACGAAGACGACGACGAAGAAGATGATGAAGACGACGAGGACGAGGACGAGTAGTCCTGGCGCGATGCGGGCCGGGATCGGCCCATGAAAGAAGGGTCCATGCAGGAAAGGGTGCAAAAATTCTTGGCGCGTTCCGGGGTCGCCTCGCGGCGCCAGGCCGAGCAGATGATGCTGGACGGCCGCGTCACGGTGAACGGCGCCGTCGCCCGTGAGCTGGGCGCAAAAGTGGACCCGGACAAGGACGCCGTGAAGGTCGACGGCAAGCGGGTGCACGGCGAGCAGTCCGCCTATGTCCTGCTCTACAAGCCGAAGAACACGATCTGCACCCTGGACGACCCCGAGCAGCGGCCGACGGTCATGGACCTGGTGCGGGGGGTCAAGGCGCGCATATTCCCGGTGGGACGGCTCGACTTCGACACCACCGGCGCGCTGCTGCTGACCAACGACGGCGAGATGGCCAACCTTCTCATGCATCCCCGCCACCGCTTCTCGAAGACCTACCTGGCCAAGGTGAAGGGAATCCCCACCGAGGAGCGGCTGGAGAAGCTGCGCCGGGGCGTCAACATCGAGGGCGTCCGCACGGCGCCCGCCGAGGTGCGCCTCGTCGCGGTCAAGGAGAAGAATTCCCTGGTCGAGGTGATCCTGAGGGAAGGGCGCAACCGCCAGGTGAAGCGCATGTTCCTGGAGATCGGGCACCCGGTGATCCGCCTGCACCGCAGCGCCTACGCCTTCCTGACTTTGGACGGGATGGAGGCGGGCCAATGGAGGCCGCTGCTGCCCGAGGAGATCAAGCGCCTGCGGGCTTCGGCCGCGCGCGCCGACGCCCCGGGCCAGGGCCAGCCAGAAGGCTACAGGCCGCGACTCGCCCGGCCCCTGAGGGCGCCGCGCGAGTCCGCGCCCCGGGCCGTGGAGGGCCGCCGCGAGGAGGGCTCCGCCCCGCGGAGAGCCGCTCCGAGGGCGCCGCGCGAGTCCACGCCCCGGGCTGGGGAGGGCCGCCGCGAGGAGGGCTCTACCGTCCCCCGCCGCGGCGCGCCGCGGGGGCCGCGGGTCGCCGGCGGCCCGCGGGTGGGGAAAAAGTCTTCGGCCGCCAAGCGCGGACACGGAGGACGCTGATGGACAGCATGCAGGGCTTGCGCCGCCGCATCGACTTGCTGGACGACCGGCTGATGGGGCTCCTCAACGCCCGCGCCAAGGTGGTGCACGCGGTCTACGCCCTGAAGCTGAAGCATTCCCGCGCAAGCGGCGCGCCCGTGCAGGCCTTCGTCCCCGGCCGCGAATCCGAAATACTCCGGCGCCTCAGCGCGAAGAAAAGCGGGCCCTTCCCGGCCGACGGCATCGCCCCGGTCTTCCGGGAGATCATCTCCGCCTGCCGCTCCCTGGAGATGCTCCCCCGCATCTCCTATTTCGGGGCCCCGGGCTCCAACACCCACCAGGCGGCCCTCAACTGCTTCGGGTCGGGAGCCGAATTCCTGTCCCAGGCCGACATCCACGGCGTGTTCGAGGACGTGGAGCAGGGCCGCGCCGACTACGGCCTGGTGCCGGTGGAGAATTCCACCGAGGGCGTCATCAACCGCACCCTGGATATCCTGTCGGAGTCGGACCTCAAGGTGTGCTCGGAAGTGAGCCTGCCCATACGCAACCTGCTGCTCTCCCGCGGGACCATGAAGGCCGTGCGCACGGTGGTGTCCCATCCCCAGCCCCTGGCGCAGTGCCGTCTCTGGCTGGCCGCGCACCTGCCCAAGGCCCGCCAGGTCACTGCCGATTCGACCTCCGCAGCCGCCGAACGCGCCGCCCAGGACCGCGGCGGCGCCACGGCCGCTATCGCCTCCGAGCTGGCCCTGCGCCTGTACAAGCCCCTGAAGGCGCTGGCGCGCGACATCCAGGACAAGAGCGACAACACCACCCGCTTCTTCGTGGTGGGCCGGACCTTGGCCCGCCCCACGGGACGGGACAAGACCTCGGTCATGCTCAGCGTGCAGGACAAGGTGGGCGCGCTGGCGGCGGTGCTCAAGCCCTTTGAACGCCACAAGGTCAACCTCACCGCCATTGAAAGCCGTCCCTCCCGCCGCAAGGCCTGGGACTATTATTTTTTCGTCGATTTCCACGGGCACCAGGAAGAGCCCAAGGTCCGGCGCCTGCTTGCGGACCTTTCCCGGCAGGTGGCCCAGATGAAGGTCCTGGGCTCCTATCCGGCAGCCTGAGGCCGTCGTGCCCGCCGCCCGCCCCCGCTCCCTGGCCCGTTTAGCGGCCGTCCCGACCTATCGCCCCGGCAAGCCCATCGAGGAGGTCCGCCGCGAGCTCGGGCTGGCCTCCGTGGTCAAGCTCGCCTCCAACGAAAACCCGCTGGGCCCCTCGCCCAAGGCGCAGGCCGCCCTGCGCCGCCAGGCCGGCCTCGTGCACCGCTATCCCGAGGGGGGCGCCCCGCTCCTGAGGCGGCGCCTGAGCCGGATGTTCCGCCTGCCCGAGGACCATTTCATCTTCGGCAACGGGTCCAACGAGCTGCTGGTCTTCGCGGCCCAGGCCTTCGCGGGCGAGGGCGACAAGGTGGTTTTTTCCGACCGCAGCTTCGCGGTCTACGCCATCGCCACGGCCCTGGCCGGGGCCGTGCCCGTGCCCGTGCCCAGCCCCGATTTCGAGCACGACCTCGAGGGGCTGGCCAAGGCGGCCCGCGGCGCCTCGGTCCTTTATGTTTGCAACCCCAACAATCCCACCGGCAGCTGGCACTCCGACCGCGCCATTGAAAAATTCCTTTCCAAGGTCCACTCCCGGACCCTGGTGGTGCTGGACGTCGCTTACGCGGAGTACGCCGGGCACGCGCCGTCCGTGGACGCGCGCTGGGTGCGGCGTTTCGACAACCTCCTGGTGACGAGGACCTTCGCCAAGGCCTATGGCCTGGCCGGCCTGCGCCTGGGCTACGGGATCGCCCGGCCCTGGCTGGTGCGGGAGCTGGAGCGCTGCCGCCAGCCCTTCAACACCAATGCCATGGCCCAGGCCGCGGCCCTGGCGGCCCTGGACGACCGGGCCTTCGTGCGGCGCAGCCTGCGCGCCAACTTAGAAGGCCTGAAGCAGGTCCGCGCGGGCCTCCAGGCCCTGGGCCTGCGGGCCCTCCCCAGCCGCGCCAACTTCATCCAGTTCGCCCAGCCCGCGGGACCGGCGCCGGACGGACTTTCCTGGTTCGACTGGCTGCTGCTCGGCGGCGTGGTCGTGCGCCCGGTGGAACAGGGCTGGCTGAGGGTCACCTCCGGCTTGAAGGCGGAGAACGCGCGTTTCCTGCGGCGCCTGCGCCAGGGGATGGAGCCATGAGCCCCAAGCCCCGCTACGCGCGCGTGGTCATCGCCGGCCTGGGCCTGCTGGGCGGATCCCTGGCCCTGGCCCTGAAAAAGCGCGGCATGGCCTCGCGCGTGGTCGCCTGGGGGCGCGACGCCGCCGGGCTGCGCGCCGCCGTCCGCGCGGGCCTCGTGGACGAGGCCTCCACGGAAGCGGCCTGCGCGAAGGGCGCCGACCTGGTGGTGCTGAGCGCGCCCTTCACCTGTTTCGAAAGCCATTTGCGCGCCCTGGCCGCGGTCGCGCCCAAGGGCTGCCTGGCCACGGACGTCGGCAGCGTCAAGGGCGCCCAGGTGGCCCGCTGGCACCGCGCCGCGGGCGGCATGCGCTTCGTGGCCTCCCATCCCATGGCCGGCGGGGAAAAGACGGGCTGGCGCAACGCCTCCGCCGACCTTTTCCAGGGTGCGGCCTGCCTTCTCACGCCTCTGGCCGCCACGGACCCCGGCGCCCTGCGGCAGGTCCGCGGCCTGTGGGGGCGGCTGGGCATGCGCGTGACCCTGTGCACCCCGAAGGAGCACGACCGCCTCGTCGCGCGGGTCTCCCATTTCCCCCATGCGGCGGCCTTCGCCCTGGCCGCGGCCCAAGCCCGCGGGAAGCGCGTGTCGGATTTCGCCTGGGCGGGGAAGGGCTGGTTCGACACCAGCCGCGTCGCGGCCTCGGATCCCGGGCTGTGGGCGGACATATTTATGCACCATCCCGGCCGCGTGGCCGCGGACCTGGAGGCCATGGAAAGGGAATTGAAGACCCTGCGCCGTCTCGTCCGCTCCGGCCATACGCCCGCGCTGCGGGCCTGGCTGGCGCGCGCCGCGGATTTCCGCAAGGCCACGGAAGGGGCGCGCCGGTGAGCCGGCAGCTGGAGGTGAGGCCCCTGACGAACCGGCCTTTTGAGGCCTCCGTCCGCGTGCCGGGCTCCAAGAGCATCACCAACCGCGCCCTGATCTGCGCCGCGCTGGCCAAAGGCCGCAGCCGTCTGGAAGGCGCCGGATTCAGCGACGACTCCCGGCACATGGCCGAATCGCTGCGCGCGCTGGGCGTGGGCGTGGCCGAGGACGCCGCCGCCGGCACCATGACGGTGGACGGGCTGGGAGGGCCGCCCCAGATCGGCGCGGGGTCCCGGCCGCGCGTCTTCGTGGGCAACTCAGGCACGACGTCCCGCTTCCTGACCTGCATGGTCGCGGCGGGCCGCGGCGAGGTCCTCTTCGACTCCGACCCGCGCATGCGGGAGCGCCCCATGGGCCCCCTCATCAAGGTGCTTGAGGCGCAGGGCTCGGGATTTTTCCGGGCGGAGGCGGGCGCGCGGACCCCGACGGACCGTTACCCCTTCGTGCTGGCGGCGGCGGGGCTGAAGGGAGGCGAGGTCTCGCTGGACCTGACCGACTCCAGCCAGTTCGCCAGCGGCCTGCTCATGGCCGCGCCCTACGCGTCCTCGGCGCTTCAACTGAGCGCGCAGGGCGACCGCACGCAGCTGCCCTATGTGGACATGACCGCGGCGGTGATGGGCCAGTTCGGGATCGAGGTCGGGGCGAAGGCGGCTTCCTGGCGCGTCGCCGCAGGCCTGCCCTACCAGGCGCAGGCCTCCTACCCCATCGAGCCGGACCTGAGCGGCGCGGCCTACTTCTTCGCCGCCGCGGCCCTGACGCCTGGCCGCGTCACCGTGCGCGGGGTCAGCAACGCCAGCATCCAGGGCGACCTGCGCTTCCTCAAGGTGCTGCAGCACATGGGGCTGTCCTTCTTCCAGGACGAGGACGGGCTGGCGGCCCTGCGCCAGGTCCCGCCCGGCGCCCCGCTCAAGGGCGGCATCACCGTGGACATGAACGCCTTCAGCGACCAGGCCCTCACCCTGGCGGCCCTGGCGCCCTTCGCCGACGCCCCGGTGAAGATCATCAACGTGGCCCACATCCGCAGGCAGGAATGCGACCGCCTGCAGGCCATCTCCGAGAACCTGGCCGGCCTCGGGGTGGAAGTGCAGGAGCAGGTCGACGGCGTGGAGATCCGGCCCTGGCCCGAGGCGCGGCGCCGCGGAGGGATGATCAAGACCTTCGGCGACCACCGCGTGGCCATGGCCTTCAGCCTGCTGGGCCTGCGGGTGCCCGGCATCGTGATCGACGACGCCGACTGCGTGGGCAAGACCTTCGGCGGATTCTGGGACGCCATGGACGGACTGAGGAAGGCCCAGGGCGATGGGGCCTAAGGGGCTGGTCATCGCCATCGACGGGCCGGCCGGCTCCGGCAAGAGCACGGTGGCCAAATCCCTGGCCCGGCACCTCGGCTACCTCTACATCGACAGCGGGGCCATGTACCGCTGCGTCACCCTGGCCGCCCTGCGCGCCCACGCCGATTTCGGCGATCCGGAGGCGCTGGCGGCCCTGGCCGAGTCCTCGGACATACGCCTGGAGCCCGGCGAGCCGGATTTGAGGGTCTTCCTGGACGGGGAGGAGGTCGAGAACCTCCTGCGGACGCCGGACATCAGCCGCCGCACCAGCCAGTTCACGGCCAACAGCCCGGGGGTGCGCATCGCCCTGGTGGCCCGCCAGCGCAAGCTCGGGGCGCAGGGGGGCGTGGTCATGGAGGGGCGCGACATCGGCACGGTGGTCTTCCCCGACGCCGACAAGAAGATCTATTTCGACGTCAGCGTGGGGGAGCGCACCCGCCGCCGCATCCAGGACTATGAGCGCCGGGGCATCCCCTACGAGGCCTCCGAGGTCCACGCCGAGATCGAGCGCCGCGACGCCGAGGACCGCGGCCGCATCATCGGCCCCCTGCGCCGGGCGGACGACGCGGCCCTGGTGAGCGGCGACGGCAAGAGCGTGGAGGCCATTTTGCACGAGATTTTGGGCCTTTTGCCGTCGGGTTTTGCCCCCTGATTTCGCCTTATTTTTGGCTTGCCCTGCTCCTTTGACTGGAAGAAAATCTTGGGCTCTATGCAAGCCAGCCTGATGTACCGGGGATCCCGGCTCTTTTACCGGTCCGTGTTGCTGCCCCTGATGCGCTTCAAGGTGGGCGGCCTCGAGCATATCCCGCCCGCAGGCGGCCTGATCCTGGCCTGCAACCACCAGAGCTTCCTGGACCCCATCGTGCTGGGCTGCGGAAGCTACCGGGTGCCGACGCACTTCATGGCGCGGGCCAGCCTGTTCGAGTCCCGCATCCTGAATTTTTACTTCCGCAACACGCACACCTTCGGGGTGAAGCGGGGCGGGGCGGACCGCCAGGCCTGGAAACACTTCGAGGACCTGGTCCGCTCGGGCGAGCAGGTGACCTTCTTCCCCGAGGGGACCCGCAGCGACGACGGGCGCCTGCAGCCGGGCAACCCCGGCAGCGGCATGCTGATCCACCGCTGCCCCGGGGCCGCGGTCGTGCCGGCCCGCATCCGGGGCACCTGGCGGGTCCTGAACAAGACCCGCGGATTTTCCGGGCTGCACCCCATCAGCGTGGGCTTCGGCCCGCCGGTGGACCTGTCCGCGGAATGGGCCCAGAAGGGTTCGCGCGAGGTCTACGGCGCCATCACCGACAAGATCATGGCGGCCATCGCCGCCATCCCCCCGGTGGACGGCCGCGACGACGATTTTGTGCCGGGCAGGCCGGCGCAGGAGAAGAACACGACGGTGGCGTGACGCCTGGCGTCCGTCACCGCGTTTGAGGGCCCGCCTGGGGCCTAAGGCCGGGGAAACCCGGTCGAAGCCAGGCAAGGAGAAAGCGCAATGGCAGCATTGATCAATCGTTTCGTAGTGAAGGAAATCGAGTCGGATCCGGAGCTCGCCGACGAGCAGCTCACCGCCGATCAGGCCGAGGACTTCCGCAGCATGTACCTGGACAGCCTCCGCAACGTCACGGAAGGCGAAGTCGTCACGGGCCGCGTCGTGTCCGTGGACAAGGACGTGGTGCTGGTGGACGTGGGTTACAAGAGCGAAGGCGTGATCCTGATCGAGGAGTTCCGCGGCAAGACCGGCGAGATCACGGTGACCGCGGGCGAGGAGATCGAAGTCTACCTGGAGCAGATGGAGGACGCGGAAGGGCGCATCGTCCTGAGCAAGCAGAAGGTGGACCGCCAGAAGATCTGGACCCGCCTGTTCAAGGCCTTCGAGAACCAGGAGACCATGGAAGGCGTCATCACCCGCCGCATCAAGGGCGGCCTGGTGCTGGACATCAACGGCGTGGACTGCTTCCTGCCCGCCAGCCAGGTGGGCCTGCGCCCGACCTCGGACCTGGACCAGTTCATCGGCCAGACCGTCGGCGTGCGCATCATCAAGTTCAACCGCGGGCGCGGCAACGTCGTCGCCAGCCGCCGCGTTCTCCTGGAAGAGGAGCGGGCGCTCAAGCGCACGCAGACCCTGCAGGAGCTCGAGGCCGGCCAGGTGCGCCGCGGCACCGTGAAGAACATCGTGCAGTACGGCGCCTTCATCGACATGGGCGGCATCGACGGTCTGCTGCACATCACCGACATGGCCTGGGGCCGCGTGTCCCATCCCAGCGAAGTGGTGCAGATCGGCCAGGAGATCGACGTCAAGATCCTGTCGATCGACAAGGAGAACGGCAAGATCTCCCTGGGCCTCAAGCAGCGCAGCGCCGACCCCTGGACCGCCATCGACATCAAGTACCCGGCCGCCTCGCGCCACAAGGGCAAGGTCGTCAACCTGACCGACTACGGCGCCTTCGTGAAGCTCGAGGAGGGCGTCGAGGGCCTGGTGCACGTCAGCGAGATGAGCTGGCTGAAGCGCGTCAAGCACCCCAGCGCGGTGGTCAGCGTGGGCCAGGAAGTCGAAGTGGTCGTGCTCAACCTGGACCTGCAGAACAAGAAGATCTCCCTGGGCATGAAGCAGACCGAGGCCGATCCCTGGACCACCCTGGAGGAGCGCCTTCCCATCGGCAGCAAGATCAAGGGCCAGGTCAAGAGCCTGACGGACTACGGCGCCTTCGTGGAGCTGGAGGACGGCATCGAGGGCCTGCTGCACATCTCCGACATGAGCTGGACCTCCAACCTGAAGACGCCGGCCGACCTGGTGAAAAAGGGCGACGACGTCGAGGTCAAGGTCCTGAACATCGACAAGGAGAAGCGCAAGATCTCCCTGGGGCTGAAGCAGCTGCAGCCGGACCCTTGGGAAGGCATCGCCGACCGCTTCCAGCTCGGCGCCAAGGTCCCGGTCAAGGTCCTGCGCACCACCAACTTCGGCGCCTTTGTGGAGCTGGAGCCGGGCGTGGAGGGCCTGATCCACATCAGCCAGCTGGCCGAGACCCCGCCCGCCAAGGTCGAGGACGCGGTGGAGCTGGGCGCGGAACTCACGGCCCGCATCGTCAAGCTGGCCCTGGAGGAGCGCAAGATCGGCTTGAGCCTGCGGGAATCGGGCGGGGAAGACGCCCCCTCGGAAGGCTGAAGCAAGGCACCATTCCGCAATCCATAAGCATCGTGTGGGGCTATGAGCACCCAGGCTGAGATCTTCGAGAAATACGGCCGGACCTTTTCCGCCGGCCAGCGCATTTTCTCCGAAGGGGAGATCGGCGCCGAGATGTTCATCATCCAAAGCGGAAAGGTGCGCATCTCCAAGCAGTCCAAGGATGTTGAAAAAACGCTGGTGGTCCTCGAAGAGGGGGATTTTTTCGGCGAAATGGCGGTGATTGACAAGGGTCCGCGCTCGGCCAACGCGACGGCCGAGGGCGAGACCCGCTGCATCGTGCTCGACGAGGAATTGTTCGAGCAGCAGATGCAGAACAACTCCCGCATCGTCAAAAAGATCCTCAAGAACATGTCGACCCGCCTGCGCGACGCCAACAACCAGATCGAGAACCTGCTGATCAAGGACGCCAACAGCCGCGTCGCCCACACCCTGCTCCAGCTGGCCCACAAACGGGGCGGGGGGAAAACGGCCGACATCCGGCTCGACGGCATGAACGTCGACGAGCTGGCCAGGGCCGTGGGCATGGAGTCCGCCAAGGCGGCCGAGATCCTGGCCAAGATGGAACAGGTCCACATCACCCGCTTCGACCAGGGGCAGGTGGTGGTGGTCAGCCTGGACAACCTTGAAAAGTTCATCCGTTATCTTGAAATGAAGGAACAGTTCGGCCTTTAGCGCGATGAAGCGGCCGCACACTCGGATCCCGCGCCTGCCCGAACCGCTACCCGCGGTGCTGGCGGGCGCGGGATTTTTTCTTTGCTGGGCGGCCTACGCCGGCTTCGGCCCCTTTGGGGCCGGGACGGCCTCCGCCGCGCCCGCGCCGTCGGAGATCCGCACGGCCGAGCGCGTGCTGGGCGCGCCCTCGGGCCTGAGCGCGGGCGCCAAGGTGGACGGGCTGATCTCGGACCTGGCCTGGCTGCGTTCGCAGGGGGCCGGGCCCATCGTGCTGGAGGCCTGGCTGGACGAGGAGCCGCAGTCCGACGCGCGCGCCTTTGAGGACGAGCTGCGGGCCCGTTTTGAGGCCCTGCCCCCGGGCCGCGCGCGTAGCCGCGCGCTCCAGGTCCTCAGCGCGACGGCCGCCCAGCTCGACGCCTCCGGGCGCCTGGCCTCGGCGCTGAAGGCGGCCCAGCCCCTGCTCCTCCCCTTCCAGGTCGAGCCCGGCGGCGGCGGGAAGCTGCCCGACGAGATCCTGCGGCAAAGCTACGAGGTGAGCCTGCGGGGCGACGCCGAGACCCTGCCCTCCTACCGCATCCTGCGCCCGCCCTTCGGGGGCCTCCTGGGCTCGACCGGCCTCGCCGCGCTTCCGCCCGCCGCGGCGGATCCCCGCGCCGTGGTGGCGGTCGTCGGCGTCCAGGGGCATTGGATCAACGCCGTGGGCCTGGAGGCGGCGCGTCTGGCCCTCGGCCTGCCGCCGACCGCGCTGCGCTTCCGTTGGAGCAAGGGCGTCCTCAACAGCCTGGAGCTTGCGGACCGGCGCCATGCCATGGACGGCGAAGGCCGCCTGATCCTGCCCGAGGATTCCGCGGCGCTTCCCAGCGTGTCGATGGACAGCCTCCGCCGGGATCCCGGACAGCTGCGCGGGGAGACCATTTTCTTCCGGCCCTGGCCCGGCGCCCTGGGCGAGAGCCAGTCCTTTGACGAGCAGGCCCGAGTGTTCACGGTCTTGACGCAGGCCGAAGCGCCCGCGACACAGCCTTTGGACCCGCGCAGCGTGGCTTACTGCCTGGCGGCCGCCCTCGCCTCGCTCCTGGCTTGCGCCTTCGCCCCGGCGCCTCTGGGCGCCTCACTCATGGGAGCGGCGCTGGCCTTCACGGTCCGGGCCTTCCACGGCGGCCCGGACCTGCCGCAGGCCCTGGCCTATTGGGCGGCTGTGCTGCTCATCGGCCTGGGATGGCGCTTCCACAGATACCGTGGGATGCGGCTGAAGGCCGAGCGGATGTGCCGGGGCCTGGTCGCCGACGCCTACCAGGTGGATTGGAGCCGGCGCTTGGCCACAGGCGCCGGCGCGCTGCCCGTGGCCTACGCCGCGGTCGGGCCGCTCGAGCGGATGCGCGGGCCGCTCTGGGAAGCCTGGATGGCGCGCTGGGGCGTCCTCATGGATCCGGGCGGCCCCGCGGACGGCTTGGGTCTGATTTTGGCTGAGCCCGATGCGGCCGAGGCCATGGCCTCGGCGCTTCTGGACCTGCGCAGACAGATGGAGGGGATCAAAGGGGCCCTGTCCCTGGGGACCCTGGCCCTGAAGCTGGAGTGGCGACTCGGGGCCGCGGTCTGGGAAACGCAAGGGCCCCCCAAGGCGCAGTGCTTGGAACTTTTTTGTCAGGCTCAGCCGGGACAAATACTTCTGTCTCAAAAGGATTTTCCCGCTTTCGCGGACATTGTAGAGATCAGACCCTTGGTCGGATTTGATGGAATGATGGCGATCGCCGGACCCAAAACCGATTTATGGAAGACGCGGCCTTGAAAAAGGCTCCATTTATGTGCACTATACCCTGCTGATTTTTGACGTGCATTTCAGCGACCCTGGCAGAGCTTAAGGGGTGGTTAGCTCAGTGGTTAGAGCACCTGCCTTACAAGCAGGGGGTCACTGGTTCAATTCCAGTACCACCCACCAGCCCTTTGGCATAAAGTAAAAGGCGGACGGCGTAACCAGATGTTTACCCATCCAGCGCTTTTAAGGGAGCTCAACCAGATCGCCGACCTGCTTCGGCGCTCCGGGGAAGGCCAGTGGGCCCAGAGGGTGGTCCAGGCATCGGACGGCCTGAGAAAGACGGGCTGGACCGCGCCCGGCCTGGCCCTGGTCCGCGACCTTGAAAAAGGGGAGCCGGGGCTCCACCAAATCAGCTTTGGAACCGAACACCTCCGCCAGCTGGGAAGCCTTGCGGGCCTGGCGCTGGCCAACGAACGCCTGGAACGCCACCGCCTCCGCCTCAAGGAGCTCATGGAGCTGCCGACGCGGGAGGTCCAGACCGGGCCGCGGCCCAAGAGCCCGGACTTGGCGGGCTGAAAAACGAACGCTTGAAAGCGAGGAACGAAGATGTTGAGCGGAGAAAAAAGGAAGCACTTGGCCGGCCTCAAGGACCGGGTGGAAGACTACCGGAGGTATCTTTGACGTCGAAGCCAAGTCGGCCCTGATCGCACGGATCGAGCACGAAGCCCAGCAGCCGGGTTTTTGGGCCGATAACCGCGCCGCCAAGGCCAAGAACTCGGCCCTGTCCGCCGCGAAGAAAGACCTGGAAGCCTACGCCGTGCTGAAGGCGGGGGTGGACGACCTGGAGGCGAGCGCGGAGCTGCTGCAGGACGCGGCCGACCCCGCCTTGCAGGAGGAATTCGACGCGGGCTGCCTCAGCCTGAGCCAGCGCCTGGGCCGTATGGATTTCACCCGCATGCTCAACGGCCCCTACGACCGCCATGGGGCCCTGCTCAACATCAAGCCCGGCGCCGGCGGCACCGAAAGCCAGGATTGGGCCCTGATGCTTCTGCGCATGTACACCCGCTGGGCCGAGCGCCGCGGATTCGCGGTGACGCAGCTGGAGATCCAGCCGGGCGAGGAGGCGGGCATCAAGAGCGCCACGCTCCAGATCGACGGCGACTGGGCCTTCGGCCTGCTGCGCTCGGAGAAGGGAGTGCACCGCCTGGTGCGCATCTCCCCCTTCGATTCCCAAAGCCGCAGGCACACCAGCTTCGCCTCGGCCGAGCCGCTGCCCCAGCTGGAAGACGACGGCGAACTGGTCATCGACGACAAGGACCTGCGCATCGACGTGTTCCGCGCCTCGGGCGCGGGCGGACAGCACGTCAACCGCACCGAAAGCGCGGTGCGCATCACGCACCTTCCCACCGGGATCGTCGTGCAATGCCAGAACGACCGGTCCCAGGGCAAGAACAAGGAATCCGCCATGGGCGTCCTGCGGTCCAAGCTGGTCGTGCTGGCCGAGGAGGAACGTCGCGCCAAGATGGACGGCATCACGGGCGAGCGCCAGGACATCAGCTTCGGAAGCCAAGTGAGAAACTATGTTTTGTACCCCTATCAGCAGGTGAAGGACACCCGCACCGACCTGGAGAGCTCCCAGACCCAGGCCGTGCTTGACGGCGACATCGACGCCTTCATCGAGGCCTACCTCAAGCAGCGCTCCCAGGAGCCGCCCGCCCGTGTCTGAGCGCAACCACTACGAAGTCCTGGGGGCCGCCAAATCGTCCACTCCGGACGAGATCCACGCCTGTTATCTTGAGAGGCTGCACCAGGTCCACCCGGACCGCAACGCGGGTGACGACGAGGCGGCCCACGAAAAGACCATCGAGGCTGTGGCCGCCTACCGCGTCCTCAGCGACCCCGCGGCCCGCCGGCGCTATGATTTCCGCTGCGGCAACCCCTTCCGCTTCGACGGCGAGCTCCCGGGGCTGAAGCTGCTGAAGGGCCGCAAGAGCGGCGAGGCGGAGTCCCATTTCACGGACAGCGTGCGCTTCATCCGGGCCGACGACCTGGTCAAGGCCGTGGATCCCCTGAAGGCCGCCTTGAAGCTCGAGCCGGACTATCCGGCGGCCAGTTACAACCTGGCCTTGGCCGGGGCTTTGCTCGGGAACGGAAATTTCGCGCTCGGCGTTTTGACCGCGGCCCTGAAGCGGGACCCGAAGGACGCCTCTTTGCAACGGCTGCATAAGGCGGTTGTGACCACTTTTCTGACGGTCTGATATGGCGGTGAGTTCCTACAAAGTCCTCGGCATCGATCTCGGCACGACCAACTCGTGCATGGCCCTCATCCTTGACGGCGAGATCCAGGTGCTCAAAAGCGCCGAACGGGAGCGCACCACGCCGTCGGTGGTGGCCTTCCTCAAGGGCGACGAGCGCATGGTGGGCCGGCCCGCCAAGCGCATGGCCGCGGCCAACCCCCGGGACACGGTTTTTTCGGTCAAGCGCTTCATGGGCATGAAGGCCGCGGACCCCTCCGTTGCGCGGGACGCCGCCATGGTCCCCTTCAAGGTGGAGCCCTCGCCCAACGGCGACGCCTGGATCCACGCCGGCGGCCGGGCCTGGAGCCCCCCCGAGATCTCGGCCATGATCCTGACGAAGCTCAAGCAGGACGCCGAGGCCGAGCTGGGGGAGCCGATCACCCAGGCCGTCCTGACGGTGCCGGCCTACTTCAGCGACAGCCAGCGCCAGGCCACCAAGGACGCCGGACGGATCGCCGGCCTCGAGATACTGCGCATCATCAACGAACCCACCGCGGCCGCCCTGTCCTGCGGCCTGGACCAGGCCCGCAACCTGAACGTGGTGGTCTACGACCTGGGCGGCGGCACCTTCGACGTGACGGTGCTGCAGTCCCGCGCCGGGGTCTTCGAGGTGCGCGCCACCAACGGCGACACCCACCTGGGCGGCGACGACTTCGACCAGGCCATCATCCGCATCCTGATTGAGGCCTTTAGGGAGAGCGACGGCATCGACCTGGCCGCGGATCCCGTGGCCTTGCAGCGCCTGAAGGAGGCCGCCGAGGCCGCCAAAATCGAGCTCAGCGACCGGGTCCAGGCGGAGATCAGCCTGCCCTTCATCGCCCGAGGAGCCGCCGGGGCCCGGCACCTGGTGTACAGCCTCACCCGCGACGCCTTCAACGCGGCCACCTCGCGCCTGGTCCTGGCGACCCTGGCGCCCTGCGCCCGGGCCCTGTCCGACGGCCACCTGACCAAGGGCCAGGTGGACGCGGTGCTGATGGTGGGCGGCATGACCCGGGTGCCGGAGATACGGCGCCAGGTGGAGGCCTTCTTCGGCCGGCCCGCCCACGCCGGAGTGGATCCCGACGAGGCCGTGGCGGTGGGGGCCGCCATCCAGGGAGGCATCCTGAAGGGCCAGGTGCGCGACCGCCTGCTGCTGGACGTCACGCCCCTGAGCCTGGGGGTGCGGGTCTCCGGCGGGCTGTTCAGCCGCCTGATCGAGAAGAATTCGACCGTGCCCTGCCGCAAGAAGACCGTCTACACCACGGCCAACGACAACCAGACCGCGGTGCGCATCAGCGTCTACCAGGGGGAGAACCCCCTGGCCGCCGACAATATTTTCCTGGGGGACTTCGAGCTGGTGGACATCAAGCCCCAGCCGCGGGGCGTCCCCCAGATCGAGGTCAGCTTCGACATCGACGCCAACGGCATCCTGCGCGTGCGCGCCCAGGACAAGGCCTCGGGCCAGGTCCAGCAGATCCGCATCGCCCCCAATTCCGGACTGAAAGAGGAACAGATCAAGTCCATGATCAGCTCGGCCAAGGAGCACGCCGCGATCCAGGTGCGGATGGGGGAGGAGGACCAGTACCGCCTCACCTGCCGGAAACTGGCCGAGGAGTGCGGCCGGGAGCTGTCGGGCGCTGACGTGGACAGGGCCTCGGTCCAGGATTGGCTCAAGGGGGTGCTGACGCGCATCCAGTCCGAGAACACGGACGCCCTGAAGGTCAGCCTGAAGGACCTCAACCAATGCGTGCTCAGGCTCAGGACGGAACGGCGCCGCAGCGAGGTGGCCTAGGGGCCGGCAAGAACGGGCTATCGGGACAAAAAAAGGGGGGCCCTTGGGGGCCCCCCTTTTTTTGTCGCTTTCTGGAAATCCTACTGGTAGCCGTAGATGGTGTAGGAGTTGCTGCTCATGTCCAGGAGCGCGCTGTTCACCCACAGCTCGCCGCTGGTGTTGTCGTACTTCCAGCCGAAGCCCGTTGAATCCGTGGCAAAGGCCGGGTTGCTCCAGACACCGGTGGTGACCGCAGCCGCGCTGCTGCCCACACCAGGACCGCCGGTCTGGTAGACGGTGTTGACGGTGTTCTGGGCCGTCACCTTGACCGCGGGGACCACGTCCATGTACTGGGGAACGAAGCCGGGGTAGCTGCTCTGCGAACCCACGGGCCCGGAGTACCAGGTGCTGGTGTCCAGGTCGGTCTGCGGGTAGTTGCCCTGCTGATCCGCGTAGTAGTTGGAAACGGCCGACTTGAGGGCGCCGATGTTGCCTTTGGTGGCGCCTTCACGCGACTTTTCCAGCATCTGGGCGAACTTCGGGATGGCCACGGCGGCGAGAATGCCGATGATGGCGACCACGATCATGAGTTCGACGAGCGTAAAACCGTTCTGTTTTTTAGCCATTACGTTCACCTCCTCCTTGAGTTGCGCTGACTTGCATTCCAGAATTATTGCCAAAAAGCGCGCCCTGTGTCAAATTGAATGTCAGGTTTTGACGATCCGTGGACGAAGCTCTTAGAAAGCCTGGAGACTTATGGAAACCATGACCCAAAAATCCGGCGCCTGGTACGCGGCCTCCCCCCTGGCCTATGCCCGACGCAAAACCCGCGTGGTGAAGGTCGGCGACCGTTTCATCGGCGGGGAGCACCCGATCCTGGTGCAGAGCATGTGCACCACCGACACCCTCGACACGGCCGCGACCGTGGCCCAGAGCCTGCGCATGGTGGCGGCCGGCTGCGAACTGGTGCGGATCACCGCCCAGACCCCCCGCCACGCGGCCAACCTGCAGGCCATCCGCGAGGGCCTGTGGGCCGCGGGCTGCAGGACCCCCATCGTCGCCGACATCCATTTCATGCCCGAAGCCGCCATGGTGGCCGCGCTGCACGTGGAGAAGGTGCGCGTCAACCCGGGCAATTTCGCGGACACCAAGCGCTTCGCGATCAAGGAATACAGCGACGAACAGTACAACGACGAGATCAAGCGCATCGAGGAACGCTTCAGCCCCCTGGTGCTGCGCTGCCGCCAGCTCGGCCGGGCCATGCGCATCGGCACCAACCACGGATCCCTGAGCGACCGGATCATGAACCGCTACGGCGACACGCCCCGGGGCATGGTCGAATCGGCCCTGGAGTTCCTGCGCATCGGCCGGTCCCTGGACTACCACGACATGGTCCTGTCCATGAAGTCCAGCAACCCCAAGGTCATGGTGCAGGCCTACCGCCTGCTGGTGGAGGCCATGGACGCGGAAGGCATGGACTATCCCCTGCACCTGGGCGTCACCGAGGCCGGGGACGGCGAGGACGGCAGGGTCAAGAGCATGGCCGGCATCGCCAGCCTCCTCGAGGACGGCCTGGGCGACACCGTGAGGGTGTCCCTGACCGAGGACCCGGAATTCGAGATGCCGGTGGCCTACCGCATCGCCCGCCGCTATCCGGCCCAGCCCGCCCGCGACCGGAGCTTCGCCGAGGCCGGGGAGTCCGTCGAGGGCCTCGGCGCGGCCTGGGCCCAGGCGCATCCGACCGACCAGTTCCGTCGCCGCTTGAGCGCCCCCTGCGGGCTCGCCCCCAAGAGCAGCCTGGCCCTGGGCAGCGCCTCCCTGGTGCGGGTGTTCACGGTGCCGCCTCACGCGCCCGCCCAATGGCAGGCCAACCTGGACTGGCTGCGCGGCTACAAGCGCGGCCCCAACGAGCGCATGATCCGGCCGGAGATCCTGCTGTTCTCCGTGACCGACGCGGAGGGGGTCGAGGGCGTCAACCGCCTGGTCCCCGAAGCCCTGGAATTGAAGGTCCCCTGCGTGGCCCGCTTCGACCTGGCCGACGCCGCGGAGCTTGGCTCCGGCTGCCGGGCCCAGACCATCGCGGTGCGCCTGCCCAGCGGGGCCCCGGGCCCCGGCGCGCGGGAACGCTTCGGCCGCGTCCTGGGCCAGCTGCGCTCCTCGGGCCAGGCCCTGCTGCTGGAACTGCCGCAGGCCTCCTGGCCCGATTTCCTGGCCGCCCTTGAACCCGCGCTGGCCGCGGTGGAGGAGTCCGGCCCGGCCGAGGTGGCGCTGTGCGTGCGCGGATGGGATCCCAGCGCCCTGATCCATCTGCACCGCGGCCTGTGCTCCTGGGCGGACGCGCGCGGCAAAATCTATCCCCTGCTTCTGGCCATGGATTCGGAGGAGAGCGCCGAGGAGCTGACCCTTTCGGCCTCCTCCCTCTTCGGCTCCCTCCTGCTCGACGGAGTGGGCGACGGCGTGCTGGTGGAGACCTCCGCCGAAGGCGCGGACACGGTGGGCCTGAGCTACACCGTCCTGCAGTCCTGCGGGGTGCGCATCACCAAGACCGACTTCGTGAGCTGCCCGAGCTGCGGCCGGACCCTCTTCGACCTGCAGGAGGTCACGGCCCGCATCAAAAAGAGGACGGGGCACCTGGTGGGCGTCAAGATCGCCATCATGGGCTGCATCGTCAACGGGCCCGGCGAGATGGCCGACGCTGACTTCGGCTACGTGGGCGGGGCGCCCGACATGATCAATTTGTATGTGGGCAAGGATTGCGTGGCCAGGGGCATCCCCATGGCCGAGGCCGACGGCCGCTTGGTGGAACTCATCAAAGCCAACGGAAAATGGACGGAACCGGAAGCGGCCTGAGGCCGCCTCAATAGCGGGCGATGCGCTGCTCCTGGCTCATGGCCTTCCGCCGCGGATCGATGGCCTCGGCCTTTTCGCGGAGGCGCTGCGCCAGGGCGGGGTTGGAGGGCTGGAGCTCCTTGGCCAGCACGTCGGGGGCCCATCCGCAGACCATGGGCTCCTTCAACATCTGTTCGACGCCGTCCAGGTCCACCTTGCGCAGCAAGAGGCTTGAGAAGAGCCACTGCTCCCAGACCACGGTGCGGGCCCAGGGGTCCTGGTGGGCGGGATCCTTCGCCTGCAGCCACAGGGCGTCCAGCCGCTGCACCACGGAGGGCGACTGGGACACCAACGCCCAGCGCAGGCCCCTCAGGGAGGCGCTGACCGCGTCCAGGCGGGCGGCGTCCTTGGCCTGGGGCAGGAAGAGCAGCACCGGCTGGTAGTCGCCCAGGACCACGGCCCGGCCCGGGGCCAAGGCCTTCAGGCCCGGCTGGTAGTCCCAATAGATCAGGGCGACGGGCGTTTTCCCGTGCGCCTCGACCCCGGCCTGGTCCAGCAAAAAGCGGAAGGCGCCGTCGTCGTGCGAGCCCAGGCCGCTGATCACGTCCCAGCCGCCCGCCGGCTGGTGCTGGGCCAGCCACAGCGCGGACTGCTCGAGCTCCACGGACGAGGCGTAGGTCAGCTGCAGTTTCGCCGCGGACATGGAGTTCCAGGCCCGGATTTCGGACGAGGCGCCCCAGGCCAGCAGGGCCAGGCACAGGACCCGTCCCCAGCGGCTTTTCCACAGCAGCGAGGCGCCGGCGCCGGCGCAGGCCCCCAGGGCCAGCAGGGCCAGGCAGAGGCGGTGGGGCTCGAAATTGGTGTCCACCAGGCCCAGCGCCAGGCTTCCGCAGGCCAGGAGCCAGGCCAGCCAGGGGAAACGCCGGAAGGCCGGCCAGGCGCCGAGGACAAGCAGGGGCCAGATCCAGGGCGAGGGCCAGGGCTGGTTCGCGGCCGCTGAAATGGCCATGCGGTCGCCGCGCGACAGCAGCAGGCGCAGGTTGGTCCAGGCCTGGCTGATGAAGCCGGCGTCCGGGGACGACAGGGCGCCGCGCGCCTGGATATGCTTGAGGAGATCCGGGCTCAGCCCGAGGACGAGTGTCCCGGCCGCGACGAGGCCGAAGGCGGCCGCGGGCCTGAGCCCGGGCCTTTCCCTCCAGAGCCAGGCGGCGTAGGGCACGAGAAAAAGAAGGGCCCCGGCCCAGCCTTCATAGTCCAGCAGCATGAAGCCGACGGCCAGGCCCCACAGGGCCGACTGCCAGGGGCGTCGCAGGCGCTCGCAGGCCACGACCCCCAGGAGGAAGGCGGCCGGCATCAGGCTGGCCGCCAGCAGGGAGGCGCCGCGGGCGAAGGTGGCGGTGCACACCAGGTCGGCCAGGGCCGCCCAGAGGGCCCCGCGCTCCCCGATCTTGTCGCGCAGCCAGAAATAGAGCAGGCAGGCTTCGGCCAGGACCGCGGCCAGCGCGGGCAGCCTCAGCAGGAACAGGTGGGGGCCGCCGGCCTGCACCAGCAGGACGCCGAGGCCGCGGTACAGGCTTCCCAGGCCGAAGCGCAGGATCAGGGGATGGCCTTCCCGCCAGGCCTGGATCTGGTCGAGGAAGGATTCCTCGTCATAGGCGGCGAAGCCCGGCCGGAAGATCGCGCCGCACATGGGCAGACCGATCGCGTAAAATCCGAGCGCGACGAGCAGCAGGACTTCTTCGAGTCGGCTGGCTTTTTCACCGCTGTCGCCGGCTGGCATGGACAAACTCCGCAGGACCTTAAAGAAAAGGCCCCCGGTTATTACCGGGGGCCTTGAGTTTTGCGCGCGGAGGGACTTGAACCCCCACGACCTTGCGGCCACTAGACCCTGAATCTAGCGCGTCTGCCAATTTCGCCACGCGCGCGCGGAGATGGATCATGCCGAAGGCGGACACATTTGTCAAGGAAGCGGGGGGCCTAAATGGGCCTTCCGGCGCCCTCGAGCCGGCCGCGTCGCTCCTCCTCCTGGCGGGTCTGGGCCTGCTTTTGGCCAGCGGCATGGCCCAGCGGGCCTGGCTGGAGGGGGCTTTTTTCCGCCGCCCGCCGGAATACGGTGAATTGGCCGGCCTGGCGGGGGCTGTGGCCCTGGTTTGGCTGGCCTGGCGCAGCGGCCTGGCGCGCTGGTGGCTGCGGCCAGCCTTCGTGCTGGCGGGAAGCCTCTGCGCTTTCGGGGGCCTGGCGCTGGCGGTCATGCTGACCCAGCATGTCGGCCTCGTGAACGGCCGCTGGCATGTGTGGCTCGAGGACGACGCCATGGTGTCCATGCAGTACGCCCGCCACCTCGCCGCCGGACAGGGCCTGGTCTGGACGCCCGGGGAAAGGGTGGAGGGCTTCAGCGACCCGCTGTGGACCCTGGGGATGGCTGGGATGCTCGCCACCGGACTGCCGAGGGCCCTGGCAAGCGCGCCGGTCCTGCTGCTGAACCTTCTGCTGGGGCTGGCCTCATTGCCCGCGGTCCTGCGCCTGGCGCGGGCGCTGGGGGCGCCGCCCCTGGCCGCGGCCCTGGCCGCCGCCGGCTTCGGACTGTCCTACGAACTGGTGTGGGCCGCCGCCTCGGGCATGGAATCCGTGGCCATGGCCTGCCTGTGCGCCTGGGCCCTGGCGGGACTGGCCGAGGCCAGGGAGGAGGGCGGGGAAACGCCGTTCTGGGTCCTGGGCTGCGCCGCGGGCCTGGCCCTTCTCCGCTTCGACGGCCTGCTGCCTGCGGGGCTCATCCTGGCGCTGAGCTGGGGCCTTCCCAGCCGCAGGGGCCGCCTCTTCGACGCCCTGGTCCTGCTGGCGCCGCTGGCCTTGTGGCAGGCATTCCGGCTGGCCTACTATGGGGCCTGGGTCCCCAACACCGTGCTGATGAAGTCCGGGGACTGGCCGGGCCGCTGGCAGGCGGGCTGGTTCTATCTCCTGCGGCTGGATTGGGAGAGCCGCCTGGCCCTGCTGGCCGCCCTCTCGGCGCTGTGCCTGAGGCCCTTGCGGATCTGGGCGCTGTGCCTCCTGGCCGCCCTGGCCTACTCCCTATGCACCGGCGGGGACTTTTATCCGGGGACCCGCTACCTGGCCTGGGCCTGGCCCCTGCTGTGGGCCCTGGCCGCGGCGGCCCTGGGCGCCTGGACCAGGCCCCGCGTCGCGGCCGCGGGCATGGCCCTGGCGGCCCTGTTTTCCTACCAGTCGCTGTGGGCCTTCCCGGACCTGATGCAGGGCGGCTGGGCCGACGCGCAACAGAGGGTGCAGATCGCGGAGGGCCTGGACGCCCGGGTGGCGCCCGGGGAGCGCGTGGCCTCGGCCTGGGCCGGCTCCTTCTACTTCTTTTCCGGCGTCGCCGGGGTGGACCTGCTGGGCAAATGCGACCCGGTTGTGGCCCGGTCCGCGCCGGACCCCTCGCTCGGCCCCAGCGCGCACGACAAACTCGATCTGGCGCGATCCCTCGGCGACCTTAAGCCAGCCTGGGTCCTGCTCCTGCCCCCGCAGGGGCCCGGGACGGCCGGATGGCTGCACACCTCCTACGACCGCCGCATCTGGGAGGACCCGCTGTTCCGGGCCCATTGCCGCGGGGAGGTCCTGGCCGTGGGCGGGCCCTGGGCGCTCTGCCGCTGCGATTGGACAGAGGCCCCCAAGCGCTGAACGATTTTCCCCCTGAGAGGTTGATTTGGACATCTCCGACCGCAATCTCGAACGCATGCTGGCGCACCACGCGCTGGTGGACCCGGCCCAACTGGCCGAGGCGAAGCTGGCCCAGGAAAAGCCGCGCGTCCGGCCCAGCCTGCAGAGCGTCCTGCTGAACATGGGCTACGTCAAAGAGGAGCTGCTCCTGCAGGCCCAGGCCAAGGACCTCGGCATCCCCTTCGTGGACGTGGAGCCCCTGGATCCCGAGCCCGCGGTGGTGATGCTCATCCCCGAGGAGATGGGCATGAGCAAGGGCGTCATGGCCCTGGAACACAGGGGCACCCAGCTCGTGTGCGCCATGCAGGACCCCAACGACGTGGTGACCCTGGACCTCATCCAGCGCAAGACCAAGCTGACGGTGGTGCCGCAGCTTGCCACCCGCGGCGGCATCATGAAGAAGCTGGCCGAGTACCACGACCACTACAAGGTCTCGGTGGTGGAGAACCTGCTCAAGACCGTGCGGGACCAGGGCAAGGAGCTGACCCAGCAGATCGGCCTCAACATCCAGAGCCTGGAGACCCTGACCGACCAGGCCCCCATCATCAAGGCGGTCAACCTCATCATCATCGGGGCCCTCCTCAAGAGGGCCTCGGACATACACCTGGTGCCCGAGAAGCAGTACCTGCGCGTGAAGTACCGCGTGGACGGCATGCTGCAGGAGGAGCAGGTCTTAGGGATGGGCGACGCGCCGGCCGTGGTCTCGCGCATCAAGATCATGGCCAAGCTGGACATCTCCGAGAAGCGCATGCCGCAGGACGGCGCCTTCCAGATCGTCCTGGAGGGACGCGAGATCGACTTCCGCGTTGCCACCGCCCCGACCATCTTCGGCGAGAAGGTGGTGCTGCGGGTGCTCGACAAGAGCGGCATCATGCTGGGCCTGGACCACCTGGGCTTCAGCGACAACCAGCTGCGCGACATCAAGCGACAGATCCACCGGCCGCACGGCATCATCCTCATCGTCGGCCCGACCGGCAGCGGCAAGACCACCACCCTCTACGCCGCCCTCAACATCATCAACAACGGCGACAAGAACATCACCACGGTCGAGGATCCCGTGGAATACAAGATCGAGGGCCTCACCCAGATCCAGACCCATTCCGAGATCGGGCTCACCTTCGCGGCGGCCCTGCGCAGCATCCTGCGCCAGGATCCGGACGTCGTGCTCATCGGCGAAATCCGCGACCTGGAGACCACCGAGATCGCCATCCGCGCCGCCCTCACCGGGCACCTGGTCTTCGCCACCCTGCACACCAACGACGCCTCCTCGGCCGTGTCCCGCCTGGTCGAGATGGGCGCCGAGCCCTACCTCGTGGCCAGCGCCCTGCGCTGCGCGATCTCCCAGCGCCTGGTGCGCAACATCTGCACCCGCTGCCGCGAACCGCACGAGCTGCCCCCCGAACTGGTGGACAAGCTGACGACGGCGGACGGGCCCCCGCCCCCGGGGACCCAGTTGTGGCGCGGCAAGGGCTGCAACTACTGCTTCGGCACGGGATACCGCGGCCGCTCCGTGGTCAGCGAGATGCTGGTGGTGGACGAGGCCATCCGGGCCAAGATCGGCACGAAGAGCAGCAGCGCCGAGATCCAGGCGACGGCGGTGGAGGCCGGCATGCGCCCCATGTACCTCGACGGCGTGGACAAGGTCCTGCGCGGGATCACCACCCTGGAGGAGATTTTGGAAGTGGCCGAGGACGTGCAATAGTGTCCCTGCAAAAGGAGATCCTGGCGGCGCTGGCGGCCTCGCCCGAGGGCCTGAGCCAGATGGAGCTGCTGCGCGCCCTGAAGCTGCCCAAGCGCGTGCAGTCCAAGGTCATCCAGGACCTGGAGCTGCTCGTCTCCGGCGGCAAGGTGGTGAAGAACGCGCGCCACCGCTACCGCGCCGCGGCTTTCGCCAGGGAGGGCGGCGCCGGGGCGCTGGTCCAGGCCGTGTTCAGCCTCACCAAATCCGGCCTGGCCTTCGCCCGCACCTCCGAGGGCGTGGAGTACTTCATCCCGGAGCGTTTCCGCGGCTGGGCCCTGCCGGGGGACGGCGTGGAGCTCAAGCCGCTTCCGGAGAGGCCCGCCGGCGGTCCGCGCCGGGGAGGGGCCTTCGGCGGGCGCAAGGAGGAGCGTTCCGGCCCGGCGCGCAAGCCCGGGGCCGAGGTGCTGCGGGTGGTCTCGCGCGGCCGCACGCAATGGGTGGGCCGCCTGCGCGCGGAAGGCCGGGAGCGCTTTTGCGACGTGCGCCTGGGCGAGCTGGACCTGGAGCTGGAACTGGCGCCCGACGGCATCGACCCCAAGGCCCAGCCCGGGGATTGGATCGCGGTCGGCGCGCCGGGCCTGGACGAGGGCGGCAGGGAACCCAAGCCCTCGCGATTCCTCAGCCGCCTGGGCGGCGACGACACGCCCCACCTGGACACCCTGATCATGATCAAGAAGGCGGCCTTGAAGGAGGACTTCGACGCCGCCACGCTCACCGAGGCCGCCGGCTTCTCCTCCGAGATCCCGGGCGACGCCGTCGCCGGGCGCCTGGACCTGCGCCGCGGCGTGGTCATCACCATCGACGGACAGGACGCCAAGGATTTCGACGACGCCGTGTCCCTGGAGCGCCTGCCCGGCAACGCCGGTTGGCGCCTCGGCGTGCACATCGCCGACGTGGCCCACTATGTCCGGCCGGGCTCGGCCCTGGACCATGAGGCCTACGAGCGCGCCACCAGCGTGTACCTGCCAGACCGGGTCCTGCCCATGCTCCCCGAGGCGCTGAGCAACGGCCTGTGCTCGCTCAAGCCCAAGGTCGACCGCCTGACCCTGAGCGCGGTGATGGACCTGGACGCGCGCGGCCGCGTGGTGGGGGCCCGCTTCGCCGAGAGCGTCATCCGCTCCGCGCGCCGCTGCACCTACGAGGAGATCGAGGCCTGGTACGACGGCAAAGGGGGCCTGGACGAGGCCGACGCGGCCCTGCTGGGGCCCACCCTGAAGGACATGCGCGCGGTGGCCCTCCTGCGCCGGGCCCTGCGCATGGAGCGCGGCGCCCTGGATTTCGACTTCCCGGAGACCAAGGTCAGCCTTGATGAAAAGGGGATACCCACCGCGCTGACGCGGCGGGCGCGCCTCTTCACCCACCAGCTCATCGAAGAGTTCATGCTGGCGGCCAACGAGGCGGTGGCCAAGGAATTGCGCGAGTCCGGATTCGCCCTGCTCTTCCGCATCCACGAGGAGCCCGACGAGGACAAGCTTAACGACACCCTGGCCTTCCTGGGCAAGCTCAAGCTGGGTTCGCCTAAGGGCGGCTCCGCCACGCCGAAGGACCTGCAGCGCCTGCTGGCCAGGGTCGAGGGCCGGCCGGAGCAGCGCCTCGTGCAGACGCTGATCCTGCGCAGCCTGCGCCTGGCCCGCTACAGCCCCGGCCACGACATCCATTTCGGCCTGGCCCTGGAGGACTACTGCCACTTCACCTCGCCCATCCGGCGCTATCCGGACCTGGTCGTGCACCGCATGCTCAAGGCCCGCCTCAAGGGGCTGTCTCCGGCGGCGGCCAGGGCACAGGCCGGGGACCTGGAGGCGGTGGGCCTGCACAGCTCGACCATGGAGCGCCGGGCGGAGGCCTGCGAGCGCGACTGCGTGAAGGCCAAGCAGGTACGCTACCTGGAGGCGCGCCTGGGGCAGGTCTACGCCGCCACGGTCAGTTCCGTGGTCCATTTCGGGTTCTTCTGCGAGATCGACGCCTTTCCCGCCGAGGGCCTGGTGCCCCTGGGCAGCCTGCGCGACGATTACTATGATTTCGACGCCGCGAACTACTGCCTGGTGGGCAGCCGCAAGAAAAAGAAGATCAGCATCGGCGACAAACTGTGGGTGAAAGTCCTGCGCTGCGATTGGGAATTGCTGCAGGTGGACTTCGAGCCCCAGTGGGAAGAGCCCAAGATCCTGGGCCTTGTTTAGGAAAACATTCGCGAGTATAGTTTTTTGATGAGTTTCAAAATGGAACACTCCATGGCCATGGAAAATCCAGTATCCATTCTTTCAACCTTGACCGTCCCGGAACCCGGCGGGGGCGCTTTGCCCCTGCTTGGCCAGTCCGCGGGCCTCAAACGGGTCCTGCATCTGGCCCAAAAGGTCGCCCCCACCGACAGCGCCGTGCTGATCACCGGCGAGACCGGCACGGGCAAGGAACTTCTGGCGCGCGCCATCCACGTGGCCTCCCGCCGCTCCCAGGGACCCTTTGTGGCGGTCAACGCCGGGGCCATCCCGGAGAGCCTGCAGGAGAGCGAATTGTTCGGCCACCGCAAGGGCGCCTTCACCGGGGCGGTGGCGGACCGGCGCGGCCTCTTCGAGGAGGCCAGCTCCGGCACGCTCTTCCTCGACGAGATCGGCGACACCAGCCCCTCCCTGCAGGTCAAGCTGCTGCGGGTGCTGCAGACCGGCAGCGTGCGGCGCCTGGGCGAGGGTGCGGAGCGCCCCGTGGACGTGCGGATCATCGCCGCCACCAACCGGCCCCTGGACCAGATGGTGGCCCGCTCGGAGTTCCGCGAGGACCTCTTCTTCCGCCTGAACGTGGTCCACCTGCACCTCCCGCCCCTGCGCGAGCGCGGCGACGACCTCGAGCTCCTGCTCAAGGCCAACCTGGTCCGCTTCGCCGACCGCCTGCGCAAGGACGTGCGCGGCTTCAGCCCCCAGGCCTGGGGCGCCCTGCGCAACTACCTGTTTCCGGGCAACATCCGCGAGCTGGAGAACATCGTCCACCATTGCGTGCTCATGGCGGACTCCGACGAAGTGGGGCTGCAGGACCTGCCTCCCTACCTGACCGCGCGCCTGGCCCTGCCCGTGCCCGCGGCGCCGCTGGAAGGCGGCATCCACGGAGGCCCGCTTGAGGTCCCGCGTGAGGCCTGGCAGAGGCCCTCCGGCCCACCCTCGCGCGATCCGGCCTCCTACATCGCGCCGAGCGTGGACCTGGGCGACGGCTTCCTCAGCCTCGCGGACATGGAGAAGCAGCTCATCCGGGCCACCCTGGAGCGCCTCAAGGGCAACCAGAGCGTGGCCGCGCGGAAGCTGGGGATCAGCCGTTCGACCCTCTGGCGCAAGATGAAGGAATACAGCCTTGAGGCCTGAGGACAATGCCCTGGCCGCACGGCCGGGGTTGACCCTGTCGGCCGTGAAGACGGCCTTGCGCGAATGGCAGGGGCACATGCGCCGCGGGGCCCAGATGCCCAGCGAGGAGGAGTACGCGGCGGCCCTGGCCCTGGTGCCGATCCTGCCCAACCCTCCCGCCTACCTCGCCCGCACCCTGCGCGCCCTGGCCGACTTCTGCGTGTCGCAGGGCCGTTTGGAGGACGCCGCATCGCTCTTCGCCAAGGTGGCCGAGGGCAGGGGCAAGAAGAGCGAACTGTTCTGGCGCGACTACGCCGGCCTGCTCTTCCGCCTGGCCCTGAAGCGCCTCGCCGCCGGCCAGGTGGCCCTGGCCACCGCGGCCTTCCAGACCGCCGCCGATCTTCTCCGTGGCCCGGCCGACCTGCCCGAAGTCTGGGTCGCGGCCTGGAACGGCTATTCGGAAACCGCGCTCTGGTTCGAGCGCGCCGGCGACAATCTGCCGGCGGGCCTCTACGCCGAGCATGCCCTGGCCTTCGCGGCCCGTTTGAAGGCCTGGGACAGGGCCGGGTCCTGGCTGCGCGCCCTGGCCACGGCCGGCCAGCACCGCCAGGGCGCCGCGCGCGCGCTGGTCTGGCTGCGGCGCATGCAGGAGCTGCGCAGCCAAGGCTGGCCCGAGGCCCTCGCCGGCGCCGTCCAGGCCGCGGTGGGCCTGGCCCAGGCCGAAAGCGCCCTGGGGCGCCTTGCGGGTTCCACCGCCATTTTTTCCGAGGCCGAGGTCTGGCTGCGCGAGGCCGGCGGTGAGAGCCCCGCCCTGGCGGACCTGCACCTGGCCTGGGGCCTGGCCCTGGGCGCGGACGAAGGCCGCGCCCACCTCGAGGAGGCCCGCGGCCTGCGCCTGCGCCTGCTGGGCGCCTCGCATCCGCGCACGCGCGAGGCGGAACAGGCGCTCCTTGGGCTGGAAACCCAGGCCCCGCCCCCCGCGGACGCCGGCCCCCGCGACTGGGACGGCGGCGCCCGCTTCACCGAGGCCCCCGGGGACCGCCGCGGCGAGGGGGCAGGAAACCTGCTGTTTGAGAACAGCGCGGCTGAATTGAAGCGCCTGCACCGCCGCCTGGTGCGCCTTTGCCATCCGGACACGGCCCCGGAAGGGGAAGCCGCGGCCTGGCATGAGCTGATGGTGAAGGTGAACCTGGCCGCCGAAGCCGGCGACCTCTTCGTCTTGCGCACCTTGTTGCGGGAGACCTTGGCCCGCCGGGCCGCGGACCGGAAAACTCCGGCCAAGCCGGAGGCCGAGATCCGCTCCGAGGGCGTGGAAACCTGGATCGAGGAGGACCTGAAACCATGAACTTCAAACCCTGGTCCTTCGGTTCCCTGCTGCGGCTGCGCTGCCCCGCCTGCGGCGCGGACAGCTTCCGGCTTGGGCTGTTCCGCACCGCCAAGAGCTGCGCCTCCTGCGGCCAGTTGTTCGACCGGGGGGCCGGCTTTTATGCCGGGGCCATCTACCCGATGTATGGGGCCACCGCGGTCCTGGGAGGCATCTTTTTCGTGGGCGGCCTTTTGGCCGGGCTCTCCTTCAGCGCCTGCCTCCTGGTCGCGGGCCTGGCCGCGGTACTGGCCTCGCCCTGGCTGTTCTGGTATGCCCGGCTGGCTTTCCTGCATACGGACCACAGGTTTTTCGGTGAGAATTCCTAACCTTGCCAGGCTTATATTGGGGAGTGTTTTAACGTTTCAATTTGGGACATAAATAGGCTTATTTCCCATGATCGGATTATATGATCTGTTTTGAAACAAAAGTGCTTCATAATAGTAATAACAAATATACAATATATTAATAAAAATGATGGCATAGTGCTTGCATTGCTAAAGCCAGCATAGTCCTTTAAGGACTCGAAAGAGAGGAAAACAATCATGGGAAAAATTATCGGCATTGACCTGGGCACCACCAACTCCTGCGTAGCCATCATGGAAGGCGGGGAGCCCAAGGTGATCAACAATTCTGAGGGCAACCGCACCACCCCTTCGGTGGTCGGCTTTGCCAAGGATGGTTCGCGCCTGGTGGGGCAGGCGGCCAAGCGCCAGGCCGTCACCAACCCCGAAAACACCGTTTTTTCGGCGAAGCGCTTCATCGGCCGCCGCTTCAACGAAGTCTCGAACGAAGCCAAGCGCGTGCCCTTCAAGGTGGTGGCCGCCGACAACGGCGACGTCGCCGTTGAAATCAAGGACAAGCGCTACTCGCCGCCCGAGATTTCGGCCATGGTCCTCCAGAAGCTGAAGGCCGACGCCGAAGCCTACCTGGGCGAGCCCGTCACGCAGGCCGTCATCACGGTCCCGGCCTACTTCAACGACAGCCAGCGCCAGGCCACCAAGGACGCCGGGAAGATCGCCGGCCTTGAGGTCCTGCGCATCATCAACGAGCCCACCGCGGCTTCGCTGGCCTACGGCCTAGACAAGAAGGGCAAGAACGAGAAGATCGCGGTCTACGACCTGGGCGGCGGCACCTTCGACGTCTCCGTGCTGGAGATCGGCGACGGCGTCTTCGAGGTGCGCTCCACCAACGGAGACACCCACCTCGGCGGCGACGACTACGACGAGCTCATCGTCGACTGGCTGGCCGCGGAGTTCCAGAAGTCCGATGGCATCGACCTGCGCAAGGACCGCATGGCCCTTCAGCGCCTGAAAGAGGCGGCCGAGAAGGCCAAGATCGAGCTGTCCAGCGCCACCGGCACGGACATCAACCTGCCCTTCATCACCGCCGACGCCAGCGGGCCCAAGCACCTCAACCTGGCCCTGAGCCGCGCCAAGCTGGAGCAGCTGGTGGCCGGCCTGACCGAGCGCACCAAGGGGCCCTGCGTGCAGGCCCTCAAGGACGCCGGACTAAGCACCTCCGACATCGACGAGGTGGTCCTGGTGGGCGGCATGACCCGCATGCCCAGCGTGGTGCAGGCGGTCAAGGATCTCTTCGGCAAGCAGCCCCACCAGGGGGTCAACCCCGACGAGGTCGTGGCCATCGGCGCCGCCATCCAGGCGGGCGTGCTCAAGGGCGAGGTCAAGGACGTCCTGCTCCTGGACGTCACCCCGCTGAGCCTCGGCATCGAGACCGAAGGGCGCGTCTTCACCAAGCTGATCGAGCGCAACACGACCGTGCCCACCCGCAAGAGCCAGGTGTTCAGCACGGCCAGCGACAGCCAGCCCTCGGTGGAGGTCCACGTGCTGCAGGGCGAACGCCCCATGGCGCCGGACAACAAGACCATCGGCCGCTTCCATCTCGACGGCATCCCGCCCGCCCCGCGGGGCGTGCCCCAGGTCGAGGTCACCTTCGACATCGACGCCAACGGCATCCTGGCGGTCAGCGCCAAGGACCTGGGCACGGGCAAGGAACAGAAGATCACCATCACCGCCAGCTCCGGCCTCGCCAAGGAGGAGGTCGAGCGCATGGTGCAGGAAGCCAAGGCCCACGAGGCCGAGGACAAGAAGCGCCGCGAGGCCGCGGAGACCCGCAACCACGCCGAGGGCCTGGCCCACGCCACCGAGAAGAGCCTGAAGGAGCTGGGCGACAAGGTGCCGGAGGACAAGCGCAAGGAGATCGAGGCCTCCATCGCGTCGCTGCGCGAGGACCTGAAGAACGACGGGGACGCCGAGGCGCTGAAGAAGAAGGCCGAAGCGCTGGCGGAGGCTATGGCGGCCGTATCCGCCGAGCTGTACAAGAACGCGAAGCCCGAGGGAGACCAGCAGGCTTCGCCCGGGGGCTCCGCTGCTCCGGACGGCAAGACGGTCGACGCCGATTTCGAAGTCGTCGACGACAAGAAAAAGGGCGAATAGGCTTTTCGCCCCATCACCCACCAAGAACCAAGGAGGATAGATCGGTATGAAACTGCGCCCCCTGAACGACAAGATCGTGGTCAAGCCCCTGGAAGCCGAAGAGACGGTCAAAGGCGGCATCATCATCCCCGACAACGCCAAGGAAAAGCCCCAGCAGGCCGAAGTGATCGCGGTGGGCCCGGGCAAGCTTCTCGAAAACGGCACCCGCGTCGCCCCCGGCGTGAAGGTCGGCGAGAAGATCCTGTTCTCGAAGTACAGCGGCAGCGAATTCAAGGTCGACGGCAACGAGCTGCTGGTCCTGGACGAAGGCGACATCCTGGCGATCGTCGAGAAATAGACCTAAAACGGACAAAAAAGCCGGCCTTGCCTTAGGGGTTAAGGCCCATCAAAAACGGAGGAACGAGCACAATGGCTAAGCAGATCATCTTTCATGACAGCGCCCGCCGGGCCATCCAGCGCGGCGTCAACAAGCTGGCCGACGCGGTCAGCGTGACCATGGGCCCCAAGGGCCGCAACGTGGTCCTGGACAAGAAGTACGGCTCGCCGCTCATCATCAACGACGGCGTCACCATCGCCAAAGAGATCGAGCTCGAAGACAGCTACGAGAACATGGGCGCCCAGCTGGTCAAGGAAGTCGCCAGCAAGACCAGCGACATCGCCGGCGACGGCACCACGACCGCCACGGTCCTGGCGCGCGCCATCTACAACGAAGGCCTGCGCAACGTCACCGCCGGCTCCAACCCGATGTCGCTGAAGCGCGGCATTGAGAAGGCGGTCGAGGCGGTGGTCGCCCACCTGAAGGCGAACAGCAAGAAGATCGGCAACAAGATCGAGACCGCCCAGGTGGCCTCCATCTCCGCCAACAACGACGCCGTCATCGGCGAGATGATCGCCAACGCCTTCGAGAAGATCGGCGGCGCCGACGGCGTCATCACGGTCGAAGAGGCCAAGGGCATCGAGACCACGGTCGAGACGGTCGAAGGCATGCAGTTCGACCAGGGCTACCTCAGCCCCTACTTCACCACCAACCCCGAGACCATGGAAGCGGTGCTGGAGAACCCCCTGATCCTGATCTACGAGAAGAAGATCAGCAACATGAAGGACCTCCTGCCGGTGCTCGAGAAGGTCGTCCAGAAGAGCCAGCCGCTCGTCATCATCAGCGAGGACATCGAGGGCGAAGCCCTGGCCACGCTGGTGGTCAACAAGATCCGCGGGACCCTGCAGGTCGCGGCGGTGAAGGCGCCGGGCTTCGGCGACCGCCGCAAGGCCATGCTTGAAGACATCGCCATCCTCACCGGCGGCCGCATGATCGCCGAAGAGCTGGGCATCAAGCTCGAGAACGTCGAACTGAAGGACCTCGGCAAGGCCCGCCGCATCGTCATCGACAAGGACAACACCACCCTGGTCGACGGCGCCGGCGACAAGAAGGGCATCGAGGCCCGCATCAAGCAGATCAACAAGCAGATCGAAGACACCACCAGCGACTACGACAAGGAGAAGCTCCAGGAGCGCCGGGCGAAGCTGGCCGGCGGCGTCGCGGTCCTGCACGTGGGCGCGGCCACCGAAGTGGAGATGAAGGAGAAGAAAGCCCGCGTCGAGGACGCCCTGCACGCCACCCGCGCCGCCTTGCTTGAAGGCATCGTGCCCGGCGGCGGCGTGGCCCTGCTGCGCGCCCAGGAGGCCCTCACGGCCCTCAAGCTCTCCGGCGACGAGGCGGTGGGAGCGGACATCATCCGCCGCGCCCTGGAAAGCCCCCTGCGGACCATCTCCAACAACGCCGGCATCGACGGCGCCGTGGCGGTGGAGAAGGTGCGCAGCCTCAAGGGCGCCGAAGGCCTGAACGCGGCCAGCGGCAACTACGAGGACCTGGTGAAGATCGGCGTCATCGATCCCACCAAGGTGACGCGCAGCGCGCTGCAGAACGCCGCTTCCATCGCGGCCCTGATGCTCACGACCGAGTGCCTGGTCTCCGACATCCCCGAGAAGAAGGAGAAGTCGGCCCCCGGCGGCGGCATGGGCGGCATGGGCGGCGGCATGGGCGACATGGGTGGCATGGACTTTTAAGGCCCTTCCAAACCCCGCCTTCCCTTATAATGGGGAGGCGGGGTTTGGCGTTTTTTTCGCCCGGCAAAGGGAACTTTTCCGGGTGGGATGGACGTTCAAAGGATGCTGTTAGCCGGGCGACACTGTCTTTCAGGGAGCTTGGACTATGATCGAAGTCAGCGACTTGACGAAAGATTACGGTACTTTCAAGGCCGTCAAGGGAGTCAGTTTTTCCGTACAAAAAGGCGACATTCTGGGTTTCCTGGGGCCCAACGGAGCCGGCAAGACCACGGTAATGAAGATTTTGACCTGTTTCCTCCCGTCCACCGGGGGCCGCGCCAGCGTCGCCGGTTTCGACTGCGAAAAAGAGCCTGAACAGGTCCGGCGCCATCTGGGCTACCTGCCCGAGAACAACCCCCTTTATCTCGACATGCGCGTCAGGGAGTTCCTGTCCTTCGCGGCCCACGCCAAGGGCATCAAGGGGCCCCAGCGCCGCGCGGCGGTGGACCACAGCATCGAGGAGACCGGCATCGAGTCGGTCACGGGCCGCCTGATCGGCCAGCTGTCCAAGGGTTTCCGCCAGCGGGTGGGCCTGGCCCAGGCCCTGGTCGGCGACCCGGACGTCCTGATCCTGGATGAGCCGACCGTGGGCCTGGACCCCCGGCAGATCCTGGACATCCGCAAGCTCATCAAATCCATGGCCGGCCGGCGCACGGTGATCCTGTCGACCCATATCTTGCCGGAGGTCAGCGCGGTCTGCGACCGGGTGATCATCATCAACAAGGGCCTGGTCATCGAACAGGACAGCACCGCCAACCTCGGCCGCAGGCTGGCCAAGAGCGACCGCGTGCAGGTCAGCCTGACGGCCCCGGCGGAGGATGCGCGCGCCTTCCTGGGACGCCTGGCCAAGGTGAAGAAGGTCGGCGTGCGCTCCGAGGCCGACGGCGTGGCCACCCTCGACGTGGAAAGCACCAAGGGCGTCGACATCAGGGCCGCCCTGGCCCAGGCCGTGGTCGAAAAAGGCTGGGGCCTGCTGGAGCTCAAGGCGATGGGCCTGGGCCTGGAGGAGGTCTTCCTGCAGTTGGTCACGCAGGAGGGCGCCCCGCCCGAGGACGGCGCCGAGAGCGATGAAGCGTCCACGGAGGTGACGGAATGAAAAGCAACCTGCTCCCCATTTACCTGCGCGAAGTGCGCTCCCTGTTCTACTCGCCGGTGGCCTGGCTGGTCCTCTTCGCCTTCTACCTGCTGGCCGGCTTCTTCTGGGCCAGCCCGCTCAGCCAATACGCGGCCTACAGCCTCATGGCGGCCAGCCGCGGCGGAGGAAGCGAGATGAAGCTGGTGGACTGGCTGATCGCCCCCTATTTCGGCAACGTGGCGGTGACCTTCATTTTCCTGCTGCCCCTGGTCAGCATGCGCCAGTTCAGCGAGGAGAAGAAGTCCGGCACCATCGAGATCCTCTTCACCTGGCCCTTCTCCGACCTGGACATCGTGCTGGGCAAATGGTTCGCCAGCCTGACCCTGCTGGCCGCCATGCTGGCGCCGACCCTCCTCAATTTCGTCATGATCGCGGACAAGACCGCCCTGCCCTGGCCGGTGCTGGCCTCCGGTTTCGCGGGCATCTTCATGGTGGGCGCCTGCTTCCTGGCGGTGGGGCTCTTCACCTCGGCCCTCACCGAAAACCAGGTGGTGGCGGCGGCGCTCAGCTTCGGCACCCTGCTCCTGCTGTTCATCCTCAGCTGGGTGGAGGCCCAGACCAGCGGGCTGACCAAGGACCTGGTCGGCCAGCTCTCCATCATCAGCCACCTGCAGGCCCTGACCAAGGGCCTGGTCGACCTGAAGGACATCACCTATTTCGTCCTGTTCACCGTACTCATGCTCTTCGGCACCCTGCGGGTGCTTGAGAGCAAGAAGTGGAGGTAACCGTGCGGCGCGAATACGCGAAGGCGGCCGGCTGGGCCGCGCTGATCCTGTTCCTGGCCACGGGCGTCAGCTACGCCGTGCGCGGCGCCGCCGACCTGGGGCTGTGGATCCCCTTGGGCGTCGGCGTGCTGGCGGCGGGCTTCTGGCTGGCGGAATTCCGCGGCGAGGCGGCGGCGGTGATCGTCTCGCGGCGCGCCCGCCAGGGCGGCCAGAGCGTCGTCTACAGCCTGGCCGTGGTGGCCATCGTGGTGCTGCTGCAGGGCCTGGCCGTGAACAGCGGCGTGAGCTTCGACCTCACCAAGAACAAGGCCTTCACCCTGTCCGACGAGACCGTGAAGGTGGTCAAGGCCCTGGATGAGAAGGTGGACTTCATGGCCTTCTACGGCAACGAGAACCGGGCCGACTTCGAGGACCTGCTCAAGCGCGTCAAGGAGCTCAACCCCTCCAAGGTCAGCTACGAGTTCGTGAACCTCAACCGCAACCCCCTCCTGGCGCAGGAGTACGGGGTGCGCGCCCTGGGGACCACGGTGCTGGTGGCCGGGGACAAGAAGGAGACGCTGACGGGCGTCGCCGAAGAGGACATCCTCAACGCCCTGGTCAAGGTCTCCAGCGGCCAGACCAAGCAGGTCTATTTCCTCGAGGGGCACCAGGAACACGCCATCGACGATACGCAGCCCACGGGCCTCTCGGGCCTGAAGGCGGGCCTGGAATCGGCGGCCTTCGGGGTGCAGTCCCTCAATTTCGCCACCGTGGCCAACGGCACGGTGCCTGAGGACGCGGCCGCGGTCATCATCTCCGGGCCGCGCACGGACCTCATGCCGCCGGAGCTGGATGCCTTGACCCAGTACCTCGGGCGCGGCGGCCGCGTGCTGGCGGCCGTGGATCCGCGCACCGAGCTGCCCGCGTTCAAGGCCTGGCTGGCCAAGGCCGGGGTGGGCATCGACGCCGACATCGTCATCGACCTCAACCCCTTCAACCAGCTCTTCGGCGGCTCGCCGGTGGCCCCGATCATCCAGACCTTCGACCCCGAGCACGCGGTCACCAAGGACCTCGCCGCGCAGAAGGGCCAGGCCATCTTCCCGGAGACCTGCAGCCTGGAGACCGACAAGCTCCCCGAGGGCGCCACGGCCACGGTGCTGGCGAAGACCCTGGGCACCGCCTTCGGCTGGACCGGATCCGGCGACCGCGCCCCCACGCGGCCCGGCGCGCGCGACAAGAAGGGCCCGCTGGGGCTCATGGTCGCCGTGGACGCGCCCGTGCGCGACTTCGGCGGCGACCCTGGAGCGCCCCCCGACAAGGTGGCTCGGGTGGTGGTCCTGGGGACCAGCGTGCTGATGGACAACCAGGCCGTGGGCGCCTTCAACAACCAGGATCTCGTGGTCAACAGCCTGCGCTGGCTGGCCGACGAGGAGAAGCGCATCTCCCTCGCCCCCAAGCCGACGGACAGCCAGCCCATCCTCCTGGAGGGGGGGCGCCAGCGCATGGTGTGGTGGAGCTTCATCCTCATGGCCCTGGCCGCCCTCGGCGCCGGGATCGCGGTCTCCGCCTCGCGGCGGAGGACGGCATGAGCGCCGCCGGCGGCGGGAGGGGACCCATCGTCGCCGTCGCCCTCGCCGCGGCGCTCGGGCTCGTGTACTGGGGCTGGGTGGTGAAGATCAAGCCCGAGCGTGCCCAGGCGGCCGAGGACGCCAAGCTTTTGTTCAAGGGCCTCGACGCCGGCCAGACGAACGAGATACTCCTGAGGAAGAAGGGCAGCGCCGACGTCCTTCTGCGGAAATTGGACGGGCAGTGGCTCCTGATCAGCCCCACGGCCGCCCCCGCCGACACGGACGCGGTGAACGCCCTGGTCTCGGCGCTGGCCACGGCCAAGCGCGACGAGGTCGTCGTGGACCAGGGCGCGGACCTGCACGACTTCGGCCTGGACCAGCCCAGCGGCGAGGTGACCTTCAAGCCGCTGAGCCCGGGCGCCAAGCCCGAGGTGCTCTTCTTCGGGCTCGACAGCCCGGAGGGCAACCAGGCCTACGGGCTCATCGACGGCCGGCCCGAGGTCTTCCTCACAGACATGAACGTCAAGAATTCCGTGCTCAAGGACGAGCCCGAGCTGCGCGACAGGACGGTGTGGACCTTCGACTCCAGCTCCGTCCAGGCGGTGCGCTCGGACATCGGCGGTTTCAGCGTGGCCAGGGACAAGCAGGGCATCTGGCAGGTCAAGACCGCCGCGCGCCATGAGCCCGGCAAGGGCAACGAGATCGACGATTGGCTGGCCGAGATGTCCCGCCTGCGCGCGGACAGCGTGCCCAGCGAGACCGGCAAGGGCGATTTCGGCCTGCGCAAGTCCCAGGGCATCCATCTCCTGTTCAAGAACGGCACCGAGATGGACATCATTGAGGGCCGCAAGACCGGCCAGGCCCCCCGGCCGGGCCAGTTCGGCCAGCCCGGGCAGGGCGTCTATGTCCAGGTGGCGGGGAAGGGCCCGGTCTTTCAGCTGCCCGGATACTCGGTCCCCACCATCGAGGAAAAGGCGCAGGCGCTGATGGACCTCAACGTCTTCAGCTTCGAGACCGGCGCCGTGGAACGCATCGAAATCCAGCGGCCCTCCGGCAGCCTGACCGCGGTCAAGACCGCGGGGGTCTGGGCCTGGACGCCGCCGCGCCCCCTGAAGCCCGGCCAGAAGGCCTTCGACTTCTACGCCTTCCTGTCGTCCTTCGCCAACACCCAGCTCATCCGGCGCCTGGACGCCAAGGACGCCCCCCTCACGCCCACGGCCAGCGTCAGCTTCTACGGCGACAACAAGGTGCTGCTGGAAAAGGCGGTCTTCGGCGCGCGGCGCGACGGCGGCCAGGTCGCCTCCAGCTTCATGAAGAACCAGACGGTCATCGCCCCCGGCAACCTGCTCGACCCCTTGCCCTGAACCGGGGACCGCTATGAGCCAGGTCGCCGATCTTTATTCGGTCTTGGGCGTCCCCGAGGACGCCAGCGCCGAGGCCATCAAGAAGGCCTACCGGTCTTTGGCCAAGCGCCTCCACCCCGACGCCAATCCCAACGACAAGAAGGCCGAGGAGCGCTTCAAGGAGCTCGGCCAGGCCTACGAGATCCTGTCGGACCCCGAGAAACGCCAGCGCTACGACACCATGCGCCGCGCGCCGCCCCCCCCGGCCTTCGGCGGGCGCCAACGGCCCGGTTCCGGGGTCCCCGACTGGCAGGGAGCGGGCAGCATCGACGACCTGTTCTCGATGTTCTTCGGCCAGGGCGGCCCGTCCATGGGAGGCTTCGAGGTGCGCGGCGGCTTCGGAGGCTTCGACCCCGAGCCGGGCGGGGACCTGGACAGCGAGGTCTGGGTCAGCTTCGAGGACGCGGCCCTGGGCCGCACCGTTACGGTGCACCTTGAGGGACAGCCCCAGCCTTTGCGCTTGAACCTTCCCCCGGGCGCCGAGAGCGGCCTGCGCCTGCGCCTGGCCGGGCAGGGCGCGCCGCGCCGCCGCGGACGCCGGGGCGACCTTTTTCTGACCCTCAAAGTGCGCCCCTCGGACCGCTTCACGCGCCAGGGCCTGGACATCAGCAGCAAGGTGACCGTCAACATGGTCGAGGCCCTTCTGGGCTGCCAGACGACGGCGCCCACGCTGCGCGGCGACGTGCGGGTCCGGGTGCCGGCCTCCACCCAGCCGGGGACGCGCCTGCGTCTCGCGGGCCAGGGCGTGGAGATGGACGGCCGCAAGGGCGACCATTACGTCGAGATCGACGTCGAACTGCCAAAGAATCTTTCGGACGAGGAAATCGCCGCGCTGCAGGCCATGGCCAAGCGCCGCAACTGGAATTTTTGACGAAGGCCCTGAAACTTAGAGGGGCCCCGCGCCGTCCCTTGGACTGACGACGGACTCCCGGCGCATTTTCAGGACAGCCATGCGAACACTTCAGCGAACGACCCTACTGCTATCCGCGGCCCTTCTGGCGGCCGCCCCCGCCTTCGCGGAAAACGCCGGCGGCCTCCCCAGCTTCAGGGACGTGGCCCGCGCGGTGCGCCCGGCGGTGGTGAACCTGTCCGTGGTGAAGAACGTCCAGGCCCAGATGGACCCCTTCATGAACCAGTTTTTCGGGCGCTTTTTCGACCAAACCCAGCCCAATCCCCAGAGCCAGTGGTTCAAGCAGAGCTCGCTGGGCTCCGGCGTCATCGTCGACGCCAAGGACGGTTACGTGCTCACCAACAACCACGTGGTCGACGGCGCAGACGCCATCACGGTCAAGCTGGCGGACAAACGCGAACTGCCGGGCGTGGTGGTCGGCCGCGACCCCAAGACCGACCTGGCCGTGGTCCGGATCAAGGACGCTTCGAACCTGACCGAGGCGCCCTTCGGGGACAGCGACGCCATTGAGGTGGGCGACTGGGTGCTGGCGGTGGGCTCGCCCTTCGGCCTGGAGCAGACGGTGAGCCACGGCATCATCTCCGCCAAGGGGCGCGTCATCGGCGACGGCCCCTACGACGACTTCCTGCAGACCGACGCCCCGATCAACCCGGGCAACAGCGGCGGGCCGCTGGTGGACCTGAGCGGCGCGGTCATCGGCATCAACACCGCCATCAGCACCCAGAGCGGCGGCAGCGAGGGCGTCGGCTTCGCCATCCCCAGCAACCTGGCCCGCCAGATCTACCGGGAGCTCGTGGCCAAGGGCAAGGTGGTGCGCGGCTGGCTGGGCGTCAGCATCCAGGACCTCGACGCCAGCCTGGCGGCCCGCTTCGGGCTGGCCAAGGACGCACAGGGCGTGCTGGTGGCGGACGTGATGGACCAGGGCCCGGCCAAGGACGCCGGCCTGGAGTCCGGGGACGTGATCCTGGCCATAGACGGCAAGACGGTGGAGGGGGTGTCCGAGCTCCAGCGCGAGGTCGCAGCGGCGCCGGTGGGCGGCGAGGTCCAGCTCAAGGTCTGGCGGGACGCGCGCGCGCGCCTGATCAAGGTGAAAGTCGGCGACATGGGCCGTTTCGACAACGACAGCGACGAAGGGCAGGCCGCCGCGGACGATTCCGCGTCGACGCCGCGGCTGGGCCTGCAGGTGAGGGCCCTGGCGGACGACGAGGTCCAGCAGAACGACGGGGAAGCCGGAGTGGTGGTGACCCAGGTCGACGCCGGATCGCCGGCCGAGGACGCGGGCATCCAGGCCGGCGACGTGATCGTCGAATTGGGGCGCTCCCACGTGGCCAGCCCCGGCCAGCTGGAAGGCCTGGTGCGGCGCTTGAAGGCCGGGGACGGGGTGGTGCTGCGGGTCCGGCGCAACGGCCGCAGCCTCTACCTGACCCTGCAGGTGCCGGAAGGGAAATAGCCGTTCGCTTTCGGGCCGCCCGGGCGCCCAGCGCATGAAAAGCCGGCCCCTTCCCGGGGCCGGCTTTTTTGTTGGGGAGCGCGCAAAAAAAAGCCCGGCCGCGGATCAATCCATCAAGGCACCTATGGACAGCGAGGCTTCCACCCTCTTCGACGATTGGCTGCGCCGCGCCCGTCCGCGCCTGCTGCGCCTGGCCCTCAGCCGCCTGGGCGATCCGGGCGAGGCCGAGGACGTGGTCCAGGAGACCGTCCTGGCCGTGTGGCGGCGCCATGCCGCCGGCCAGGTCGAGGACCTGGACGCCTACGCCAGCCGGGCGGTGTGGCAGAACGCCATACGCAGGAAGACACGCCGGAGGGACTGGGAGGAGATCGAGACGGCGGAACGGGAGGGCGCCGCCTGGGCCGAGGCTGAGGCCGAGGACTGGCTCGAATCCCGGCTCCTGGAGGAGGCCATCGCCCGCCTGCCGGCCCCCCAGGCCGCGGTGCTCCGCCTGCGCTTCTACATGGGTTTGAGTTTCAGGGAAATGGCCGAGGCCCTTTCCATAGGCCTGAACGCCGCCTCGGGCCGCACGCGCCACGCCCTGCAGGCCCTGCGACGGGGCTTGAAGGGGAAAACCGAAACAGGAGGAAGCCATGGAGACGAGTCCGATGGAAACGAAAAACGAACAGCCAAGCAGCCCGCCCGACCTCCACTTCGGCGGCGGCGGAATGGTGGCCGTGGTGGGCACCCTTAGCGGGGTGGCCATCGCCCTGGGAGGGCCCGCGGTCCTCCTGTCCCTGGGGCAAAGCCTGGGTCCGGCGGTTCTGACCACCCTGGTGGTGATCTCCCTGGCGGGCGGCGCCCTGGTGGCCCTGACCTCCGCCTTTTTCGGGCTGGTGATCCCGCGCCACCTGCGGGGCGGGCCCTGGATGGACCCGGACAAATGGCGCCGTTTCGCGCGGGAGCAGCGACGCTGGCACCATGGGCGCGGGCATTGGCGCGGAGGCTGGGACGGGGACGGGGACCGGGACGAAAAAGAGGAGGAAGCAGAGGCGGCGCCGCGCCCGAAACGCAGGCCCCGGCGCTGAGCAAGGGCCGCCCTGGTCCTTGGGGCATGGCCGCTCTTCAGGTATAATGGGGCCATGGCCCCCCCCCGTCTCGCCGCCTCCAAGCTGGAACGCGAACTCGCCCAGGACTTGCGGCGCTCGGTGCTCTGCGGGGAATTGAACTGGGGCAGGGAAGCGGTGGACGACGGATGGGACCAGGGGGCCGACGTGGCGCTGGTGTCGGACCGGGAGAAGCCGGTGGCCACCGGACGGCTCCTTCAGCGCTCCCAGCGCTGGTGGCTTGACCTGGTGGCGGTCCTGCCGAGGCACCGGCGCCAGGGCCTGGGCAGGGAACTGGCCGCTTTCCTGGCCGGCCTGGCCCGGGAAAAGGGGGCCGACAGCCTCTGGGTGCTGGCCCCGCCCCCAAGCGTGCCCTTTTTCCAAGCCTGCGGTTTTGTTAGGGATCAGGGCGATTCCGAGCTCTGTCTCATGGTCCGGAATTTCAATTAGGCACGCTTTTTGACCGTCGCCGGAAGCTTCCGAAGCATTTTGTCTTGGCAGGCATTTTTGATGGCCGTATACTTTTAGGTACTGTCCCGGGTCAGGTTTCAACCATGATTTAGGACGTGGTTTTTCCTCGAGGAAACGGCATCCATGTCGACCGTCACGGACGAAGGCATTCTAGGCAACACCGAAAAGCATGACATTCAGGAACTTGATGAAGTGACCATCCTTTTCGCCGGAGATTCCGGCGACGGGATGCAGGTCACCGGGAGCCAGTTCACCGACGCCTCGGTGGTCTTCGGTAACGACATTTCCACCTTCCCGGATTTCCCGGCGGAAATCCGCGCGCCGCAGGGGACCCTGGCCGGCGTGTCCGCCTACCAGCTGCACTTCAGCAACCACGACATACGCACGCCCGGCGACCGCATCGACACCCTGGTGGCGATGAACGCGGCCGCGCTGAAGAAGTACCTGCCCGAGCTCGACAAGGGCGGCATCCTCATCGTGGACAAGGCCGGCTTCGGGCCCAACGAGCTGAAGAAGGTGGAGTACAAGAGCAACCCCCTGGAGGACGGCACCCTCGGCGACTACCGCCTGGTGGCCGTCGACATCACCCCGCAGACCATCGCCGCCGTGCGTCCGGCGGGCCTGACCGGCCGCAACGCGGAGCGCTGCAAGAATTTCTACACCCTGGGCGTGGTCTATTACCTCTACGACCGCCCCCTGGAGCCCACCTTCGACGAGATCCGCAAGCGCTTCGCGAAGAAGGAGCCGGTCATCGCCGAGGCCAACATCGCGGCGATCCAGGCTGGCTACAACTTCGCCCACACCATCGAGCTCTTCAAGGTCACCTACCGCGTGAAGCGGGCGATCTTCGACCCCGGCATGTACCGCAACATCAGCGGCAACCTGGCCACGGCCATGGGCGTGGCGGCGGCGGCGAGCAAGAGCGGCCGCAAGGTGTTCTTCGGCTCCTATCCGATCACCCCGGCCAGCGACATCCTGCATGAGCTGAGCCGCCTGAAGCATTTCGGCGTGCTCACCTTCCAGGCCGAGGACGAGATCGCGGCGGTGGCTTCCGCCGTCGGCGCCAGCTACGGCGGCGTGCTGGGGGTCACCTGCTCCTCGGGCCCCGGCATCGCCCTCAAGTCCGAGGCCATCAACCTGGCCGTGATGACCGAGCTGCCGCTGGTGGTGATCAACGTCCAGCGTTCGGGCCCCAGCACCGGCATGCCCACCAAGACCGAGCAGGCCGACCTCCTGATGGCCCTGTTCGGGCGCAACAGCGACTCGCCCATCCCGGTGATCGCGCCCGCCACGCCGGGGGAATGCTTCGAGTGCGTCTACGAAGCCGCCCGCATCGCGGTCAAATACATGACCCCCGTGATGTTCCTGAGCGACGGCTACCTGGGCAACGGCGCGGAGCCCTGGAAGATCCCGGATCCGGAGAAGCTCAAGGGCTTCGACTTCGGCTGGGGACTGGATCCCGCCTCCTTCAAGCCCTACGCCCGCAACCCGGAGACCGGCGCCCGCGCCTGGCCGATCCCCGGGACGCCGGGCCTGAACAACCGCATCACCGGCATCGAAAAAGAGGAAAACACCGGCAAGATCAGCTACGACCACGAGAACCACGAGCGCATGACCAAGGCCCGCTACCAGAAGGTGGCCAACATCGCCCAGGAGATCCCGGCCTCGTCCGTCTACGGGGCCCAGGAGGGCGACCTGCTGGTGCTCAGCTGGGGCGGCACCTACGGCGCGGCGCTCACCGCGGCGGAGACGGTGTTCAAGATGGGCAAGAAGATCGGCCATCTGCACCTGCGCTGGCTCAACCCCCTCCCGCCGGACCTCGGGGACATCATCAAGCGCTACAAAAAGGTCGTGGTGCCGGAGATCAACACCGGCCAGCTGGCCTACCATTTGCGCGGGACCTTCGGCATCCCCGTGGAGAGCTACGGCCGCGTGCGCGGCAAGGCCTTCACGGTGGGCGAGCTGGTCACGCTCTTCAATTCACTGCTGGTCTGAAGGAGTGACTCAAGTGACGACAACGGCGACAGATAGTCCCAAGGCCCAGACCCCGCAGGATTTCCACAGCGGGCTCATCGTGCGCTGGTGCCCGGGTTGCGGCGATTACGCCATCCTGGCGGCGGTGCAGAAGGTCCTGGCGGAGCGGGGCAAGGCCCCCCACGAATACACCTTCGTGTCGGGCATCGGCTGCAGCAGCCGTTTCCCGCTCTACATGAGCACCTACGGCTTCCATTCCATCCACGGCCGCGCGCTGGCCGTGGCGACGGGGGTGAAGGCGGCCAACCCCAAGCAAGAAGTCTGGGTCATCACCGGGGACGGCGACTGCCTGTCCATCGGCGGCAACCATTTCATCCATGCCCTGCGCCGCAACCAGGATTTCAAGATCCTTCTGTTCAACAACGAGATTTACGGGCTGACCAAGGGCCAGTATTCGCCCACCAGCCGCTTCGGCATGGTCAACAAGAGCGCCCCCTACGGGACCATCGACGAGCCGGTGAGCCCCATAAAGCTGGCCCTGGCCGCGGGCGCCACGTTCGTGGCCCGCACCGCGGACAATGACATGGCCCATATGGCGGAGACCTTCCGCCGGGCGGCCGAGCACAAGGGTTCGGCTTTCATCGAGATACTGCAGAACTGCGTGATCTTCAACGACAAGGTCTTCGAGGAGTATTACGGCGTGAAGACGCGCAAGGACACCCTGGTCTACCTGCACCATGGCCAGCCGGTCCTTTACGGCAAGACGGTCGAGAAGGGCCTGGCCGTGGACGGCTTCAACTTCAAATCGGTGGACGCCTCCCAAAAGGACCAGGTCTATGTCCACGACGAGCACGAGCCCACCGGCACGGTGGCCAACATGCTGGCCGGCCTGTCCCACCCGGAATCCCCGGTCCCCCTGGGGGTTTTCCGCTGCGTGGAGCGCCCGGCCTACCATGAGATGATGTACGCCCAGGTGGAAAGCGCCCGCAAGGCGAACGGAGAGCCCGATTTGGGCAAGCTCCTCAAAGGGCCCAAGACGTGGACCGTTTCCTGAGGAAAAAAGAAGCCCATCCAAGGGCCGCGAAGGGCGGCGCCCTCTGGGCGCTGCCCTTCTGCCTATTCATGGCGCTGTGCGGGCAGGCCCGGGCCGACAACGACACGCTCGGCTCCGCCCCGGTCGTGGCCTCGCCTTACGTCGGCAACCTGGACGCGGGCGTGCGCCTGCTGGACACCCAGCCCGCCGTGCTGGATTCGCTGGCGGCTTCCGCCGGCTTCCCGAAGACGGGCGGGCTCTGGCTGCTTTGGGGCGGCGGGG
>DATHOE010000003.1:0-2036 GCA_035485275.1 bacterium
GCCGGGCATGTTCCGTGTTCAGGTCGATCTCGTACTCCGCGCCGTCCAGTCCGAAGCGGACCGTGCCCTCCGCAGCGCTGCCGTCCAGGTCATCAATGAACAGGGTCTGCACCTTCTGGGCCACGGCTGCCCCGTTCTTCACAGTGACTGGCGCACCCTCATAGGCAAGAGGGCCGCACAAGCGCACAGCCGCACCGGTGCTCCGGGGTTCCCCTGAAAGCGTGGACACTTCGAATTGGCTGATCTTGCCTGTCCGTGCTTCCCGATAGCTGCCATATTCCGCCGGAGCGCAGGCTCTGTCCAGGGAGGAACGACCTTGACAGGGCCGAGCACCGGATGATCCTTGGTAGCGGAGAAGCGCGGTCATCTCAGGCTGCCTGTTCTTGTAGTGCCTGCTCATAGCGGGCCGGGGTCATCATGCCCAGCGCGGAGTGCCGCCGCCTGGTGTTGTAGTCCTGGATCCAGGCGCTGACCCGGGCCCGGGCCGCTGCCCTGGTGGTGAAGTGCTCGACTGCGCGGAGCTCGAACTCCAGCGTGGAGTGCCAGGACTCGATGACAGCGTTGTCCAGTGCGGACCCGGGCCGGCCCATCGACTGGGAGATCGAGAGCCGGCGGCAGGCCTGGCGGACCACGCCCGCGGTGTACTCACTGCCCCTGTCGGTATGCATAATCACGCCGGCGACCTGGCCGCCGCGCACTGCTACCGCCATGACCAGCGCGCTGTAGGCCAGCTGGGCGTCGTGGTGCTCGCCTAGCGCGAACCCGAGCACCCGCCGCGAGGCCATGTCCATCACCGAGGCCAGGTAGAGCTTGCCCTCCCCGGTCTTGATCTCAGTTCCGTCGCCATACCACTTGGTGTTGAGCTTGTCCGCGGGGAAGTCCCGCCTGATCAGGTCCGCAGCGCGCCAGCGCCCCTTGCCCGGCCTGGTTATAGACCGGCGCTTCTTCTTCCGCCGCGCCGCCAGGCCCTGCTCGCGCATCAGGGCCGCCACGGTGTTCTCGCTGACCTGCCACCCGGCCTCGCGCAGGTCAGCGGTGATCCGCGGCGACCCGTAGGTGCCCCGGTGGGCACGGAACAGCCGGCAGATCTCCGCGGCCAGGGCCTGACGCCGCGCTGCCCGCGGCGCCAGCTGCCCAGCCTTGTGCTTGTAATACCAGGACCTGGACACTCCCAGCGCCCGGCAGGCAGTCGCGTGCGGGATCTGGTGCTCATCCCTCTGAGCAGCGATCAGGGCAGCCACCGCTACCGCCCCATCGCGTCCTTGACCCAGAGGGCGACACTGCGTTTGAGCACATCACGCTCCATCGCCAGCTCCGCGTTCTCCTTGCGCAGCCGGGACAGCTCGGCGCGCTCGTCCTCGCTCAAGGTCCCGTTCCCGTCGCCGCGGCGCCGCTTATCAGCGTTCACCCAGTTCCCCAGGGTGCCCTCGTTGACGCCCAGATCCTTGGCCACCTGCGCGATCGGGCGGCCGGTCTCCCGGACCAGCCGGACCGCGCCCTCCTTGAAGTCCTGATCGAACTTCCTGCGTGTTTCTGCCATCGCCGTCCTCCTCTAAGGCGATGTGTCCACGTTACGAGGGGAAGCCCAGTTCTCCTTGCCCACGCTTCAGGAGCGGACGATGGATAACGAGATTCAGCTGATCAGTGACGGCGATGGCCTGGCGGTCATCGGGGATCCGGTGGCTGTCGAACGCTTCCTCGCCTTTGAGGGGCTGTCGTCGAGGGATTTGGGATTGCCCCGGCTCGGAGCTGTCCTCAGTACCGGGGCTGCAGCCGCACAGGCAGGTTCCGAGATTGCGGCCAACTCGGGTCGCTGGGTGAAGCTGACTAAGGACTCCGCGCAGCGTGTCAAAAAGTACGGGCTGAGGAAGAGCTCGAAGACGGATCTCAGCACAGGTGTGCTGAAGGGGAACAGTGGCCAGATCAAGGGATTCGTGGAATTCGTGGAAGGGCCTGGATCGCTGCTGACCAACCCGGCGCTTCTGGCTGGTGCCGCGGGAATCATGGCGCAGGTTGCGATGCAACAGACCATGGAC
>DATHOE010000004.1:0-49676 GCA_035485275.1 bacterium
CATGTACCAGACCTGGTAGTTGGTCGGGGAATAGCTGGCGCTCACGCCGACCGAATAGAGGTTGACCAGGCCCACGTTGTTCCAGGTCACGGCGCTGGGGTTGCTGTCGTTTGTTGCGTTGAAGACGATGCGCACCACCAGAAGGCGGTTCGCCCCCGTTCCGCCGGCCAGGAGCGCGCTGTAACTGGTCCCGTAGGTGTCGTCGGTAAAGGCCGCGCTGCCGTCCATGGACGGCGCCGCGGTGCAGGTCCCGGCGGTGGGGGAGGGGCTGCTGGTCGCCGAGGGGCTGTCCGTACGGGAAGGGCTGCTCGTGGGCGTCGGGCTGTCCGTGCGCGAGGGGCTGCTTGTGGCGGTCGGGCTGTCCGTGCGCGAGGGGCTCTGCGTCACGCTGTAGGTCTGGGTAGGGGAAACGCTCCACGTGGCCGTCCGCGTCAGGCTGGGGGTCGCGCTTCGGGACAGGGTCGGGGACGGCATTGGGGTGAAGCTCTCCGTGGTGCTCGGCGTCGCGCTGGAGCTCAGGGTCGGCGAGGCGCTCACCGTGGAGCTCCGGGTCGGGGTTGGGCTGCGGGTCAGGCTCGGTGTAGCGCTGTCGGACACGCTGGGCGTCGCGCTGGCGGTGACGGACGCGGTCCAGCTCGGCGTCGCGCTCCGTGTGGCCGTCTGGGTCGGGCTAGGCGTCGGACTGCGGGTCAAGGTCGCGGTCGCGCTCGTGGTCCCGGTTCCGGTCAGGCTCTGCGTGGGACTGGAGGTCCGCGTCGCGGTCCCGCTCACCGTGCCTGTCCCCGTCGGGCTCTGGGTGGAGCTGCGGGTCGACAAGGGCGTGGAGCTCAAGGTCGCCGTGGCGCTGGCGCTGGAAGTGCTCGACGGCTGGGGCGTGAAACTGAGGGTCGCCGTTTCCGAAGCGGTGGAATCCGCCGTGGAGCTGGGCGAGGCGGTTTGCGTCGTGTCCGGCGACGGGCTGAAGGTGGCGCTCACCGTGACCGAAAGGGTATTGGAGGAGCTCGGCGACAGCGTGGGGCTGGCCGTCAGGGTCATGGTCCGGCTGGCGCTTGCGGTGGGACTGGGGGACCCCGTCGCCGAAACCGTCGCGCTGGCCGTCGCGGTCACGGAAGGGCTGGAGGTGGGCGTGAGGCTATCGGACGCCGTGGGCGACAGCGTCGGACTTTCGGTCACCGTCGCGGTCAGGCTGGGGGAGGACGTGGGGCTGGCTGAGGCGGTCAGCGAAGGCGTCGGGCTGGCGCTGGACGTGGGGCTGGCCGAGGCGGTCGCCGAGTCCGTCGGACTGTCCGTCGCGGTCCCGCTCGGGCTGGCGGAGGGCGTCGAGGTGTCGGACGCCGTCGCCGAAACCGTCGGGCTGCCGGTCGGGGTCCCGGTCGAGCTCAAGGTGGCCGACAGCGTGGCAGTTTCCGTCGGGCTGTTGGTCGGAGTGGCTGTCCGGCTGGCGCTCTGCGTCGGCGACAAAGTGGCGCTGTCGGAAGGGCTGGGCATCTGCGTCAAGGTCTTGGTGGCGGACGGGCTCACCGTGTCCGTGGACGAACGGACAGGGCTGAGCGTCAGACTCGGCGTTTGCAGGGGCGAAGAAGTGCGGGTGGCTGTCGGAGACGAAAGAACCGGAACTTTGGTCGGGGTGGAAACGGGAAAAATCGGGTGCAGAATTCTATAAAAAGGGCTCTCCGGATCATTGGGATTGGACCGGCCCGTCGGTCCGCTCAGCCAGAATGGAAAGGCCAGCACCAAGGCGGGCATTCCCAGCAAAAGAAGGATAGCAATGAAACGCAGCTTCACGACACGATACTCCGGGGCTCCGGTATGTGTGTTTTCAGTTACTTAATTATGGATAATGATAAGTTTATTCAATGGATCCATCCGGACCCTCCTTAATTTGGCCTACATTATGATGAAATGCCGTATGTTTTTTTATTTGTGAATTATTACGTCAGATTTTATGGAAAATATGGCCATCAAAACTGAAAAGGATTCAAACGAAAGAACCTCAGGCCTAGGGAGTATCTTCGCCGGCATCTACGATGATCTTTGTGGCAGTTTTCGAGCCTGTCGATTTTTTCGGACGCACCGTCTTCATCCGGATTTTTTTGCGTCTCGGACCGTCGTTGCGCGCTTCGCCATTGAACTACAGCGACTCCGGGACCGTCCCCCTTCCCCGGCGTTTCAGCTGCGCACCAGCAGGTTGACGCTCTCCACATGCGGGGTCTGCGGAAAAAGATCCACTCCCTGGCAGGTCTGCAATTGATAGCCCCCGGCGGCCAGGAGCTTGACGTCGCGGGCCAGGCTGGCCGGATCGCAGGAAACATAGACCAGTTCCGGGGGGGCCTTTTGCACGAGCAAGGCCGCCAGACCCGGCTCCAGACCCTTGCGGGGCGGGTCCATCAGCAGCACCTGCGGCTCGAAACCCGGGGGAAGGGCCTGCCAGGCGCGCAAAGCGTCAGCCACGGAGAAGGTCAGCCCGGGCAGTCCATTGGCCAGGGCGTTGGCTTGGGCGTCGGCCACGGCCGCGGCGTGGTTCTCCACGCCGTGCAGGCGCAGGCCCAGGCGGCCCAGGGGCAGGGACAGGGTGCCCACCCCGCAATACAACTCCAGCACGGATTCGCCGGGTTTCCAGGCGCGCAGGCCAAGGATGGCGCCCAACATGGCCAGGGTCTGCTCCGAGTTCACCTGGAAGAAGCTGGTGGCCGACAGCCGGTATGCCAGCCCGCCCAATTGTTCGTCCAAGGCCTCGGGCCCGGCCAAAACCTGGGTCTCCGCCCCCAGGATGACGTTGCCGGTTTTGGTCTGCAAATTGTTCTGCACGCTGACGATGCCCGCCTGCCCCACCCAGGCGCGCGCCACAGCCGCGGCCTCCTCGGGGATGGCCTCCCTGGTCACCAACACGACCATGGCCCTGCCGCGGGCGTCGGCGCGCACCATCACATGCCTCAGGCTTCCTTGGCCGAGACCCTGGTCGTATGGGCGCAGGCCCAGTTCCGCGAGGTGTTCGCGCACGAACAATAGGGCCGCGTCCACGGAGGGCTGCAGCAGGCGGCAGCCCTCCTCGGGCAGGGGGACCACGTCGTGGCTGCCTTCGCGGTAGTAGCCCAGGCGCAGGCTCCCGTCCGGTCCGGACGCCACCGGCACCTGGGCCTTGTTGCGGTAGCGCAGAGGGTGGGGGGCGGCCAGCACGCCGGCCACGGGCGGGGACTCCAGGGAGCCGATGCGCCGGAGGGCCTCCCGCAAAAACACGGCCTTGGTCTCGGACTGCGCGGGATAGGCCAGGTGCTGCCAGGCGCAGCCCCCGCATTCGCCCGCCACGGGGCAGGGCGGCTCGACGCGGTCCGCGCCCCGGGCCAGGATCCGCTTGAGGCGGCCGCGCGCGTAATGCTTGTGCTCCTCCACCACCCGCACCTCCACCCTGTCTCCGGGCGCCGTGCGGGGCACGAAAAGGGCGCGGCCGTCCTCGAGACGGCCTACGCCGTCCCCGCCTGCCGCGAGGGAGAGGATGTCGGTGGTGACGATGATGGTTTCGGCTCCGCCAAAAACGCTGTCGGAAGATTCAAAAAAGGGGGCCGCCCGCGCGCGGCGGGCGGCCCCCTTCAGGCGCGCACGATCCTAGCGGTAATAGTAGCCCTCATGCCAGCCGCCGCCGTCATAGTAGCGCGGATGCCAGCGCCGGCGCGGGCCGTAGCCCGGGCCGTACCAAAAGCAGCTGCTCGCGAAGGCCGCGATGCACGCCAGGAGCACCAGAAGCTGGGCGTTCTTGAGCTTCTTCCTGTCCATAGCACACCTATTAAGGCGGGGAACTCCGGGGTCCGGAGCCGAGCGGCTCCAGCTCAACCCCTCTTCAAAAAATCTCTCAGGCCTGCAGCAGGCGCCTCAGAGCGTCGTTGACCAGCGCGGGATTGGCCTTGCCCTTGGACAGCTTCATCACCTGTCCCACCAGGAAGCCGAGCACCGCCTCCTTGCCCGCACGGTATTCTGCCACCACCGCGGGATTGGCGTCCATGGCCGCCCGCGCGAAGCCGTCGATGGCCGAATGGTCGGTGACCTGGACCAGGCCCAGGCGCTCGACGATCTTCCCGGGGTCGCCCCCCCCGGAGGCCATCTCCTCGAACACGGTCTTGGCGATCTTGCCGCTGATCACCTGGGCGTCCACCATGCGCAGCATCTTCGCCAGGTTTTCCGGGGGGATGGGCGTCCCGCTGATGTCCTTTTCCAGGCGCTTCAGGGCCGCCAGCAGCTCGCCCATCACCCAGTTGCTGGCCGCCTTGGGGTTCGCCCCGGCCTTGACCACGCCCTCGAAATAGGCGGCCAAGGCGGAGTTCTCGGTGAGGACCTGGGCGTCGTAGGGCGGCAGGGCGTAGGTCTCGACCAGGCGCCGGCGCATGGCTTCGGGCAGCTCCGGAAGCGCCGCGCGCACCGCCGCGATCCAGGCCGCGTCGAGTTCAATGGGCACCAGGTCCGGCTCGGGGAAATAACGGTAGTCGTGGGCCTCTTCCTTGCTGCGCATGGCGCGGGTGGCTCCCTGGTCCGCGTCCCAGGAGCGGGTCGCCATCACCACGGTCCCGCCGGCCTCGATGAGCTCCACCTGGCGGGCGGCCTCGCTGACGATGGCCTTGCCCACGTTCTTGAAGCTGTTCATGTTCTTCACTTCGATGCGCGTGCCCAGGGGGGCTCCCGGCTTGCGCACCGAGATGTTGGCGTCGCAGCGCAGGCTCCCTTCCTCCATGTTGCAGTCGCTGACCCCCAGGTAGCGCAAAATCTCTTTCAAGGCCGCCAAATAGCCCTCGGCGTCCTCGGGGCCGCGCATGTCCGGTTCGGACACGATCTCGATGAGCGGCACGCCCGCGCGGTTGAAGTCCACCAGGCTTCCCTCGCTGCCGCCGATCTGGGCCGCGCCGGTGTGCAGGAGCTTGCCGGCGTCCTCCTCGAGGTGGATGCGCGTGACGCCGAAGCGCTTGCGCACCGCGCCGCCGGCCTCCTCCACGTCCGCCTCCAGCCAGCCCTTGCCGCAGATCGGGAGGTTGAACTGGGAGATCTGGTAGGCCTTGTCCAGGTCCGGATAGAAGTACTGCTTGCGGTCGAACTTGCTGTAGGGGTTGATCTCGCAGTTCAGGGCCATCCCCGCCTTGGCGGCGCGGACGACCACGTCCTGGTTGAGCACCGGCAGGGTCCCGGGCAGGGCCAGGCACACCGGGCACACCAGCGTGTTGGGGTCCGCGCCAAAGCGGTTGGCGCACGAGCAGAAGATCTTGGTCTTCGTGCTCAGCTCGGCGTGGACCTCGAGACCCACCACGATTTCATAGTCCTGCAGCGGCATGTCTTCTTAGGCCTTCACCTTCGCGTCCCAGGCCTCGTCGCTCAGGGTCACGAGCTTCTTGGACTGGAAGCTGTCCATGTCGAAGCCCTGCTTGTCGACGTCGTTGGAGCCGCACTTGAGGCAGCTCAGCTTGACTTCGAGGTCGCCGGCGTCGGGCTGGGTGTAGCGGGTGATCTCCTTGCCTTCGAACTCCCATATCTCCATGGGCTTGTAGTCGGTGACGAGCGCCTGGAACTTGGCTTTGGCGCCACAGGAACGGCATTCCATAGAACCTCCTTGATGGTTTGATTGCTTAGGCCGGATTGGGCCGTCTATCCTTCCATTCGTGCGCCTGTTCGTACGCGTGGGCCGCAGCGAACAGGGTGCCCTCTTCGAAGGCCCTGCCGATGAGCTGCAATCCTATCGGCAGGCCCCCTTTGTCGAAACCGCAGGGCAGGCTCAGGGCCGGCACCCCGGCCAGGTTGACCGAGATCGTGAAGATGTCGCTCAGGTACATGGTCAGAGGATCGTCGGCCTTCTCCCCCAGCCGGAAGGCCGTCGTGGGGGAGGTCGGGGTGGCGATCAGGTCCACCTCACGGAAGGCCTCCTCGAAGTCCCGGACGATCAGCGTGCGGACCTGCTGGGCGCGCTTGTAGTAGGCGTCATAGAAGCCGGAGCTCAGGCAGTAGGTCCCCAGCATGATGCGGCGCTTGACCTCGGGCCCGAAGCCCTGGGCGCGGGTGCGCATGTACTGGGGCACCAGGCTCTCGGCCGGCGCCCTGAAGCCGTAACGCACGCCGTCGAAGCGGGCCAGGTTGCTGCTGGCCTCGGCCGTGGCCAGGAGGTAGTAGACGCTCAGGCAATGCTCGGTGTGGGGGAGGCTCACCTCCCGCACCGTGGCCCCCAGGGACTGCAGGCCGGCCACCGCCTTGCGCACGGCCTCGGCCACCTCGGGGGCGATGCCGCCGACGAAGTACTCCTTGGGCAGGCCCACCCTCAGGCCCTTGACCCCCGCCTTCAGGGCCTTGGCGTAGTTCGGCACGGGCCGGGGCACGCTGGTGGAATCCATTGGGTCGTGGCCGGAAATCGCCTGCTGCAGGATGGCCGCGTCCTCGACCGTGCGGCCGAAGGGGCCGATCTGGTCCAGGGAGCTGGCGAAGGCCACCAGGCCGTAGCGCGACACCAGGCCGTAGGTGGGCTTCAGCCCCACCACCCCGCAGAGGCTGGCCGGCTGGCGTATGGATCCGCCGGTGTCCGAACCCAGGGCCCCGAAGCCGAAGCCCGCTGCCACCGCGGCCGCGCTGCCGCCGGAACTGCCGCCCGGAACTCGGCCGATGTCCCAGGGGTTGTGGGTCGCGCCGAAGGCGCTGTTCTCGGTGCTCGAGCCCATGGCGAATTCGTCGAGGTTGGTCTTGCCCAGGACGACCGCGCCGGCCTCGCGCAGGGACCCGACCACGCTGGCGTCGAAGGGCGGCACGTAGGGCTCCAGCATCTTGCTGGAGCAGGTGGTGCGCAGGCCCTTGGTGGAGAGGTTGTCCTTCAAGGCCAGGGGGAGGCCCAGCAGGGGCCCGGATTCCCCGCGCGCGCGCCGTTCGTCCGCCGCCTGGGCCGCCTTGAGCGCGCCTTCCGCGTCCACCGTCACGAAGGCGTGCACCAGCGGCTCCTTGGCCGCGATGCGCGCCAGGGCCGCCTTGGTGAGCTCGACCGAGGACAGCTCCTTGGTCTCCAGCTTCTTCGCCGCCTGGGTCAGGGACAGTTCATGCAATTCCAATGCTCACCTTCAAGCGGCTGTCATTCGATGATCTTGGGCACCCGGAAGCAGCCCTTGGACCTGTCCGGGGCGTTGGCCAGGGCCTCCTCGCGGGACAGGCCCGCGTGGACCGCGTCCTCGCGCCAGACGTTGCTCAGCGGCAATATGTGGGCGGTCGGCGGCACGGCGCTCAAATCCAGGCCGGCGATGTCGGCGGCGTGGCCCAGGATGGCGTTAAGCTGCTTCTGGTAGAGGCCGCGCTCCTCGTGCGTGATCTCGAGGCGGGCCAGCCGGGCCACGTGGTCGACGTCTTTTTCGCTCAGGGCCATCTCAGTCCTCCCCGTTGTCGGGCGAAAGTTTTTCCAGGTTCGACTTGGACGCGATCATTTCCTTGCGCCCGTAGTTCATGAAGCTCACCGTCAGGCGCTGGTCCGGTCCGTCCGGCCGCGCCTTGATCACCATGCCCGTGCCGAAGACCGTGTGCCGCACCCTGTCCCCCAGCCGGAAGTTGAAGGCCCGGTCCATCTCGTCGGGCGGCAGGTCCTCGAGGAAGGGCACCGTCGTGCCGCCGCCCGCCGTGTGCGCGTCGCCGTCGCGCAGGGCCTGGAAGCCCTCCATCAGGTCCGGGGGGATCTCGTCGAGGAAGCGGCTGTGGGGGTTGTAGGCCCGGTTGCCGAAGCTCCGGCGGCTGATGGCGCAGCTCAGGTGCAGCTTTTCCCGCGCGCGGGTGATGCCCACGTAGCAGAGGCGCCGCTCCTCCTCGACCCCGCCCTCCTCCTGCACGGCGTTGGCGTGGGGGAAGAGGCCCTCCTCCAGGCCCGCCAGGAAGACCACCGGATACTCCAGACCCTTGGCGTTGTGCAGGGTCATCAGCGTGACCTGGTCCGCGTTGTCCGAGGTCTTGTCGAGGGTGGAGGCCAGGGCCACCATCTCCAGGTAGGCCGCCAGGGTCTTCTCGCGGCCGCGCTCCTCGAAGTCGAGGGCCGAGGCCACCAGTTCCTTCACGTTCTCCACGCGCATCTCGGCTTCGCTGCTGCGCTCCGCCATCCAGTAGTCGAGGTAGCCGCTGCGCTTGACCACCTCCGACAGCAGGCGGGCGGGCCCGGAAGTGGCGACCTCGGCCCGCAGCTCGGAGATGACGGCCGTGAACTTCTTCAGCTCCCTCACGGCCTTGGCCTGCAGTCCCGGCACCTTGTCCGCGTCGGCCATGGCCTCGAACATGCCCAGGGTCTTGGACCAGGCGTGGGCCTGCACCTTGTCCAGGGTCAGGTCGCCGATCCCGCGGGGCGGCATGTTGATCACCCGCTTGAGGCTCAGCAGGTCGTCGGGGTTGAGCAGCAGGCGCAGGTAGCAGAGGCAGTCCTTGACCTCCATGCGGTCGTAGAAGCGCATGCCGCCGACGATGCGGTAGGGCAGGGCCTCCCGGCGCATGGCCTCTTCGATGGCCCGGCTCTGGGCGTTGGTGCGGTACAGCACCACGAAGTCGCCCAGGGGCCGGCGCTCGCGGCGGTTGAGCCACACGATCTGGCCCGCGATGTAGCGCCCCTCCTCCACCTCGTCGGGGGCCTGGTAGAAGGTGATGGGCTCGCCCAGGGCGTTCTGGGTCCACAGCTTCTTGTCCTTGCGGCCCTCGTTGCGCTTCACCACCGCCCAGGCGGCCTCGAGGATGCGCTGGGTGGAGCGGTAGTTCTGCTCCAGCTTGACCACCGTGGCGTCCGGGAAATCCTTCTCGAAATCCAGGATGTTGCGTATGTCCGCGCCGCGGAACTTGTAGATGCTCTGGTCGTCGTCGCCCACCACCACCAGGTTGCGGCTGGCGGCCGACAGCATGCGTATGAGCTGGTACTGGGCCGGGTTGATGTCCTGGTACTCGTCCACCATGAACCAGCGCAGCCGCTCCTGCCACTTCTTCAGGGTAGCCTGGTCCCCCCGCAGCAGGTCGACGCTGTGGTTGATCAGGTCGTCGAAGTCCATGGCCTGGTTGGACTTGAGCTTGGCCTGGTAGAGCTTGTAGACGGAGGCCGCCAGCTGGTCGGTTTCGCCCTCGGCCTGTTCGGCGTATTGGCCCGGGCTGAGCATCGCGTTCTTGGCCTGGCCGATGCGCCACAGCAGGGCGCGGGCCTTCACCTGCTTTTCGTCGATCTGGATCTCGTGCATGCACTCCTTGACCAGGCGGGTCTGGTCGTCGTCGTCGAAGATGCTGAATTCGCGGCTGAAGCCCAGCTTCGGCGCCTCGACCCGCAGGAACCGCACGCAGAAGGCGTGGAAGGTGGACACGAACATGCCGTCCACCGCGTCGCGGCCGATCAGCTTGGCCAGGCGCTCCTTCATCTCCCCGGCGGCCCGGTTGGTGAAGGTCACCGCCAGAACGCTCTTGGGGTCTACCTTCTTCTCCTGGATGAGCCAGGCCACCCGGGTGGTGATGACCCGGGTCTTGCCCGAACCCGCACCGGCCAGGATCAAGAGGGGGCCTTCCCCGTGGACTGCGGCCTCCCGCTGGGGCTGGTTCAGGGTGCTGAGGTCTGGGCTGCCGGAAATCACGGCCATGCGGGCCCTAAGAAAAAGCGGAAGGCAGGCCGCCAAGCCCTTTTTGGGGCCTGACGCCTGCCTAAGCCGAAAATATATTTTTTTTAGCGGCCGTCCATCAGGCGGCGCAGGGCTTCCGCGTCCCGGTCGTCCCAGAATCCGGAATCGTCGGTCACCTTCAGGTCGTGGACGTAGGCCCGCTTCAGGTAGTCCAGCAGTCCAACCACGGTCAGGTGCAGTTCGCTGCCGCCGATGCTGGTCTGCATGCTGGCCTGGCTCTGGTGGAGGAATCCCAGGCGCGGACTGCGCTCCTCGCCCAGGGCGGGCGCCTGGCCTATGGGAAAGGATCCCAGGCGGGTCAGGACCCCGGCCTCGTCGAAGGTCAGCCAGAGCGGGTCGGTCTGGGGATGGACCACGACCTTGAGCCCCGCCAAAGCCAGGGGAGGGGCCATGGTGCGCCCTCCGCCCATGCGGGAACGGAACACGTTCTCCCGGTCCATGAGGTCCACCGGCCAGCCCTGTGTGGCTGCGATGTCCTGGAAATCCTCCCGCAGCTTCACCAAGCTGGAAGGGTCGCTCAAGGTACCGCTGTAGCGCACTGTGACTCTCATGCCGGCCTCCTCCTGCTGTTAGGGGAGCTTGTTCAAGCGAAGAGCGAAGAGCGTTTGTAGCCTATGGGGCAAGAATAGCACATAGCACAAAGAAAGAAACGTCCAAAAAAGGGCCAAACCGGGTTCTGCGCTGTCACTTTATTTAACAATACGCCGCTACCTGGGGGGCGCAATTCAAATACTATAATTGGAAAAAGCACCGCTTATCATTTTCTTTGACGGGAGGGCTAGGTATCAAATCGGCCCCCGGATCGCAGAAAAGCAACGATGCCCCCGCCATCGAAATTTCCGTCGTGGTTCCCGTTTATAATTCCGCGGCGACTTTACCCGCCCTTGTTTCGCGGCTGGGCGAGACCTTGGCGGGAATGGGCCGCCCTTGGGAGCTTATTTTTGTCGATGACGGCTCCGAAGACCCCTCCTGGGAAACCCTGAAAAAACTGCGCCTTGGGCACGGTTCCATGACCCTGGTGCGCCTGACCCGCAACTTCGGCCAGCACAAGGCCCTGCTGTGCGGGTTCAAGCACGCCCGCGGGGCCGTCGTGGTTACCATGGACGACGACCTCCAGCATCCGCCCGAGCAGATCCCCCTGCTGCTGGAGGAAATCGGCAAAGGGTACGACCTCGTCTACGGGATCTATCGCAAGCGAAAACATTCCGCCTTCAGGAACCTCAGCTCTTCCCTGGCCAAGCGCCTGCTATGCTTCGCCATCCCCGGGCTGGACCGCCGCTATTCCTCGTTCAGGGCCATCCGGCATTGGGCCGCCAGGAGCGTGGCCGACCTGAACACGCCGTTCAGCTTCGTGGACGGGTCCCTGACCTGGTTCACCCGCAGCGTGTCCGGCGTGGCCGTCGACGTGTCCGAGCGCCGCGACGGCCGCAGCGGCTACGGGTTTTGGGCGCTGTTCAGGTACAGTTTGGACATCCTCAGCAGTTTCTCCGACCTCCCCCTGCGCCTCGCGGTCCTGTCCGGTTTGAGCGTCTCCGCCCTGGGGCTGGCCTACGGCGGCGTGCTGGTGGTCCGGCGGCTGGTGTACAACGACCTCGCCCCCGGCTACACCTCGGTGATGGCGGCCCTGCTCCTGTTGGGCGGCATGATCCTGGCGTCCCAAGGCATCAACGGCGAATACATAGCCCGCATCAACCACAAAACCAGCGGCCGTCCCGGCCACGCCCAGCGCGAATTCCTGGGCGCGGAGCGGCCGCGCCGGAGGCGGAAGCGTTGAGGAAAGTGGCCATACTCCAGTCCAACTATATCCCCTGGAAGGGCTACTTTGACCTCATTCACGACGTGGACCTCTGCATCTTCTACGACTGCGTGCAGTACACCCGCCAGACCTGGCGCAACCGCAACCAAATCTACGTGGGAAGCCGGAAGCGCTGGCTTAGCATCCCAGTCCGGCACGCCGGCCTGCACACCCCCATCCGCGACATCCTCATCGACAACCGCAAGCCCTGGCAGCGCCGGCATTTCCAGGCCTTGCGGGAGGCCTACGGAAGCTCCCCCCACTTCGAGGAGCTGTCCGAGTGCATCCGCCCCTTCCTGGGCGAGGACGGGCGCACCCAGGCATGGGAACGCCTGTCTGAATTCAACCAGGCCTTCCTCGCGGCCCTGCGCTCCTACCTCGGGATAGCCACCGAATGCGTCGACTCCTTCCCCCTGGCCTTGAACGGCCGCAGCACGGCGCGGGTCCTGGACGCGCTGCGGAAGGTCGGCGCGAGCCACTACGTCAGCGGAGCCGCGGCCAGGGCCTACCTCGACGAGGAGGCCTTCAAGCGCGAAGGGATAGACCTGGCGTACAAGGACTATTCCGGATACCCCGCCTACCCGCAGCACAACCCCGCCTTCGACCACCAGGTTTCCATCCTCGACCTCCTGTTCCGTGTCGGCCGCGGGGCCCCGCATTATATTTGGGGATGGAGGGCGTGACCCGCGTCTGGGACGAGTTGGCGGGGAAGATGGGCGGCCAGCACGACCCGCCCGGCTCGCTTCCCGCGCGGGTGCACGCCGAGTTGAGGCGCAGGGTCCTGGCATGGACGTCCCGGCTGCCCGGGGGGGCGAGGGTCCTGGACCTCGGATGCGGCAACGGGCAGCTGGCCAGGCTCCTGGCGGGCCTGCGGCCGGACCTGGAGATCACGGGCATGGATTTCTCCGAGGCCATGCTGGAGGCGGCCAGGGCGGCCTCCAGCAGCGCCGGCAATCCGGTTTGGATCCGGGGCGACGCCACGGCCTGGCCGCTTCCTGATCACAGCCTGGACGCGGTGCTGTGCATGGACATGGTGGCCCACCTGGATCCCGACGCGGAGGTGCCGGCCTTCCTCTCCGAGGCGAAACGGGTGTGCCGCGGCTGGATGCTCCTTGAGGTCAAGACCCCCTGGTCCCTGAGGACCCTCCTGGGGCTGCGGCGGGCGGCGGACCGCGTACTGGGGAGGGGCCCCCGGGAATTCCTGTTCGGCATAAAATCCCAGGCCTCCCGCATACCGATCTACGTGCACGACCCCAGCGCCCTAATTCAGCCCTTTGAATGTTCAGGCAAGCTCAGGCCCTGGCCTATCCTGCCCTGCCCCTCCCAGGTCTATGTGCTCCGCCTGGGTCCATCCGCCCCGCACCAGGGTCAGGCATGAAATCCAAGCAGCGGGCCAGGCCCAAACCCCTTAAAACGAATTCCGCGGCGGGGAAATCCCCGGACTTTTCCGCCTGGGAGCTCGCATGGGCTCTTCCCCTGCTGGCCGGAAGCGCCACCCTGGCCTGGCATCCCTGGGGGCTGCTGCTGCTGGGGCTGAGCCTGGGGATCTTCCTGGCCCAACGGCGGCCCCGCGGCTCCGCCGCCCTTCCGGCCCCGCCGGCCGAGATCCCGTCCTCGTGGAAATCCCTCGTTTTTCCGGCGGCCTGCCTGGCCGCGGCCTTGGCTTGCGGCACCTGGCTTTATCTCTTTTTCTGCAACAACGGAATCCTTTACGACCGGTCCTGGTATCCGGTGTGGGGCCTGACCGCCCTATGCGCGGTCTGCCTGGCCTCCGCCGCCCTCTCCTTGCCCGCGCGCGTCAAGGCCGCCAAGCCCGATCCCGCGGCGAAGGCCCAGCCGCTCTGGCGGACCCTGCTGTTTTGGGAGTCCTGCCTCCAAACCGCCGTGGGGCTGATCTTCAACCCGGCCCTGGGGGCGGCGGGCTTTTGCGTGGCCCTCTATTGCGCGCCGCCTCACCGGCCGGGAAGGCCCAAGCCAAAGACCTGGTTCTGGCCGGCGCTGGCGCTGGTGGGGGTGCTGGGCCTTTTCCTCCACGTCTGGCAGCTGCGCGCCATACCGCAGGGCATCAACCAGGAGGAGGGGGTCACCCTTGAGACGGCCCGCACGATTTCCGAGGACCACGGACAGTATTTCTGCCTGAACTGGGTCACCTTCAGCGGCGTGACCCTCTACCACCATCTGGTGGGATGGTTCTACCGCCTGTTCTCGGACAACGACGTCGCTCCCTTGCGTTCCCTCAGCGTGGCGGGCTGGGCTGTGCTGGCGCTCTACTCCTCCCTGTTGTCGGCCGAATTCTTTTCGCTGGAGGCGGCTCTCGGGACGGCGGCCTACGCCAGCCTGTCCTTCGCCTGCATCCACTACGGGCGTTTCGGCTTCTATTTCATCTGGGCCCCCGCCATGGCGGCGGCGGCCCTGTACCACGCGGCGAGGGCCCTCAAAAGCCCGCGGGCGGCCCTGCATTTTTCGTGCTGCGGGGCCTGGTGCGCCCTGGCCCTTTACGGCTGGATCGCGGGCTTCGTCATCCCGGCCCTGCCGCTCGTATACTGGCTGGCCGTCCTCGGCTTCGACCGCAAACTATGGAAGCCCCTCGTCCCGGGCCTGGCCTGCGGCCTGGCGGCATTCCTCAGCCTGGCGGCGGCCTCGATAGCGGCCCATCTGCACTTCCCGGGCGGTTTGGGGAGCCTTTTCCAGGGGAATTCCGGGCTCATCGGCGACCAGGGCAACTTGAGCAGCAACCTCCTGCGGCAATGGGGATACCTCTTCTCCACGGGCACGAGCTCCGCCACCCACTACCTGCCGGGCCTGCCCTTGGTGGATTTTTCCGTCCTGCCTTTCTGCGCCGCGGGCTTGGCTGTCCTTTTGACCCGCCCCTTCAGCGGCCGCAGCCTGCCCCTCCTGGCGGCCTGCTTCCTGGGCCTGCTTCCCGCCTGGATTTCGGACCCCACGGGCATGAATTTCGGGCGGCTGATCCTTCTGCTCTTCCCCTTGGGCGTCCTGTTCGGCCTGGGATGGGCCGCCCTCCTGGAAGGCCTGGGGGATCTGCCGTGGAAGGGATTGGCGGCCTTCGCCCCGGCGCTGGGCCTCCTGCTCCTGGCGGCGGGGTCCGGACGCGGGGCCTGGCTCTATTTCCACGACTATAAATCCAGCTGGGCCGCCTTCTCGGACAACAACGGCCTCTCCACCGTGATGGCCCGCGAATTCCTTGAGGGGCACGCGCCCCAGGAGGGCCTCTACTACAGCGAGAATTTCGACCAGAACCTTTCCCTGATGCTGTTGATGCCGCCGGGGACGAACCGCCAGCCCTGGAGGGACGCGCCGGACGTGCTGCGGCTTCTTTGCACCGAACCGACCATGGACCGCTACCTGGTGACCCCTGTGCGCGTGGATTGGCTGCCCTGGTTGCGGACGCAGGAGCCAGGAGTCGAGGTGAAGTACATCGAGAACCCCTGGGGCCGGAGCTATTCGAACAATCCGATGACGAGCGATGTCGGCCCGGGGGATGTCGCCGCCATCCGCCTGGGCTGGAAGGCCATCAGCCCCAAGGCCGGTCTGAAACGGACGGGCCCCGGCCGCTGGGAGGGCATCCTTTGGCCCCCACGGACCGACGACTACGTCCTGAGCGCGAACAGCGGGTCGCTGCTGCTGGCCGGCAAATACCGGATCGAACCCGGCCAGCAGAGAAGCTTTTTTCTGGCGGCCGTGCCCTACAGCGTCGTCGTGACCGGTTCGCCCGGCGATCCCGGTGTCCGGGCGAGCATACAGAGGGTGTACAGCGAGGAATGGGACCAGCCCCTGTTCCATGCCATCGACGCGCACGGACTCCGGAAAACCCTGTGCGCCGCCGACGCAAAAACGGGAGATCCCCGCCTGACCTCGCTGGTCCCGGTGGTCTCCGAACGCTTCGACACCTGGAGCTACGAACCCTTCGAAACCCTGGTCGTCCTGCCCATGCGGGGCGACTGGGAGGGCAGCCTGCGCGTCCCCAAAAGCGGCCGCTACCTGTTCACCGTGCCCAACAAATTCCAGCGCGATCTGGAGCTGAGCCTGGACGGCAAGCCGTGTTTTTCGACCACGGACGGCATCGTGGACATTGAAAAGGGGCTCGATCTAAGGTCCGGACGCGCCGTGTCCGTGCACATCCACGCGGATTACATCCCCCCGGCCAGCGCGATGCGCTTCCTGGTGCAGGGCCCGGACGGGACCACGCGGGCCGTTCCCCAGGACTGGATGACGCCCGCACCGCTCCCCGAGCCGAAGCCCAGCGCGGAGACGCCAGCCCATGCCAAGCCCTGACCTGAGCTTCCATCGCAGTTGGGTGGGGAGGGCCGAAGCCTCGGCCCTGGGCGGCGCCTTGGCGGCCGGCCTCCTCGGCGGCGGCGGAACGATCGGACGCCGCGTGGAGAGGGATCTGGCCCGGCGCCTGGGAACGGGCAGGGCCTTCCTCATGCCTTCGGGAAGCGCGGCCCTGGAACTTTCCATGATGGCCCTGGGTCTCAAGGCCGGCGACGAGGTCATCCTCCCCAGCTTCAACTTCGTTTCCGGGGCCAACGCCGTGTTGCGGCAGGGCTGCAAGGCGGTGTTCGCCGACGTCGATCCCCTCACCCTCTGCCTGGATCCCTCAGACGCCGAGCGCCGCATCACGCGACGGACCAAGGCCATCCTTCTGGTGCATTACGCCGGGGTGGCCTGCGCCATGGACGCCTTCCTGAAGCTCAAAAAAAAATACGGATTGGCCTTGATCGAGGACGCGGCGCTCGCCTTCGGCGCCTCCTACCGCGGCAGGCCCCTGGGCGGCATCGGCGACCTGGGCTGCTTCAGCTTCCACGCCACCAAGCACCTGACCTGCGGGGAGGGAGGCGCACTGGCGGGCTCCCGCCGCGACTTGATCAAGAGAATAGAAATCATCCAGGAAAAGGGCACCGACCGCTCGGCCTTCCTGCGCGGGGAAAGGGACCGCTACACTTGGCGCAGCCTGGGCTCCAGCTACCTGCTTTCCGACCTGCTGGCGGCGATGCTGGAGGCCCAATTGGGCAGGGCTGCGGCCATACACCTCCGCCTTGTGTCGGCGTGGAAGGCATATCAAACCGGCCTGGCGCCCTTGGCTGAAAAAGGGCTGATCAGCCTGCCCCGGCCGCCGGCCGAAGCCGCCGTCAACGGATCCATTTTTTGGATGCTTTTGGAGGGGCCCTGGAAGGGCCGCCGGCCGGAAATCCTGAAACGGCTCAAGGCCGCCGGCGTCCCCGCCACCTTCCATTACGTCCCGCTGCACCGTTCGCCGTTCGGCCGCGCGCTTTACGGCAAACAAAAGGCGCCCCTGCTGGCCGTCACGCGCCATGCGGACAGGGATCTCATACGTCTTCCCATGCATGCCTTGCTGAAAAAAGCGGACTGCCTCGCCGTCTGCCGGGCGGTGTCCGGAATCTTAAGCTGAGTCCGAAATTTAAAACGGGTACCAATCGTTCATCCCAATCTTACCAACAGCTCCCTCTGCATCCCCGCCGCCATGCCGGGGCCCTCGTAGATGAAACCGGTGTACACCTGGACCAAAACGGCCCCCAGATCCAGCTTGCGGCGCAGGTCCTCCGCCGTGAACACGCCCCCCACTCCGATCAAGGGGACGCGGCCGCGGGTGTGGCGGGCCACTGCCCCCAGGCAGGCGTCCGCCTGGACCCGCAGGGGACGCCCGGACAGGCCGCCTTCGGGATGCTGCCCGGCTCCGAGGCCGGCCCTGGACAGGGTCGTGTTGGTGAGGATGAGGCCGTCGGCGCCTCCAGCCAGGGCGGCGTCCCCCGAAGCCAGCAGCTCCCTGGGGGCCAGGTCGGGCGCGAGCTTGACGAACAAGGGGGGGCGGCGGCCGGGCCTGGCCTTGAGCGCGCGCGCCAGCACCGTCACCAGGGCGCGGATGCTGCGCGGCCCCTGCAGGGCGCGCAGGCCGGGGGTGTTGGGCGAGCTGACGTTGACCGCCAGATAGTCGGCGTGGGGCGCCAGGCGCTGAAGTGAATAGTGGTAGTCCTCGGCGGCCTCCTCCAGGGGCGTGATCTTGCTCTTGCCCAGGTTGATGCCCACGGGATGGGACGGCCAACGCCCTTGCGCGCGGTAGGCCTCCAGGCGCAGGGCCACGGCGTCGGCGCCCGGGTTGTTGAAGCCGAAGCGGTTGATGAGGGCCTCCTCCGCCGGGTAGCGGAAGGCCCTTGGGCGCGGATTGCCGGGCTGGGCGTGGCGGGTGACGGTCCCCAATTCGACGTGGCCGAAGCCCAGGTGCTGCCAGGCGTCCACGGCCCGGGCGGACTTGTCGAAGCCGGCGGCTAGGCCGACGACGTTGGGGAAGCGCAGGCCGCAGACCTCGCGGGCCAGGCGCGGGTCCTCGCAGCGCAGCGCGCCGGCGAAGAGGGGGAGGACGGGGCGGGCCAGGCGCAAACCCGCCATGGCGGCCTCGTGGGCCGCCTCCGGGGGCAGGGTGAAAAGAAGCGGACGCAATAATTTGTACATAAGCTTGGCCTCAAGGGCCTCAGCGGCCGCCCTTGTGGTAGTCCTGGAGGGCCCGCACCCGCATGCCCGCCTTCTGCATCGAGGCGATGCCGTGCACCGTCTCGGAGGCCGCGGACAGGGTGGTGACGCAGCTCACCCCTCCCATCAGGGCGGCCCGGCGGATATGGAAGTCGTCGGAAAGGGCCCCCTTGCCGGCCGGGGTGTTGATGATGAGGTCGATCTTGCCTGCCTTGATCAGGTCGACGATGGTGGGCCGGCTCTCGAGCACCTTGTTCACGACCTCGACCTTGATGCCGCGGGTGCGCAGGGCGTGGGCCGTGCCGCGGGTGGCGAAGAGCTTGAAGCCCAGGCGCTCCAGCTCCCCGGCCACCAGGCTACCCTGGCGCTTGTCCTTGTTCTTGACGCTGAAAAACACGCTGCCCTTGAGCGGGAACTTCAGGTTGGCGGCCAGCTGGCTCTTGGCGAAGGCCAGGCCGAAGTCCATGTCGATGCCCATGACCTCGCCGGTCGACTTCATCTCGGGCCCCAGCACGCTGTCGGCGCCGGGGAACTTGTTGAAGGGGAACACAGCCTCCTTCACCGAGTGGTGCGGGGTGCGCCAGTAGTCGGCCTTCAAATCCAGCTTCAGGGAGCGCAGGCCGCGGCCGCACATGACCCGCGCCGCCACCTTGGCCCAGGAGATGCCGGTGGCCTTGCTGACGAAGGGCACCGTGCGGCTGGCGCGCGGGTTGACCTCCAGGACATAGACCCTCTCGGCCTTGACCGCGTACTGCACGTTCATCAGGCCCTTGACCTTGAGGGCCAGGGCCATGCGCACGGTGTAGTCCTTGATCGCCGCGATCTGGTCCTCGCGCAGGGTGAAGGGCGGGATGACGCAGGCGCTGTCGCCCGAGTGGATGCCGGCCTCCTCGATGTGCTCCATGATGCCCGCGATGACGACGTCGCGCCCGTCGCAGACGCAGTCCACGTCCACCTCGATGGCGTCCTCAAGGTACTTGTCCAGCAGCACCGGGTGCTCGGGCGCCACGCGCGCGGCCTCCACGAAGAAACGCTCCAGCTGCTCGGGGTCCTGGGTGATCTCCATGGCGCGCCCCCCCAGCACGTAGCTGGGTCGGACCATGATGGGGTAGCCGATCTCCGCGGCCACGGCGCGGGCCTGGGCCAGGGAGCGCGCGATGCCGTGGGCCGGGGACGGTATCCCCAGGCGCCCCAGCAGGGCCCCGAAGCGCTCGCGGTCCTCGGCGATGTCGATGCTGTCGGGCGTGGTCCCCAGGATGGGCGCCTTCTTGGCCCACAGGGGCACGCTCAGCTTGAGCGGCGTCTGGCCGCCGAACTGCACCACCACGCCCCAGGGCTTTTCGCGCTCCAGGATGTTGAGGACGTCCTCGCGGGTGAGGGGCTCGAAATACAGGCGGTCGCTGGTGTCGTAGTCCGTGCTCACGGTCTCGGGGTTGCAGTTGACCATGATGACTTCGTAGCCGTCCTCGCGCAGGGCGAAGGCGGCGTGCACGCAGCAGTAGTCGAACTCGATGCCCTGGCCGATGCGGTTGGGCCCGCCGCCCAGGATGACCACCTTCTTGCGGGCGGTGGGCGGGGCGTCGGATCCGGACTCCCAGGCGGAATACAGGTAGGGCGTCTCGGCCTTGAACTCGCCGGCGCAGGTGTCGACCTGGAGGAAGGAGGGCTTCAGACCCAGCTTCAGGCGGTGGACGCGCAGGCTCTCCTCGCCCACGCCGGACAGGTCCGCCAACTGGCGGTCGGAGAAGCCCAGGCGCTTGAGGCCCTCCAGGCGCCCGCGGTCCAGGGCGCGTTTCCAGCCCCGCGCCTTGATGGCGCGCAGGGCCTCGGCTTCGGCGTCGAAAAGCTCGCGCAGGCGGCCCAGGAACCAGGGGTCCACGCCGCTCAGGGAGTGGATGCGGGCGTCGCCCAGGCCCAGGGCCATGGCGTCCTTGATGTAGAAGACGCGCTCGGCGTTGGGCCGGCGCAGCTTCTCCTCGACTTGAGTCTTTTTGAGGGGCTTGCCCGCGGGGGCCATGCCCACCCAGCCGGCCCGGCCCGTCTCCAGGGAACGCAGGGACTTCTGGAAGGCCTCGGCGAAGTTGCGCCCGATGGCCATGGCCTCGCCCACGCTCTTCATCTGCGTGGTGAGCGTCGCGTCGGCCTCGGGGAACTTCTCGAAGGTGAAACGGGGGGCCTTGACCACCACGTAGTCCAGGGCCGGCTCGAAGCTGGCGGGCGTGCCCTTGGTGATGTCGTTGGAAAGCTCGTCCAGGGTGTATCCCACGGCCAGCTTGGCCGCGATCTTGGCGATGGGAAAGCCGGTGGCCTTGCTGGCCAGGGCCGAGCTGCGCGACACGCGCGGGTTCATCTCGATGACCACCAGGCGCCCGCTGCGGGGGTCGACCCCGAACTGGATGTTGGAGCCGCCGGTGTCCACGCCGATCTCGCGGATGATGGCCAGCGCCGCGTCGCGCATGCGCTGGTATTCCTTGTCGGTGAGGGTCTGTGCCGGGGCCACCGTGATGCTGTCGCCGGTGTGCACGCCCATGGGGTCGAAGTTCTCGATGCTGCAGACGATGACCACGTTGTCGGCGCGGTCGCGCATGACCTCCAGCTCGAACTCCTTCCAGCCCAGGACGCTCTCCTCCACCAGGACCTGCGACACCGGGCTCATGGCCAGGGCGTAGGCGGCCTTGGCGTCGAAGTCGGCCCGGGTCTGGACCACGCCCCCGCCGGTGCCGCCCAGGGTGAAGGCGGGCCGCAGGATCAGGGGGAAGCCCAGCTCCCGCGCCGCGGCCTTGGCCTGGGCCAGGGTCTTGACGGTGCGGCTCTTCGGCACGTCCAGGCCGATCTTGAGCATGGCCCGCTTGAACAGCTCGCGGTCCTCGGCCTTGGCGATGGCCTCCTCGTTGGCGCCGATGAGCCGGACCCCGTAGCGCTTGAGCACGCCCGACTTGACCAGGGCCATGGCCGTGTTCAGGCCCGTCTGCCCGCCCACGGTCGGAAGCAGGGCGTCCGGCCGCTCCAGGGCGATGATGCGCTCGCAGGCCTCCGGCGTGACCGGCTCGATGTAGGTGCGGTCCGCGAAGTCGGGGTCGGTCATGATGGTGGCCGGGTTGGAGTTCACCAGCACGACCCGGTAGCCCTCCTCCTTGAGCGCCTTGCAGGCCTGGGTGCCGCTGTAATCGAACTCGCAGGCCTGGCCGATGATGATGGGGCCGGCGCCGATGATCATGATGGTGTGGATGTCCGTTCGTTTGGGCATTTCTTTCGTTACCTCGGCTTCGGAGTCAACGGTTCGAAGATTGGCGTCAGGCCGCGCGCCGGCGGCCCTGTCCCCAGGCCTTGGGGAAGGCCCTGGCCAGCGGCTGGGGCGCGGCGCGGCGGCTGCGCATGATGTCGATGAAGCGGCCGAACAGGTAGTTGGCGTCGTGCGGCCCGGGGCTGGCCTCCGGGTGGTACTGCACCGAGAAGACCGGCAGGCGGCGGTGGGCCAGGCCCTCGATGACCTGGTCGTTGAGCCCGTTGTGGCTGACCAGCACCGCGTCCTGGGGCAGGGTGCCGGCCACGGTGGCGAAGCCGTGGTTCTGGCTGGTGATCTCCACGCGGCCCGAGGCTCGGTCCCCGACGGGCTGGTTGCCGCCGCGGTGGCCGAACTTGAGCTTGCCCATGCGGCCGCCGAAGGCCAGGGTCAGCATCTGGTGTCCCAGGCAGATGCCGAAAAGGGGCACGCGCGCCCGGATCAGGCCCCGCACGGTCTCGGCCACCTTCGCCACGGCGTTGGGGTCGCCCGGCCCGTTGCTCAGGAACACTCCGTCGGGATTGAGCCCCAGGATGCCCGGGGCGCTGGTGGAGGCGGGAACGACCGTGACGCGGCAGCCCCGCGAGACCAGGTTGCGGAGTATGTTGAATTTGATGCCGCAGTCCACGGCCACGACGTGCAGGCGCTTGCGCCCGCCCGCGGCGCGCCCCGCGGGCGCGTGGCGTCCGGCCAGGCCCTTGTCGACCAGGTCCAGCTCCGGCGGCCGCAGGCCCGGGATGCCGGACTGCAGGCCTTCGGTCCAGGCGTAGGCCTTGTCGGTGCTCACCCGGGAAACCCAGTCCACCCCGTCGTAGGAGGGGCTGGCCTTGGCCTTGGCCACGGCCGCGGCCTCGGGCACGCGGCCCTGCAGGAGGACCCCCCGCTTGGCGCCGTGGTCGCGCAGGTGCTTGGTGAGCCGGCGCGTGTCCACGCCCGCGATGCCGGGCACCTTGAAGGACTTGAGGAAGGCGTCCAGCGAGCCCTGGGAGCGGAAATTGCTGGGCCGCGTGGGGAGCTCGCGCAGGATGAGCCCCCCCGCCCAGATGCGCAGGCTTTCCATGTCCTGCCGGTTCACCCCGGTGTTGCCGACGTGCGGATAGGTCATGCAGACCATCTGCCCGGCGTAGCTGGGGTCGGTCAGGATCTCCTGGTAGCCGGTCATGGAGGTGTTGAAGCAGGCCTCCCCGAAGCCGTCGCGCAGGGCGCCGAAGGCCGTTCCATAAAAGACCGCGCCGTCCTCGAGGGCCAGGGTCGCGGGTTGCCGCTTGGTCATGCTGTGCCTTTCCTTAGTCTCTGAGGTTCAGAAGGTCCAGGGCTTGCCGGTGATGCGCTCGTAGGCCTCGACATATTTGGCGCGCGTCCTGTCCACGACGTCGCTGGGCAGGGTGGGCGGCGGCGGCGTCTTGTTCCAGCCGGCGGCCTCCAGCCAGTCGCGCACGAACTGCTTGTCGAAGCTGGGCGGGTTCTCGCCCTCTTTCCATTGGTCCGCGGGCCAGAAGCGGGAGCTGTCCGGGGTCATCACCTCGTCGATGAGGATGAGCTGGCCGTCGAGCATGCCGAACTCGAACTTGGTGTCGGCCAGGATGATGCCGCGCGAGGCGGCCCAGGCCGCGCCGGCCTCGTAGAGCTTCAGGGACAGGGCCGCCACCTTGGCGGCGACGTCGGCGCCGAGGATCTCCGCGGCCTGGGCCGGCGAGATGTTCTCGTCGTGGGCGCCCTGCTCGGCCTTGGTGGAGGGCGTGAACAGGGGCTTGGGGAGCTGGGAGGCCAGCTTCAGGCCGGAGGGCAGGGGGATGGCGCACACGGTCCCCTGGGATTTGTATTCCTTCCAGCCCGAGCCCACCAGGTAGCCGCGCACGATGGCCTCCACCGGCAGGGGCTTGCAGATCTTGCAGATGATGGCCCGGTCCTTGACCTGGGCCAGGTCGGAGGGGTCCTCCAGCCAGCCTTCGGCGCTGGTGGACAGCAGGTGGTTGGGGGTCAGCTCCGCGAACTTGGTGGTCCAGAAATTCGAGATCTGGGTGAGCACCTTGCCCTTGTCCGGGATGGGCTCGTTCATCACCACGTCGAAGGCGCTCAGGCGGTCGGTGGCCACCAGCATCAGCGCCGCGGGCCGGCCCCCGCGGGCCGGCAGTTCGTAGATGTCGCGGACCTTGCCCCGGTTGAGGAGTTTGGCCCCCTTCAGTTGGGTCTCAAAAACGGTCTTCAATGGACTCTCCTTTTCGTCTATGCGGGCCCTGTGCCCGCTATGCCAAGATCCCTTTTCCGTCCTCGTAGATCCAGCGCCCGGCGACCATGGTGCGCTTGACCCGGCCCCTGAGGGCCAGGCCGGCGAAGGGCGTGTTGCGGCTCTTGCTGTGGAACTTCTGCGGGTCCACGGTCCAGGCCTCGTCCGGCGCCACCAGGCAGAGGTCCGCGTCCGCGCCCTGGGCCAGGGTGCCCTTGCTTCCCTTCAGGCCCAGCAGCTCCGCCGGCTTGGCGCTCATCAGCTCCACCAGGCGCGCTGCGCTGATGTGGCCGCCGTGGACCAGGACCTCGAGGCCCAGGCCCAGGCTGGTCTCCAGGCCCACGATGCCGAAGGCGGCCTTGTCGAATTCCACGTCCTTGTCCAGGCTGCTGTGGGGGGCGTGGTCCGTGGCGATGCAGTCCAGGGTCCCGTCCTTCAAGGCCGCGATCACGGCCAGGCGGTCGCCTTCCGCGCCCAGGGGAGGGTTCATCTTGCCGGCGCTGTCGTAGGGGTGCTCGGCCAGCCAGGCGTCGCTGAGCGCGAAGAAGTGGGGGGCGGTCTCGGCGCTCACCGCCAGGCCCTGGGCCTTGGCCGTGCGCACCAGCTCCAGGGACTGGCGGCTGGACAGGTGGCCGAAGTGGATGCGCCCGCCGGTGGCCTCGGCCAGCACGATGTCGCGCGCGGCCATGGCCGCCTCCGCGGCCCGGGGCCATCCGCGCAGGCCCAGCTTCAGGCTGACCAGGCCCTCGTTCATGACCCCGTTGTTGGACAGGGCCTTGTCCTCGCAGTGCTGCATGAACAGCACCTTGAACATGGCCCCGTATTCGAGGGCCCGGCGCATCAGCTCAGGGTTGGCCACGCCGTCGCCGTCGTCGGTGAACAGGACCACCCCGGCGCGGGCCAGCTCCCCGATCTCGGTGAGCTCCAGTCCCTGGCGGTCCTTGGTCACGGCCGCGGAGGGCAGGACGTTGACCACGCCTTCGGCGCGGGCCTTGGCGCGCACCAGCTCCACGATGGCCACGCTGTCCGTGGCCGGCACGGTGTTGGGCATGGCCACCAGGGTGGTCACCCCGCCGGCCGCCGCCGCCCGGGTTCCGCTGGCGATGCTCTCCTTGCCCTCCTGGCCCGGCTCGCGCAGGTGCACGTGCATGTCCACCAGCCCGGGGAGCAGCCACAAACCGGCGGCGTCCAGGCTGCCGGCTCCGGCGGCCTTGGCCCTGGCCTCGGCTTCCGCGCCCAGCGCGGCCACCTTGCCGTCGACGACCAGGAGCGAGCACACGGCGTCCACGCCCGCGGCCGGGTCGATGAGCCGGGCCCCGCTGATCAGGAACGAGCCTTCGTCGCGCTTCATGCCGCCTCCGCGTCGATGCCGGCGAGCAGGTACAGCACCGCCATGCGCACGGCCACCCCGTTGGCCACCTGGTCCTTGATCGCGCTCTGGGGCCCGTCGGCCACGCCGCTGCTGATCTCCAGCCCGCGGTTCATGGGGCCGGGGTGCATCACCAGGCAGCCGGGCTTGGCCAGCGCCAGTCGCTCGCTGGTGAGGGCGTACATGCGGCTGTATTCGCGGGTGCTGGGGAAGAGGAAGCGCTGCAGGCGCTCCAACTGCAGGCGTAGGACCTGCACGGCGTCGGCGCCCTCCAGGGCCTCCCCCAGGTCGTGGGTCACCGTCACCGGGGCGCCCGGCCACAGGCCGGCCAGCGAGGCCGGGCAGAGGGTCGAGGGCCCGCAGAGGCGGACCTTGGCCCCCAGCTTGAGCAGGCCCCACACGTCGGAGCGGGCCACGCGCGAGTGCAGGACGTCGCCCACCACCGCCACGGTGAGCCCCTCCACCCGCCCGAAGTGGCGCTCCAGCGTGAAGAGGTCCAGGAGGCCCTGGGTGGGGTGCTCGTGCATGCCGTCGCCGGCGTTGACGATGCTGGCCTTGCTGCGCGAGGCCACCAGGGCCGGGGAGCCGGCGTGGCCGGTGCGCATGATCAGGACGCCCAGGTCCATGGCCTCGAAGGTGGCCACGGTGTCCAGCAGGGTCTCGCCCTTCTTCACCGAGGAGTCGGCCACCTTGATATCCAGCACGTCCGCGGACAGGCGCTGGGCGGCCAGTTGGAAGCTGGTCGCGGTGCGGGTGCTGGGCTCGAAGAAGAGGTTGATGACGGTCTTGCCGCGCAGGGCGGGGACCTTCTTCACCGGGCGCAGGGCCACTTCGCGGAAGGCGGCGGCCTGGTCCAGGATCAGGCGTATCTCCTCGGCCTGGAGGCTCTCGAGGTCGAGCAGGTCCTTGCGGTGGAGGCGCATCATGGCAGGTCCTCCCCTTCCAGGATGGCGACCTTGTCCTCGCCGTCGGTCTCCTGCAGGAGGACCTTCACGCGCTCGCGGCCGCTGGTGGGCACGTTCTTGCCCACGAAGTCGGCGCGGATGGGAAGCTCGCGCAGGCCGCGGTCCACCAGCACGGCCAGCTGGACGCGGGACGCGCGGCCGTAGTCCAGCAGGGCGGTCAGGGCGGCCCGCACGGTGCGGCCGGTGTACAGCACGTCGTCCACCAGCACCACGGTGCGGTTCTCGACGCTGAAGCCCAGGGAGCTGGAGGAGGCGGGGCGGGCGGGGCGGGCGGCGGTGTCGTCGCGGTAGAAGGTCACGTCCAGGGCGCCGACATTGAGGGGCTGGCCCAGCTTCTCGATCTTGGCGATGCGCGCGGCCAGACGGCGGGCGATCACCTCGCCGCGGGTCTTGATGCCCACCATGGCCAGGCCTTCCAGGCCGCGGTTGCGCTCCAGGATCTCGTGGGCCATGCGCGTCAGGGCCCGGTCCAGGTCCTGGGCCTCCATGAGGACGGCTTTCGGGCTCGAATCAGCCACGGCCGCCCTCGGGGCAACAAAAAAGGACAGAGCCCTGTGGGCCTGTCCTGGTCGTAGGTTTAAGCGCGCGCTGGTGCATGGACCTCTCCTTGTCCGCCTCACAGGGCGGCCTTTAAAGGGGGGCTTGGCTTCTCTCGCGGAAGGAAGAATGCCAGGACAGGCGGGAAAAGTCAAGCCCCGTCGAAAGGGGAGGCCTGGTCCTCGTCCTCGGCCTCGAAGCCTCCATTTTTTATCACGTCCCGGTACCACAGCGCGCTGTCCTTGGGGGTGCGTTTGTAGCTTTGGTAATCCACGTGCACCAGCCCGAAGCGCAGGCCGTAGCCGAAGCCCCATTCGAAGTTGTCCATCAGGGACCAGTGGAAGTAGCCGCGCACGTCGGCGCCCTTGTCCATGGCCCGGCGGATCTCGGCCAGGTGGCGCCTGAGGAAGTCCACGCGCCGGGCGTCGTGGACCCGCCCGTCGGGGCCCAGCGGCTCGGGCTTCAGGCCCAGGCCGTTCTCCGTGATGTAGATGGGCAGGCCGTAGCGGCGGTGGAATTGCAGAAGCACGCTGCGCAGCCCGGGCGCGAAGATCTCCCAGCCGGGCATGTCCGGCCGGGGAGCCTGGGGCGCGGCCGGCACCCCTTTCCAGCCCAGCGGGTCCTGCGGGTCGTCCAGGACGCGGTCGGGGCTGTAGTAGTTGACGCCGATGTAATCCAGGGGCTTGCGGATGATGTCCATGTCGCCGGCGCGCACCTCGGGCACGGCGGCGCCCAAGCGCTTCCAGGGGCCCTCCGGGTAGCGGCCCTGGGTCATGGGCAGCATCCACCAGTCGTTGCCCATCTGCCAGCAGCGCTCCGCCGCGGCCAGGGCCCCGGGGCGCCGCTCCATGGGCCAGGGCGCGGCGGCCAGCAGCACGATGCCCGCCTTGGCGTCCGGACGGCGCAGGTTCGGGCGCAGGGCCTGGAGCCCCAGGCCGTGGGCCAGAAGGACGTGGTGGATCACCTGGCGGAAGGACTGCTCGCTCTCCTTGCGGCCGGGCGCGTGGATGCCGAGGCGGTAGCCCAGCAGGCTGAAGATGCTGGGCTCGTTGAAGGTGGCCCAGAACTCCACGCGGTCCCCGAAGCGCTTCGCCACCGCCTCGGCGTAGTCGCGGTAGCGCAGGGCCGTGTCGCGGTTGAGCCAGCCGCCGGCGCGCTCCAGGGGGCTGGGGAGGTCCCAGTGGTAGAGCGTGCAGTTGGGCTTGATGCCGCGCTCCAGAAGCCCGTCGATCAGGCGGCCGTAGAAATCGAAACCCCTGGCGTTGAAGGCGCCGGAACCCAGGGGCTGGATGCGCGGCCAGGCCACGGAAAAGCGGTAGGCCTTCTGGCCCAGGTCCTTGAGCAGGTCGAGGTCCTCGCGCCACAGGGTGTAATGGCGGCAGGCCTCCTCGCCGCTGGAGCCGTCGGCGATATTACCTCGCACCCGGGAGAAGTCGTCCCACACGGAGTCGCCGCGTCCGTCGGCGTGCGCCGCGCCCTCGACCTGGTAGGCGGCGGTGGCGCTGCCCCAGACAAAATCCGGGGGGAAATCAAAACGGCGCTGGGGCACGGCATTCCTTGGGATGGGGTTCATGGTGCCGGAGCCAGGGCCAGGTCCAGGTCCCGCGCGGCCACTTCAAACGTGAGCCCCGACGCGAGGCCGGGGCAAAGCAGGGGCGGCTCCTGGGCGTAGCGCAGGCGCAGCCCTTCGGAGCACAGGGACAGGGTGAGAGGCTGCCAGAGGCCCGCGCTGTAGTTCACGGCGCCGACCCTTCCCTTGAATTGCTTGTCCACCCAGATCAAAAAGTGCAGCTTCCCTGCCGAGGGCGGGGCGAAACGCACCAGCAGCGGCAGGGGCCCGCCTCCGGGGGCCGCGGGTATCTTCATCATGAGGGTCCAGGTCTCACCCTGGTCCAGGCGGACCAGGGGACCGCTGTCCACGAAGCGGCCCGGGACGGCCTGCAGGTCCAGCCCTCCGGCCGGCCCAAGCCAGCCTGCATGCTGCCTGAGCTTGCCGCAGGGCGCGGGAAGAGCGGGGGCGGGGCGGCGGGACCGGCGCGCGCTTGCGGCGGGTACGGATCCCTCGGCGCAGGGGGCCTCGCCCATGACACGCAGGGATTGCCAACGCAGGAGCGGACCTTCCCCATCCTCGGCGCTGCGCAAGAGGAGCTGGTGCGGCCCCGGCAGAAGCGTCAGGGCCTCGGGGGAACGCCAGTCCGCCCCGGAATCCGCGGTCAGGGGGCCCAAGTATCGGTCGTCGAGAAAAACCTCCGGTGCGGAGTCCGGATCCTCTCCTGCCGTGCCTTCCACCCCCTCCGCCTCGGCCCAAACCAGGCCCGCCGCGGCCAGGTGAAAATCCAGCCGCCGCTCATGGGGGCCGGAGGGGCCAAGTTGGCCGGCGCCCCCGCGTGCCAGGGCGGCCGGGCCTCCGTCGCAAGGCGAAGCCTGTGCGGCCGGCGCCGTAGAAAGGGCCAGGGCGAGGGCCAGGACCTGGGCTTCAACGCGCATGGCCGCAGGCCTTGAGCAAATCCGCGGCCTGGGGATAGCCGGGGTCCAGGCGCAGGCAGGCTTCAAAGGCCTCCGCGGCCTGGGCAGTCTCCCCGGCGTTGAACAGAAGGGCCCCCAGGTTGAACCAGGCCTGGGCGCTTCCGCCCGCCTCCGCGATCCCCTGGCGGGCCAGCGCCATGGCCTGGTCCTTGTCGCCCAGGAGGTATTGGGCCTTGGCCTCGTCCGACCAGGCCTCGTTGGAGCGGGGGTTCAGCTGGACCGCCTGCTTCAAGGCGGCCGCGGCGCCCTTCATGTCGCCCTGGAGCCCGAGGCAGAGGCCCAGATTGGTCCAGTCGCCGAAGGAGCTGGGAAGGTCCTGCAGCGCGCGCTGGTAGGAGAGCACGGCCGCCGCGTTTTGGGATTGCGCCATCTGCGCCACGGCCAGACGGCTCCAGGCGCGCTCGTCGTCGGGGGCCAGGTCCGCGCTGGCGCCCAGCAGCGCCCCGCTCAAGGGCATGCCCACGGCGCTGGATTGCAAAGCCGTCCCGCTGTTCAGCAGGGCGCTGGCTTCCGCTTGGCGCAGATCCAGGCCCAGGCAGGCGAGCACGGCCAGGCCGGCCCAGAGGGGCCAGCCGCGGGCGCGGCCATGGATTTCGACCCCGTCAAAGCCCGCCGCCGCGGCCAAAGCCAGGAGCACCAGGCCCGCGCTGGGCACGATGTCCCAGGGGAAATGGAAGCAGCCCTGGATGCCGAAGGCGGCCAGCACGCCGGCCACCGCCGCTCCCTCCGGGCCGCCCCTTTGCGCGGCCGCCCGCAGGGCCAGGGCGAAGAGGAGGACCCACAGCAGAAGGCCCGGGAAACCCGTTTCCGCGGCCGCCTGCGCCCAGTCGTTGTGCGCGTCGGCGGTGAGGCGGAAGGGCTGGGAGCTTTCGCTCCACAGGCGTTCCCCCTGGCGCCGCAGGTATTCCATTTCAAAGGCCCCGCCGCCCACGCCGGTGATCGGATGCTCCCGGGCCAGGTCCAGGGCCACCGATCCCATGAACACGCGGCTGCCCCAGGCGTCGGAATGGATGTCCGCAAGCTCGTCCAGGCGGTCGGAGACCCCCTTCCAGCCCGATCCCAGGGCCAGGATGATCCCGGCCAGGACCGCGCAAAGGGCCATCCAGGGGATCAAGCCGCGCCAGTGCGGGCGGGCGCGGAGCAGCGCCAGGCTGGCCAGCATTCCGCCGCAGGCCGCGGCCCAGGCGCCCCGCGCGAAGGTCGTCAAGAGCGCCAGCAGCATCAGCCCGGCCGCGATCTTGGCCCAAGTCCGCGCCTTCCCTTGGGCCCTTTCCGCGCAAACCAGGGCCAAGGGCAGCAGCATGGCGAGCCATCCGCCCAGGAAATCCGGGTTCCCCAGGGTCCCATGGGCGCGCCGGCCGAAGCCGAGGTCCAGAGCTCCGGCGGAGAAGGGATCCCAGCCCAGGGGCGCGAGCAGGGCGTACACCGATCCCAGGGCTCCCGCGGCCAGGAGCGCGAAGGCGGCCCTCTTCCTCAGGCCGCCGTCGCGCAGGGCCGCGGAGGCCGCCAAAAAAAGCGCCAGGAGGGGTATTTGCGCGGACAGCCAGGGGGCGTCGGGAGGCGCGTCGGGCGAACAAAAGTGGCAGAAAAAACGCCAGGCGAAGTAGGACAGGCCCAGCCAGAACACGGTCGAGGACGGAAGCGGCCGGTCCCACAGCCCGGCCAGGAGCGCCAGGGTCCCCAGAGCCAGCCCCAAACGCTGGGGGAGCTCGTAGGCGTCCTCAAGACGGGTGAAAAACAGGAGGGAGCTGAACGCCAGCAGGCCCAGCCCAAGACGCAGGCACAGGCCCTGCCGGCCGGGACTCATGCGGCGCCCTTCAAAACCTTCCGGGCCGCGCGGAAGTCGGCGGGCTCCGGCGCCTGGGCCCGCACCATGCGCTTGGTGATGGGGTGGCGGAACTGCAGCTGGTACGCGTGCAGGGCCTGGCGCTTGAGGACCTTGTCCAGGGCCTCGCGCAGCCCCTCCGGCAGGTGCGCGGGGACGCGGTTGTAGCTGCGGTCGCCGACCACGGCGTGGCCGATGCTGCGCAGGTGGGCCCGGATCTGGTGGGTGCGCCCGGTCTCCAGGCGGCATTCCAATTCCGTGGCCTGGGCGAAGCGCCGGCGCACCGTGAAGTGGGTCACCGCGGCCTTGCCCGAGCCGGGCCGGACGTCCATGCGCTTGCGGTCCGCGCCGCGGCCCAGGGGCGCGTCGATGGTCCCGCTGTCCTCCGGCAGGTCCCCCCACACCAGGGTCAGGTACACGCGCGTGACCTGGCGCGCCGCGATCATGGCCTGCAGCCCGCTGAAGGCGGCCTCGCTCTTGGCGGCCACCAGGCAGCCGGAGGTGTCCTTGTCCAGGCGGTGCACGATGCCCGGCCGCATGCCCTTGGCGCCGGCCTTCAGCGAGCGGCCGCAGTGGTACAGCAGGGCGTTGGCCAGGGTGTCGTCAAAGTGCCCCGCCCCGGGATGGGTGACCAGGCCGGCCGGCTTGTTGATGACCAGAAGGTCCTTGTCCTCGAAGAGCACGTCCAGGGGGATCTTGGTGGCCTTGATGGAGGTAGGCGCGGCCTCGGGCAGGGCCACGTCGAGCGCCTCCCCGCCGCGCAGGCTGTATTTGGCCGGCCGCAGGGCCCCGTCCACCAGCACCGCGCCGGCGTCCATCAGGACCCGCAAGCGCGAGCGGCTCAGGTTCTTCGCCGCCAATTCGGCGGCCAGGAATTTGTCGAGGCGCTGTCCCCGCGCCTCGGCGGGCACGGAAACGCGCAGGCCTGAGGGCCGGCTCATGGGCGGGCCGCCGCGGAGGCCTTGGGGCGCAGGGTCAGGAGCATGGCCAGGGCCGCGCCCACCGCCACCAGGCTGATCCACTGGCTGGGGCTCAGCGCGTTGGACACCAGCACGCCGCGTTCGTCGTCCCCCCTCAAAAACTCGATGCCGAATCGCCACACCGCGTAGAGCAGGACATAGAGCCAGAAGACCTGCCCGGCGAAGGCCTTGCGCTTCCAGAACCAGCTCAGGAAGGCCGCCAGCAGGAGGCAGAAGCCGGCCTCATAGAGCTGCGTTGGGAGATGGGGGATGTTGTCCCCGATGGCCGGGAACACGACGCCGAATTCCTGGCTGGGGCGGCCGTAGCAGCAGCCGTTGAACCAGCAGCCCAGGCGCCCGGTCACCTGGCCCAGGGCCAGTCCCGGCGCCAGCGCGTCGCCGTAGCTCCACACCGGCAGCTGGTGGACCTTCAGGTAGGCCAGGGCCGTGGCGAAAGCGCCGGCCAGGCCGCCGTAATAGACCAGGCCCCCGCGCCAAACGGCCGCCATGTTGAGCAGGCGCCCGGCCAGGCCGGCGGGCGCGTCCGGCCCCCAGAACTCGGGCCACTCCACGACGATGTAGAGGATGCGGGCGCCGACCACCGCGCCGAGCATGATCCACATGGCCAGGTCCATGAGCTCCTCGTCGCTGCGGCCCTCGCGGCGGTTGAAGCTGCGCGCGAGAAAGAGCCCCAGCAGGAAGCTCACGGCCATCATCAGGCCGTAGGTGCGCAGGGTGAAGGGTCCGAATTGGAAAAGGATGGGATGCATGGGGGCCTGAACGGAAGGAAGCCGGGCTCTATTGCTCCGGCGGCCGGAGCTGGGAGGCCTGCAGGGGGCGCAGCGCGCGCCAGATCAGGAGACCGACGCCGACGCAGACCGCGCTGTCGGCGACGTTGAAGACGGGCCAGGTGTAGACGCCGCGCACCCCGACTTCGATGAAGTCCACGACCTCGCCGAAACGGACCCGGTCCATGAAGTTGCCCAAGGCGCCGCCCACGATGAGGCCCAGCCCCAGGCGCGAGAGGCGGTCCCGGCGCTCGACCCCGCGCAGCATCCACAGGGCGGCGCCGCAGGCCACCACGGTGACGCAGTAGAAAAAGGGCCGGCGCCAGGAGGCGGAGGCGTCCGCCAGGAGGCTGAAGGCCGCCCCGGTGTTGCGCACATAAGTGAAGGCCAGGCCCGGGAGCAGGGGCAGGCTTTCACCCAGGAAAAAGTGGGCCTGCACCAGGACCTTGGTCAGCCAATCGAGGGCAAAGACCGCCGCCAGGGCCCCGGCGAACAGGTAGTCCGGGCTCACGGGTTCCCCTGGTACTCGTGCACGACCTTCAAGATGAAACCGATGGCTTCCCTGATCTCTCCGCCCACCCAGGGCAGGCCGCCCGCGTGCATGAAGGCCTTTTTCAGCAGGCCCACGGAAAACAGGGCGAAGACCAGGCCGGTGAGGGCCCCGCCGACCACCATGCCGATGCCGCGCGCCACGCCGGCCCAGAAGTTCAGCCAAAAACTGCGGCGCGGGTTGTTCATGATGGCCACCCAGGCGCCGAGGTTGACCCGCTCCAGGATGTCCGTGACCTTGCGCAGGGCCTTCCAGTCGAAGTCCCCCGACTCGGGCGGGAGCGCGACTTCGGCTTCGGCCGGGGGCGCGACCGGGGCTTCGCGCACCGCCATGGGCCGCGCCGTCTCTTTCAATGGAATCTCAATCTCGCTCATAGGGGCAACCTGAAGCCGCCGAGGCTCTTGAGCACCTGGTGCGCCGAGCCCAGGTCATGGTGCTGGGTGATGCGGTTGGGGACGGCCACGACGTGCAGGCCGGCGCCGAGGGCCGCCGCCACGCCGGGGGCGCTGTCCTCGAAGGCCAGGCTGCGGGCGGGGTCCGCGCCCAGGTCCTGGCAAGCAAGGAGGTAGGCGTCTGGGGCGGGCTTCAAGGCGGGCACATTGTCGCGGGTGCGCAGGGTCTCCACCCAAGCGTCCAGGCCGCAACGGCGCAGGTTGCCGAAGACCCAGCGCTGGGAGGAATTGCTGGCCACGCCGATGCGCCAGCCCAGGGCGGCCCCTTCGACCATGAGCTCCCGCACGCCCGGCAGGACCGCCAGGCCGGAGGACAGCTCGCGATGGTGCTTTTCGCGGTCGGCGTCCAGCGGCGCCCAGTCCACCGTCCGTCCCAGCCGCTGCTCCAGGTCCTTGCGGACGTCCCAGATTTCCGGGCTGCCGACGGCGCGCGCCCACTCCAGGGGCTCCAGGCCGAGCCCGAGCGTGGAGAAGATCCGCTGCCAGGCCTGGAACTCGATCCATTCCGTGTCGAGGATCAGCCCGTCGAAATCGAAGATCAGGGCGCGGCCCGCCCCGGCGCTCGTTTTCGCGGGCTTCGCTGATCCCTTTTTTCCTTTGTCAGCCATGGTTCAGGGCCCCGGCGCAGCGTCCGCAGACGCCGCCCTCCTCCACCACGTCCCCGGGACGGCGCCAACAGCGGGCGCATTTGATGGCCTGGGTGGGCTCCACCCGCACTTCGTCGGGGCCGAGGACCAGGCCGTCCTGGGGGGCGGCGTTGCCGAGGCTGACGCGGCTCACCACGAAGAGCTGCGGCAGGAAGTCCTTGTGCTGGTGCAGCAGGCGCAAAATCTTCTTGCTGTGGACGCTCAGGGTCACTTCCGCGTCATAGGGGTGGCCGATGAGCTTCGCCGCGCGGGCCTCCTCGAGCTTCTTGCTCACGGTCGGCCGCACCAGCTCGATCAGGATCCTGAAGTCCTCCTCGAGGCCCGCGTCGCGACGGGCGGGCTCGCACAAGGGCCAGTCGCTGAAGTGCACGCCCTCGCCCTCGACGGGCCCGCGCTGGCCGGCCGGCAGCCGCTCCCAGGCCTCGTCGGCCGTGAAGCACAGCACGGGAGCGGCCAGGCGCAGCAGGGTCTGGAGCACCTGGTGGAAGGCGGTCTGGGCCGAGCGGCGCTGGGGATGGCCGGCGGCGAAGGTGTAGAGGGTGTCCTTGTGCACGTCGAAGGCCAGGCTGCTGAGCTCGCCCGCGCAGAAGGCCTGCAGACGGCTGAAGGCCTTGTGCAGCTGGTAGGCCTCCATCTCGGCGGTGAAGCCCTCCACCAGGGAGTCCAGGCGCGACAGCAGCCAGCGGTCGAAAGCAGCCATCTGGGCCAAGGGCACGGCGTCGCGGGCGGGGTCGAAGTCGCTCAGGTTGCCCAGGAGCCAGCGGAAGGAGTTGCGCAGGCGGCGGTAGTTCTCGGCCACGGCCTTGAACAGCTCGTCCGACACGGTCATGTCCGCGGTGCAGTCCTCGCTGGCCACCCACAGGCGCAGGACGTCGGCCCCGCTCTGGTCCATCACCTTGAGGGGATCCACGGCGTTCCCGGCGCTCTTGTGCATGGCGCGGCCCTGGGCGTCCAGGGTCCAGCCGGTGGACAGCACCGAACGGTAGGGGGCCTGGCCCGCCACCGCGCAGCTCACCAGCATGGAGCTCTGGAACCATCCGCGGTACTGGTCCGAGCCCTCGAGGTAGAGGTCGGCCGGAAAGGACTGGTCCGCGCGGGCCTTGAGCACGCTGATGGAGCTGCTGCCGCTGTCGAACCACACGTCCAGGGTGTCGGTCTCCTTGCGGAATTCGACCGAACCGCATTCCTTGCAGGCCGCGCCCCGGGGCAAAAAGTCCGCCAGCGGCCGGGCCGGGTCATACCAGGCGTCGCCGCCGTGCTCCGCCACGATGGGCTTGAGCTTGCGGTAGCAGGCCTCGTCGAAGTGCTCGGCCCCGCACTGGAGGCAGTAGAACATGTAGATGGGCACGCCCCAGGTGCGCTGGCGGCTGATGCACCAGTCGGCCCGGTCCTTCATCATGTTGCCGAAGCGTTCGCGGCCCCAGGGGTTGATCCAGGCCACCTTGGAGGTCTCGTCCAGCACGGTTTCGCGCAGGCCGTTGGCCGTGAGGCTCATGAACCACTGGCGGGTGGCGCGGAAGATGACGGGCTGCTTGCTGCGCCAGTCGTGGGGGTAGCTGTGCTTGAAGGCCACGCTATGGACCAGGCGCGGGCCCAGCAGGGCCAGCACGGCCTGGTCCGTGGCCGGGTCCGTGACCCGCATGCCCTTCAGTTCGGCGGGCTGGACGGCCTCGGTGTAGCAGCCCCGCTCGTCCACGGGGCAGAAGATGTCGAGCTTGTAGCGTACGCCGGTGACGTAGTCCTCGGCGCCGTGGCCGGGAGCGGTGTGCACCAGGCCCGTGCCGGCGTCGGCGGTCACGTAGGGCGCCAGGCAGAAACGGATGTCCCGGTCCAGGAACGGATGGCGGGCCTTCAAAGTTTCCAGGGCCGCGCCCTTGCCCTCCCAGACCTTGGCTTCCGCCAGCGCCAGCAAGGCCTGGCTCCTGTCGCCGCCGGCCAGCTCCCTGACCTCAGGCAGGGTCTCGAACACGTTGCCGGCCAGGGCGGCGGCCATCAACCAAAGCTCTTTTCCGACCTCGTACAGGGCGTAGTCGAAGCGCTCATTGGCCGTGATGGCCAGGCTGGCGGGCAGGGTCCAGGGCGTGGTGGTCCAGATGACGGCGAAGGCGGGCTTGGCCTTGTCCGCGCCCAGGGCCGCGGCGCTTTCCGCGCTCAGGGGATACTTCACATAGACCTGGGTGCTGGTCTTTTCCTGGTACTCCAGCTCTGCCTCGGCCAGTGCCGTCTGGGTGGCCCAGCTCCAATGCACGGGCTTGAGCGCGCGGTAGACCTGGCCCCTGCTGAGCAGGGCCCAATAGGCGTCCAGCTGCCCGGACTCGAAGGCCGGATCCATGGTGATGTAGGGATGCTCCCAGTCGCCCCAGACGCCCAGGCGCTTGAACTGCTGCCGCTGCTTGTCCACCCACTTTTCCGCCTCGGCGCGGCAAAGCCGGCGCAATTCCAGGGGGCTGATGGGCTTGCCCTTGAGCTCCCGGCTCACCTTGAATTCGATGGGCATGCCGTGGGTGTCCCAGCCCGGGACGTAGGGCGCGTCGAAGCCGCGCTGGGTCTTGTAGCGGATGAAGACGTCCTTGAGGACCTTGTTGAGGGCAGTGCCCATATGGATGTCGCCGTTGGCGAAGGGCGGCCCGTCGTGCAGCAGCCAGCGGGGCGCCCCACGCTTGCGCTGCCGCAGGCGCGCATAGGCCCCCGATTCCTCCCAGGCCTTGAGGCGCAGGGGCTCGTTGACGGCCAGGGAGGCCTTCATGGGGAAGGCCGTCTCGGGAAGGAGAACGGTTTTGGAATAATCGACGCTTTCTTGGGGCATGGTCCTATCCCTGAATCCGCTGCGGTCTTGGACGCTCCGCCGAGAAGGAGGCGGCGGACTAATGTAATGGAAAACCGCCGTTTTGTCAGCGTGCGGCCCGGCTTTCTTCAGGCCCCGCGCCATGTTATCCTCTGTTTCCTTTGGAGGGGCTTTTGAACTGGACCGACCGGCTTCAGCAACGTTTCGGCTTCCTGGCCATACCCGGCCTGGGCCGCTACATCGTGGGCCTGCAACTCGTATGCTTTGTCATCGGGATCAGCAGGCCGGACGTATTGGGGAGCCTGAGCCTGGACCCCTCCATGGTCGCGGACGGCCAATGGTGGCGCCTGTTCAGCTTCCTGTTTGTGCCCTCTCTGACGCCCTTCAACATCTTTTTCGCGATTTTTTACTTCGTATTCCAATGGATGGTGTTCCAAAGCCTGGAGGCCGAATGGGGGGCCTTCAAACTGACCTTGTACTGCGCCATGGGCTGGCTCTGCGCGCTGGCCCTGCCTCTGATCGCCTGGGCGAGCTCCAGGGCGATCCTCCTGACTTCGGGAGCCTACTGGTCGGTGTCCATCGAACTGGCCTTCGCCTACCTGTACCCGGACACCATGATCTACCTCTACATGATCGTGCCGGTGAAGATGAAATGGATGGCCTGGCTCATCGGCGTGTTCCTGCTCTATGAGATCTTCACGCAGGGGATGTCCGAGGCCCTGCCCATCGGCGTGGGGCTCATGAACTACCTGGTCTTCTTCGGGCCGGACTACGTCTCCCGCAGCCGCCATGCCTACCAGGTCCACAAGGGCCGCCGGGTCTTCACCGCGGCCAAGCGCGAGGCCGACAGCGTGCTGGCGCCGAGGGCCTGCTGTCAATGCGGGGCCGGGCCGGACAAGGAGCTGCGCCTATGCGCCTGCGAACGCTGCGGGGATGCCGGGAAAATATGGTGTATCGACCATCTGCCGGCGCACCTGGAGCAGGTCAAGGCCGCGGCCGCCCCGCGTTCTTCCGCCCCGGCGGCGGGAAGGCCCGCGGGCCCGCCCCAGGGGCCCTCAAAACCGAAACGCAGGAAGAAATAGGGCCCGGTATTTTTATGTAAGCTTGGGAACCAAGGCCCTTATTTTTGTCCGAAAGGCCCGTCCGGCCAATAAACGTTGAGCGTCAATTGGTTGGTCGCCTGCAGGCCGCCCACGGCGTTGTAAGCGTAATCCACCTCCAACCAAGACAGGGGACTCACGCCCAAGCCCGCCGCCCAGCCCCCCGCGGTCTGCGCGTTGGCGGCACGGTAGCCGGCGCGCAGGGCCAAAAGGCCGTCCAGGTGCGCCTCCGTGCCCAGGGCCCCGGATGTTGAGTCGTCCCCCGGCAGCCAGTTCAGGCCGGCCATCAGGTCCACCCGCGCGTTTTTGTTTCTCCAAGCCATGTAGGTCGCTTCCAGGTCCGCGTTCAAGGGCAGCGTCCCGCCCCCCAATTCCCCCGCCGCCTGCAGCACGCTCAGGTCCAGGCCGAAATCTCCCAGGCGCAGGGCCCCGCCGACGTCAAGCCCGAAGCCGTCCTCGACCTGGCCGCCCAGGTCCTGATTGAGGCCCTTCAAGGCGGCGCCCAAACTGAACAGCCCGAAGTTCATGCCGTATCCGGCCTGCACAGCCCAGGCCTGGGGATAGCTGGCGCCCTGGGCGCTCAGCTGCCCCAGGGAATTGACGCTGTATAGGTCCACCCCGCCGAAGTTCACGTTGTCGAAGCTCAGGCCCAGTCCGCCCGGGCCCAAGGGCAGGGCCAAACCCAGGCGCTGGCTGGTGGCGTCCTGGAGCCAGTAATTCTGGTACAGGCTGGCCTCGCAGTCCCTGGCGGCGGCCAGCCCCGCGGGATTGTAGGACAGCGCGTCCACGCCCTGGCCGTCGCCGCCGAGCCCCGCTAAAGCAGCGGCCCGCGAGGAAAAGGGCAGGTCCAGCCAGGTCCCTCCCTGCGAGGCCGAGGCATAGACGGTCTGCGCAGCCGGCAGGGCCGGGGCCAAGGCGAGCAGCGCCAAAAGAAGGGACAGGGGCCTCAATCAATCACCATGATCTTGAGGACCTTGCTTGCCGTGCCGCCCGAGGCGTAGGTCACGCTCAAATGCACCCAGTAGACCCCGGGGGCCAAATTCTGGGTGTCGGTCCAGCACTGTGAAGCCTCGGAGCCGAAGCTCAGTCGCGCGACCACCGTCTGGTCCATGGAGTACACCGTCCATTGGCTGCCGCTTGGCGCGGCATCCATGTACAGGCAGATCGGTTCCCCGCGCCGGGAGGGCACGGGCCCCAGGATGATCTTACCCTGGCCGCTGGAGAGGAAGGCCGCTGTGGGGTCCAGGGTCGGGGACGGGCCGGGCGTGGCCGTGTCGGTGGCGGTCGGCGAGGCCGTCCAGCTGGGCGAGGGGGTGGACGAATCCGTCGGCGTCGGACTGGCCGTGGGCGTGGAGGACGGCGTCCAGGTCTTTGTGCCGGTGAAAGAGGCTGTCGCAGTCGCGGTGGAGCTGGGTGAGGCCGTGGAGCTCGGTGTCCGCGTGGCCGTCGGCGAATCCGAGAAGCTCGGCGTGGAGCTGGGCGTCCGCGTGGCCGTGGGGGAATTCGAGAAGGTCCCGGTGGGCGTGGGTGACCTTGTCGCCGTGAGGGAATTCGAGAAGGTCCCGGTGGGCGTGGGTGACCTTGTCGCCGTGGGGGAATCCGAGAAGGTCCTGCTGGGCGTGAAGGACGCCGTATCCGTGGGAGAGTTCGACAAAGTCGCGGTGGGCGTGGAGGTCGCCGTATCCGAAGGGGAATCCGAGAAGGTCAGGGTCGGGGTGGACGACGGCGTATCCGTGGGGGAATTTGAGAGGGTCGCGGTCGGTGTGGACGATGGCGTGGATGTGGGGGAATCCGAGAGGGTCCCGCTGGGCGTGGAGGTGGCGCTGGCCGTCAAACTGGGGCTGGCCGTCGCGGTGTCCGTGGTGGACGGCGTGGGCGTGCCGGTTTCGGTGACCGTGGAGCTGGGGCTATGGCTGGGGGTCGCCGTGGGGGTCCGGGTGCGGGTATCGGTGGGCGAGGGCGCCAGGGTCGAGCCGGAGATGGTGTTGGAGTACCAACTGATGTAGGGGCTGAGGTAGGCGCGGACACGGTAATAATAGGTGGTGCCGGAGCTCAGGCCCGTGACGGCCTTCGAGGTGGTGGACGCTCCGGCGACGGACAGGCCGTCATAGCCTGAAACGATGTCGGTGAAGGCAGCGTCCGTCGCCACGTCCAGGTAATAACCCGACACGCCGCCGACCGCGGTCCAATTGGCGGTGAAGCCGGAAACCCCGATGGCGGACATCGCGTCGGCCGTGGGCTGGGTCCCGTTCTCCTGGTAGGCGCCCTCTGAACTGACCGTGTTGGTGCCCGGCCGCAGATAGCCCCTTCCGTCGACAAAGGGCGCCCCGTTGCTGCTTCCGGGGTTTGCCGGCACGCCCGTGGCGCTGCTGAAGCCCACGGTATCGGCGTAACCGCCGTTGTTGGCCAGGCTGGCCAAATTGGGGTCCGCGGGGCTGCCGTCCGAACCCACGGTGTCGTTCTCCCCGTCGCCGGTCTCCAGGCCGGCGTAGGTCTGGCTGCCGCTCTTGCCGACCAGGTTCCAGCCGCCCGAACTCAACGTCTCCGCGGAGCCGTAGAGGCCGTCGACGTCGACGAAGATGTCGACGTCGTTGGGGTTGTCCCCCTCCATGTTTTCCGCGATGTTGCCGGCGATGACGCAGTTCTGCACCGTGAGGCCGCCGCCGGTGCCTTCGCCGTCGTATCCGGACAGGCCCGCCTCATAGTTCTGGGAGGTGTTGTCGGTGATGGTGCAGTTGAGCAGGGCCATCTGCCCCGAGGCGAGCGCGGCGACCGCGCCCTCCTCGATGTCCGTGTTCCCGGAAAAAGTGCTGTTGGTCAGGCTCGCCGTCGCGCCGCTCAGGCCGTACCAATACAGGGCCCCGTCATGGTCGTCGGCGTGGTTCCCGGAGAAAAGGCAGCCGTTGATCGTGAGCTTGCCGAGGTCATAGACGCCGCCGCCGTCCACGTCCAGGGGGTTGTCCGGCCCGGCGCCGCAGCCGGGACAATAGCAGGCGTTCGCGGACAAGGTGGACCGGTTGATCGCGACGACCGAGCCCGTGTCGCCGTAGATGGCGCCCCCTTCGGCGGAGCCTGCCCCGCTGGCGGTGACGGTGTTGTCGGTGAAGGTGCAGGCCTCCACCGTCAGGGTGGTGCCGCTCGCGGCGTAGATGGCGCCCCCGAGCCCACCGCCGTCGGGCATGGTGTTGGAGGACACCCAGCATTGGGTCAGGCTGACCGAACCGCCCTCGATGTCGAGGAAGCCTCCGTCGGTCAGGCTGGTGTTGGCGGTTCCGTGGGCGAAGCTGAGCCCGGAGATGCTGACCGCGACCGCTCCGTCCACCTGCATGATCTGCACCGTGCTGCCGCCGCTGATGGTCAGGTCGGCGTAACCCGGCCCGGAAAAGGTCAGGCTCTTGGCGAGGAGCAGCGGGCCCGAACTCAGCGTGATGGCGGTGGGGGTGCTCAGGCTGAAGGCGATGGTGTCGCCGCTGGAGGCGGAGGAGATGGTGTTGCGCAGGCTGCCGGGGCCGCTGTCGGCGGTGCTGGTCACCAGGTCCGTGGCCGCCCACGCCGGCGCCGCGGCCAGGACGGCCGCCAGCAGGAAGGCGAGGCGACCCCGCCTCCCGGAACCGCCCGCCGGCAGGGCCCGGCCGCTCACACCCGTTCCTGGAACCGCGTCACGGCCGCGTCGGGAAAACGCCGCTGAGGGCGATGCAAAAATTCACGGCCAAAGTGGGCTGGAGGTTGGAATGCGGCTGGTTCCCGCCCGCGGGGATTATGGCCGCCGCGGCCATGGCCGTGCCCGGCGTGGCGGCGGCAAAGGTGGGGTATGGGACGAAATCCCGGCCCGAGGCGTGCCCGCCCTTGGCCAGGACATTGCCCGCCGGCGAGGCGAGGCTGGCGTCCGCGTTCTGCACGTTGAAGCTGTGGGAATGGGGGGCCAACTGGCCGGGGACAAGCGCCACCGCGGCGCTCCCCACCTGGTCGCCCGGATCGCGGGGCGTGAGCCCTGGGCCGCTGCCGGCGTTGATCGGCACCTGGCCGACCAGGTTGGGCAGCTGGAAGGTGGTCCTGCCGTCCCCTCCGTAGGTGGTCCCCAGGAGGGAGAAGAGGGCCGCGTTTTGCGAGATGGGCAGGGTCTGCCCGGCGCACACGGCCCAGTTGTAGGGGGCAAAACCGAAGCCGAACATCCTTATCTCGCCCAAAAATGGGTTGGCCATGGGTTCCTCCTGGGGGCTTAGCTGCGCGTGGGGTAGATGCCGCTCAGGGCGATGCAGAAATTCAGCACCAACGAGGGCTGCATATTCGGATGGGGCTGCTGGTTCCCGGAATTGCCGAGCGTGGCGGAGTTCATGGCCGCCAGGCCGGTGGGCGGGGCGTAAATGGGCTTGCCCGCGGCGGGCGTCCCGAGGGCGTTCGCGGCCGCGGGACTGTTCAGGGTGGCCGTGGCCGTGGAGGCCTGAAGGGTGTGGGGATGGGTCGGCAGCTGCGGCCCGCTGAGCAACACCGTCTCGGTGCCGCTTTGGGTTCCCAGGGGGATCTGGGCGCCCTGGTTCAAGGGCGCGCGACCGCGCAGGTCCGGCAGCAGGAAATTGCTGACGCCGTTGCCTCCGTACATGGTTCCCAACAGGGAAAACAGCGCCTGGTTCTGGTTGACGGACAGGCTCTGGCCCGCGCAGAAAGCCCAGTTGCGTGGCGCGAACGGGAAGCTGAACAGGCGGATCTCTCCCATAAACGGTTGCGCCATAGCCTGACTCCTTTAGCCTTGGGACGGGAAGATGCCGTTGGGGCTGATGATGAACGGCACGCACAGGGAGGGCATCATGTTTTGGTGGGCTTGTCCGCCGCCGGCAAGGCTGACGGTGGCTCCTTGCAGGCCGACCGGTGCGTTGAGCGCGGCGCTGTAGAGATTGTCGCCCGCCTGGGCCAGCACGTTTCCGGCGGGGTTCAGGGGAGGCGTCGGCGCCGCGACCGGGGCGGCCTGCAGGACATGGGTGTGGGGGGCCTGGGACGCCGTCAAGGTCACGGTCTCGGAGCCGAAGGATTGCCCGATAGTCCTGGGGCTCAGCCCCGGGCCCGCGCCTTGGTTGATGGGGACGCGGCCGCGCAGGTCCGGCACGGCGAAGTTGTTGACGCCGTCGCCGCCGTAGATGGTGCCGATCACGGTGAACAGGACTTGGTATTCGGGGATGGACAGGAGGCTTCCGTCGCAGGGCAGCCAGCCCGAGGGCACGAAGGTGCCGCCGAACATCCTGATTTCGCCGACATAGGGATCCGACATGCCTGCCTCCTGCGTGGGTGAAGCCTTGGCCCTTCCGTTCAGGCCCTGATCCGGGTGAGCACCGCCTGGTAATACACGCCGTCCTTCCCGGGGCTATGCACCGGACCCAGAAAAAGGTCCAAGTCGCCCAGCGCCGGATGGTTCACCGCATGGGTGTCGTGGGGGAAGACCCCTTCACGCGGGCCCTTGAACAGCAAACTGCAGGTGTCCAGGCCGCCCTGGCTCGTCCCGGACACCTCCACCAGGAGCAGTTCCACGGGCGACCCTTCCCCGCCCGCCGGCCTCACATGGAAGCGTTCGTTCAGGTGCGGCGCGAAGCTTTCCCGCGTCAGGTCCACGCTCAGCCCGCCATCGCCGGGGCCGCGGCGCGTTCCATGAGGCAGTAGACCCCGTCGGCCGAGCATTCCTTGAAACCCAGGCGCCGGTACCAGGCGCGGACCGGGTTGTTGATCTCCACGTGCAGGCTCAGGGGCAGGGCCAGCGCGTCGGCCATCGCCAGCAGATCCTTCAGCAGGGCCGTGCCGTGGCCCTGCCCCCGGAAATCCGGCAGCAGCGCCAGATCCAGGAGGCGGATGCAGTCGCGGAGGGCCTGCACGTAAAAGCGCCCGGCAGGCAGGCCGTCCACGAGCACGATCTGGAAGCGGGTCTGGGGGAAATACTTTCGGTAATGGAGATGCTGCAGACGGGATTGATCGCGCAAAAAGGCGTCCACGGTTGGGGTGGGCCAGCCCGTGGCGGCCATCTCGTTCAAGCGGGTGGAAGCGTATACCTTGTGGAGGAATTCGCGGTCCGAATCCGAAGCTTCGAGCAGCGATAAACGAGGGTGCCTAAGGTTCGGAATCACGCGGCGTCCTGGTTTGGGCTTAAACCCTTGTCGGATCTGGACCATGGCACAATGGCAATAGTTTATTCAATAATTAATGGGCGAACACATAAAATATCGTTACAAATTCCTTCAATTACGCCCTGTTTACAGTCCGTTTGTGCTGTAGAAACAAAGTAAGGCCCAAAAAAATGGTCACTATGGCCTGCGGCGAAAAATCACCCCCAATAAAGGATATTTCCTCAAAGAAGCCCCATCTGGACCCCGCCTTTGACCGCGAATTTCCTCTCTTTGCGTTCCTTGAAGATGCGCACCACCCCGAATTCGCCGTCATAGCCGGGGTCGAGCCGGACCTCGCCGCTGCGCATGCGGGCCACGGCCTCGGCCACCTTCGGCGGCGCCTTCAGGGCCAGGTCCGCCACGGGCACGTCCAGCAGGATCGCGAACTCGGTGCCGAACTCGGCCACCAGCTTCAGGTAGGCCTCCCGCACCTTCTGGGTGTTGACCCCGCAGTCGAAGGCGTCGGCGATCAGCTCCTCGAGCGGCACCAGGCTGCGCTGGCGGGCGGAGTCCTCGTTCTTGAAGTCCCAGGGCCGGTCGGCCAGGTCCTCCACGCGGTGCATCACCCCCAGCGTGAGTCCCTTGCCGCAGACCGGGCATTTGTCCTTCAGGTCCCGGCTTTCCCGCGGATGCAGGCAGACGCGGCAGTCGCGGTGGCCGTCGTAGTGGTACTTCCCTTCCTCGGGAAAGAACTCGACGGTGAAGGGGAACAGCTCCGGCGTGTTGGCCCGGAAGGCCTTCAGGACCCCGTCGTAGCCGCGTTCGGTGTCGAGCACGCTGGCCTCGCGCCCCAGCTTGGCCGGGGAATGGGCGTCGCTGTTGCTGATCAGGGCCAGGCGGTCCAGGGCGCCGACGCGGCGGTTCATGGGGCGGTCCGAACTCAGGCCCGTCTCGATGGCGAAGATGTGCTTGGCGCCGTCCCCGAAGCACTCCTCCAGGGAGTCGTAGCCGCTCTTGCTGCCGAAGACGCTGAACCAGGGGGTCCAGGCGTGGGCCGGGATGAGGGCGTTGCGGGGGTCCACCGACAGCACGATGTCCAGCAGGTCCGCGGAGGAAAGCCCCAGGATGGGCCTTCCGTCGCTGGCGATGTTGCCGCGCCGGCCCAATTCCTCCGAGAGCCGGCCCGCGCTTTCCAGGCTCGGCGCCAGGACGATGTGGTGGACCTTGCGCGTCTTGCCGGCGTGCTTGTAGATCAGGCTGATCTCGACGCTGAGCAGGAAACGCACGGGGCTGCCGGCCGCCTTCTTCAGGCGGTAAAGGCCGGGCTCCGCCTCGGCGAGTTCCGACCGCAGCTGCTTCTGGTAGGCGGGATGCACGAAGTCGCCCGTGCCGACGATGTCGATGCCCTTGAGCCGGGACCAGTGCTCCAGTCCCTCCGGCTCCATCTGCGGCGAGCAGGCCCGCGAATATTTGGAATGGATGTGCAGGTCGCAGATCAGCCGCATGGCCGGCTCAATTCCTGGAAAACTTGTGTTCGCCCCAAAACTGCTCCAGGCGGCGGTTCTGCCGCGTGAGCAGGCTGCGCTCCAGCTCCAGGCGCGTGGCGGCGTCGGGCGCCTCCAGAAGGGCCTGCTTGTCCACGTTCTCGAGCTCCATCAGGTCGGCCAGGTAATAGGACAGGCGCACGGGGTCGCGGAAATGCTTCTCAAAAAAAAGCTGCCGGCTGGTCAGCAGATAATACAGGTTGGCGTAACGGCTCATGGCGGCGCGCAGCTCGCCGCGCGCCTCGGTGGCGGTCTCCTCGTCGCCGAGAGGCTCCTCCAGGCATTCCACCCTGGCCAGCCAGACGGGGCTGCGCCGGATCTCCTCCACCAGACGGAAACGGCGGCGCCCCTCGATGGTGATGTGGATGTCGCCGTTGGCCTTGTGGTCGGCCTTCTTGATCTCGGCCAGGGTCCCCAGCACGTGGGGCAGGGCCACGCCCCCGACCTCGGGCCCCTCCTGGATCAGGCTCACGCCGAAGGGGGTCCCGTTCTCCAGGCAGTCCTCCACCATGGCCTTGTAGCGCGTCTCGAAGATGCGCAGGGGCAGGGTCGTTCGCGGGAACAGGACGGCGTTGAGGGGGAAAAGGGGGACCGGCTTGTCTTCGAAATTCTCGGCGCCGCGGGGCTCGTTCTTGCTCACAGATGCATCCTTTCAAGATCCCTGGAATCCATCTCCACCCACTTGCCCTCGCCCTCCCACAGGCGCAGCATCTCCAGCCCCGGGAGGGCGGCCTTCAGGCGCCGGCAGATCTCCACGGCCATGAGCTCGCAGCTGGGATAGGGGAAGACCCGGCTGACGTCCGTGTGGTCAAAGGGGGCGATCGCCTCGCGCAGCCGGCGCTTCACCTCGCGGAAGTCGGCCACCACGCCGTCCACGGCCTTGCCCTGGACCACGGCCTCAACCCGGTAGGTGTGGCCGTGCAGGCCCGCGCAGCGGTCGTGCCCGGGCAGGGCCGTGGCAGCGTCGAAGATGTCCTCGACCCGTATCCTCACGCCTCGTCCCCGGCGCAGGCCTCGGCCCACTTGTTGTAGCCCTCCCAGCAGCGCACCGTGGCGAGGCCCGGAAGCTCCCGCTTCATGTCCGCGAAGAGGGCCCGGCACAGGTTCTCACAGCTGGGCACCTTCATGAGCGTGCTGAGGTCCTTGTGGTCGTACTTGGCCATGGCGCGCTTGGCCGCCTCGCGCAGGGCCTTGAAATCGATCACCATGCCGTCCTTGATCTCGCCCTCGACCACGACCTCCACCTTGTAGGTGTGGCCGTGGGTGACGTCGCAGCCGTCCAGCGCCTTGACGCTGTGGGCGCAATCCATGTGATCGAAGATGCCGACGCGCATGACTACTCCAATTCCTTGAGGGCCGCCAGGACCTCGGCGGCGTGGCCCTCGGGCTTCACCTTGGGCCAGATGCGCCGGATCGTGCCGGACGCGTCGATCAGAAAGGTGGAGCGCTGGACGCCCATGTATTCCTTGCCGTACATGGACTTCAGCACCCACACGCCGTAGTCCTCGGCCGTGTGGTGGCCCTCGTCGGCCAAAAGGGCGAAAGGCAGGCCGAATTTGGCGATGAACTTGGCATGGCTTTCGAGCCCGTCCGGGCTCACGCCCAGCACCACCGCCCCGGCCCTCTTCAGGGAGCCGTGGTTCGTGCCGAATTCGCAGGCTTCCACGGTGCAGCCGGGGGTGTCGTCCTTGGGGTAGAAGTACAGGACCACGGTGCGGCCCTTCAGGGCCTTGAGGCTCTGCGATGCGCCTTCGGACGAGGGCAGGTCGAAGTCCGGGGCTTTCTGGCCGATCGTCAGTTCCTTCGCCATAAGTGCTCCTGTCCTGGGCCGCCGGCTTCTTCAAGCAAGAAGGCCGCCGTAGGGACACGGCGGCCTTCCAAAATACCGCCCGCCGCGGCTGCGGTCGGCGCGCGTGGCGGGAATTTTATTGGGCGGTGGCGGCCGGTTCCACGGCTTCCAGGCTGTTCAAGGCGTCCAAGAGCACGTCCGAAGGGACACCGTAGCCTTCACAGATCTGGCGGATGGTCTCGAATTCGGAGATGGAGCAGTGCGCGCATCCGCCCAGGTGGAACCCCGCGAAAACTTCGCGGGCCCGGGGATGCGACTGGATCGCCTCGCCCACGGTCATGTCCACGTGGAAAGCGGGAGCGGCTTTGGCGCCGGTGGTGCTGGTTTCGGTCGATTCCATAATGCCTCCTAAGCGTTTGAACAAGGATAGCACCGCTCGCCAGGCTTGTCCATCCGCTCTAAAAAACCTTACGCGGGATATGTTTTGGGGGATTGCCCGGATCGGGCGATCCATGCCGGCCGGTCCAAAAGCCTCTCTCCGCAAACGTTTTCAAGGCACGCCGGCATGCCCTATTTCGAAACCGGGGATGCCGCTCGCCTTCACAGGACGGCCTGGTAGGCCTGCCGCAGTTCCGCGGGCCAATCCAGGCTCAGGCCCGGCTTGGCTTGGGAAAGGCTGATGAAGCCCTCCCCAAGGCGGGGGCCGAAGATGGAGGACCAGAGGGCCGCGTCCAGGTCCAGGAGGAGGGAGCCGTGCTGGAGCACCGCCCCTTGGCGGCGGCGTTGGGCGCTGCCGAAGAGCTTGCGGCCTCCCACCACGACGTCCGGGCAGGCGGAACCTGCGAAGCAGTTGGCGGCCTTGACTTCCGGGCCGCTGTCGCCGCGGAAACGGGCCTCCAGGCCCCGGCCCCGCAAAATTTCGAGCAGGGGGCGCGTGATTTCCAGGTAGCTTTCGTTGACGCCGAGGCGCGCCAAGGGATGGGAGGGGGGCAAGGCGACGGAAAAAGTCAGCTCGTGGTGGTGCAGGATGGCCCCGCCGCCGGTGAAGCGGCGCGTGATGTCCACCCCCAGGCGGCCGGCCGCCCCGGCTTCGGCGACATCCTCTTCGCTCTGGAAATACCCCAGGGACAGCGTCGGCCTGGCCCAGCTGTAGACGCGCAGGAAGGGGCCTTCCCCGGCGATGGCCCGGTCCAGGAGGGCCAGGTCGCGGGCCATGTTCTCGGCGCCGGGCAGGGCGCCGTCGTCGATGAAGCGCGACGCGGCCCCTTCCCTTTCGCCCGGGATCAAGCCGCCGGCTTCCATCGCAGCACCGGGTTGCGGGCGGCGTTGACCTCGTCCAGGCGCCCCACCGGCGTGTTCACGGGAGCGGAGTGGAGCAGCGCGGGGTCTTCGGCGTCGATCTTGAGCAGCACCGCGGCCAGCTCGTCGAGGGTTTCCTTGGCCTCGGTCTCCACGGGCTCCAGCATCATGGCTTCGGGGACGATGAGGGGGAAATAGATGGTCGGGGCGTGGTAGCCGTAGTCGGCCAGGCGTTTCGCGAAATCCAGGGCGCCCACGCCCTTCTGCTTCTTGCGGTCGGCCACGCTCAGCACGAACTCGTGCATGCAGCGCTCGCCGTAGGGCGCCTGGAAGCTCCCCTTGAGCAGGGCCAGCAGGTAGTTGGCGTTGAGCACGGCCCGCCGCGCGATCTCGGGAAGGCCGTCGCCGCCGAAGGACTTCAGGTAGACCAGGCCGCGCAGCAGGATGCCGAAATTACCCGTGAAGTGGCGCACCCGGCCGATGCTCCTGGGCTCGCCCTCGTCCAGGCTGAAGACGCCGCCATCGGAGCGGCGCACGCGCGGCACCGGCAGGAAGGGCCGCAGGTGCTCCTTCACGCCGATGGGGCCGGCGCCCGGGCCGCCGCCGCCGTGGGGCGTGGAGAAGGTCTTGTGCACGTTGAAGTGCATCATGTCGCAGCCCATGTCCCCGGGGCGGGCCACGGCGCAGATGGCGTTCAGGTTGGCGCCGTCGTAATAGAGTTGGGCGTCCACGGCGTGCAGCCACCCGGCGATGACGCTGATGTCCTTCTCGAAGATGCCCACCGTGTTGGGGTTGGTCATCATCAGGCAGGCGACCTCCGCGGTGATGCGGGGCTTGAGGTCCTCGAGGTCCACGGTGCCGTCGGGCAGGCTTTTGACGGTCTCAACGGTGTAACCGCAGTAGGCGGCGGAGGCGGGGTTGGTCCCGTGGCTGCTGTCGGGCACCAGCACCTTGCGCGGACGGCGCCCCCGGCTGTCGTGGTAGGCCTTGCACACCAGCAGGGCCGTCAGCTCCCCT
>DATHOE010000005.1:0-2075 GCA_035485275.1 bacterium
TTCTCCATACCCATCAGCGACGAGCAGGTGGCCGCGGTGCCCTTCTACCGCCCGGCCGAGGACAGTCCGGAGATGAAGTACCTCAAGGCCCGCCGCGAGGCCCTGGGCGGCTCGGTGCCCCAGCGCCTGCCCATGGCGTCCCGCCTGAGCACGCCGGGCTTGGACGAGTTCAAGGAGTTTTTCGGCGGATCCAAGCGCCCGGGCAGCACCACCATGGCCTTCAACGCCGTGCTGACCAAGCTGCTGAAGAACAAGGAGATCGGCCAGCTTATCGTGCCCATCATCCCGGACGAGGCGCGCACCTTCGGGCTGGACTCGCTCTTCTCCCAGATCGGCATCTACGCCAGCCAGGGCCAGCTCTACGATCCCGTGGACGCGGACAACGTGGCCTTTTACCGCGAAGCCAGCAACGGGCAGATCCTGGAGGAGGGCATCAACGAGGCCGGCTCCATGGCCAGCTTCGTGGCCGCGGGCACGGCCTACAGCACCTACGGCGTCAACACGATCCCCTTCTACATCTACTATTCCATGTTCGGTTTCCAGCGCGTCGGCGACCAGATCTGGCTGGCCGCGGACAGCCGCGTCAAAGGCTTTTTGCTGGGCGCCACGGCCGGCCGCACCACGCTCAACGGCGAGGGCCTGCAGCACGAGGACGGGCACAGCCTGCTGGCGGCCTCCGCGGTCCCCAACCTGCTGGCCTACGACCCGGCCTACCAGTACGAGATCGCGGTCATCATCCAGGACGGGCTCAAGCGCATGTACGCCGAGGACGAACAGGTCTTCTACTACATCACCCTCGAGAACGAGAACTACGAGCACGCGGCCATGCCCGAAGGCGTGGAGGAGGGCATACGCCGCGGCCTCTACAAGTTCAGCTCCGTGAAGGCCGAAAAGGAGAAGGCCCGGGTCCACCTCTTCGGCTCAGGCGCCATCTTCAAGGAGGCCCTGCGGGCCGCCAAGATCCTCGCGGAGAAGTACCAGGTCGGCTCCGACGTGTGGTCGGTCACCAGCTACAAGACCCTGCGCTTCGAGGCCCTTGAGGCGGAGCGTTGGAACCGGCTGAACCCGGCCGCGCCCCCCAAGGGCAGCTACCTGCACACCGTCGCCAAAGGCCTGAAGGATCCGGTCATCGCCAGCAGCGACTATGTGCGCCTGGTGAGCGAACAGGTGAAGCCCTGGATTTCGGATTTCACCGCCCTGGGCACCGACGGCTTCGGCCGCAGCGAGGGCCGCGAGGAACTGCGCCGTTTCTTCGAGGTGGACGCGGAGAACATCGTCCTCGAAGCCCTGCGCTCCCTGCAGCGCCTCGGCAAGTTCGAGGCTTCCGCCGTGGCCCAGGCCGTGAAGGATCTGGGGCTCGACGGCCCCCGTAAGAACCCGTTAAACGACTAGAGCGAACAAAATCGGAGAGAAGCATGGCGAAAGAATTCAAGCTGCCCGCCCTGGGTGAAGGGGTCGACTCCGGGGACGTCGTCGGCGTCGGTGTGAAGGCGGGCGACAAGGTCGCCAAGGGCCAGAGCCTTTTGGAGGTCGAGACCAACAAGGCGGTCATGGACGTGCCCGCGCCCGAGGACGCCGTGATCAGCTCGGTCGCGGTCAAGGCCGGCGACAAGGTCAAACCCGGCCAGGTCGTGGTGAGCTACGAGCCGAGCGCGGGCGCCGCGAAAGCGACGGCCCCCACGCCGGCCCAGGCTCCGGCCAAGAGCCCCGCTCCCGCCGCTTCGAGCGCGGCTCCGGCCGCGCCCGCTCCGGCCTCCACGCCTTCCGCGCCTTCCGCGGCAGCCCCGGCCCTTTCCGTGAGTTTCGCCGCCGCGGACCCCGCGTCCAGCGGCCGCATCGTGCCGGCCTCCCCCTCGGTCCGAAAATTCGCCCGCGAGCTGGGCGTGAACCTCGCCGCGGTGCGCGCCACCGGCCCCCAGGGCCGCGTCCTGGAAAGCGACGTGAAGAACCACGTCAAGCAAGTCATGGCTTCCGGTGGGACGGCTTCCGCCGCCGCGCCGCCGCCCCTGCCCGACTTCTCCAAATGGGGCCAGGTCGAGCGCACACCCCTTAAGGGGGTCCGCAAAGCCACGGCC
>DATHOE010000006.1:0-1564 GCA_035485275.1 bacterium
GGCCGCGACCACATCCGGGTCGGGTGGGCTGGTCTGGACTGGCTGGCGCCCGGCCTCCGGCGCCAGGCTCGCGCAGCGGATCAGCGCTAGCAGCACATGCGCCGGGCCGATGGACTGATGCTGCCGGCCGTCGGCTTCGACATGCGTTTGATGGAGGACGAACCAGACGTTCGGCGTGAACGGAAGCGATCCGTCAGGTGCCCCGCCGCGCTGGCCGCCGTGTTGCGCCAGCCATGCCCTGACGCTCTGCGCCGTGATACCTGCGGGCGCCAGTACCGGGTCGCTGTCCTTGGCGTCGTAGTGGCAGAGCCCGAGTAGGACATGCTCTGTGTCGATGCACTCGCGGCCAAGGGCCCGGGCCTCGTCCCGTGCCCGGGCAAACACCACGCGAGCGTTCTCGTCGAGTCGCTCCAGCATGGGCGGCCCAGCCTCCGCCTGGCCCGCTTGCGTGAAATGCCCCATACCTGAAGGTAGGCCAATCCATCCCGCGAAAGCCTGAGGCTAACGGGTGAAGAACAAGTGGGTGGCGCCGCTGGGGACGGTGAGCGTTTCGACGGAGTACCGCTTATGCAGCCCGTCCAGGCCGTCCCAGAGCCGGACGCCGCGGCCGAGCACGATCGGCACCTGCACGACGTGCAGGTAGTCGACGAAGTCGGCGGCCAGGAACTCGTTGATGGTGGTGGGCCCGCCGCCGAGCCGGACATCCAGGTCGCCGGCCGCCTTCTGGGCCAGCTGGAGCACTTCGGCCGGGGTGCCGCTGACGAAATGGTACGTGGTATCGCCCGCCGTGAGCGGTTCCCGCTCGTAGTGCGTCATCACGAAGCAGGGCGTGTGGAACGGCGGGTCCTCGCCCCACCAGCCGCGCCAGCCGTCCTCGGGCCAGGGGCCGGTGGTGGGCCGGAACTTGTTCCGCCCCATGATCTCGGCCCCGATCGCCGTCCCCCAGGCGGAAGCGATCGCCTCATCCGGCCCGAGCTTCCCGTCCGGCAGGAGGCCCCGCCATATCCGGAGCTTCCCGAACCACTCCATGAACTCCTGCTGCGCATGCCCGAAGGCAGCCTCAAGCGATTGGCCCTCGCCGCTGGCGTACCCGTCAAGCGAGACGACAAGGTTGTGCACCCGCACATCAGGCACGCTGAACCTCCGCTGGATCAGATCGCGGACCCCGGCAAAGAGCCCAGGGCCGCCACGAAAACGAGAAGCACCGATTGAGACGACGGCGCATCCGCCAACTCATCGGTCCGCGGCCCAGCGGACAGGCCCCGGCCCAGGCCGCTCACCCGCAGCAGCACCGCCCCGGCTTGGCAAGCCAGACCCCGGCCACCCGCAAGACGCCAACCCCGGCGGAACGCGCTCCACTCTGGACCTGAAAAGTGCCCTCTGCCGGCCCGGACAAGACCCTAGACAAGCCCAATTATCCCAGGCCAGAACACTTTTCCAGTCAAACGGCCAGGTCCGGCTAACCCACCAGACGAAAGCCCGAGGCCAACGCGGCCAGGCCCGGCTTAGTAGGCGCGAGCGAAGATCAGCCGCTTGCCGTAGGCGGACGGCTTGCCGCAGCGGA
>DATHOE010000007.1:0-1507 GCA_035485275.1 bacterium
AACCCGGCTGCGATTCCAGCTAACCCCCAGGCCCCGCTGTGGCGACCCGCAGGCCAAGACTCACCCCCGCCCCATAGGAACGGCGCCAGCCGGGCAGCAGGCTTTCCCCATACGGCCCAGCAAAGGCCCGGAACCGCTGAAAGGGCAGCAGGCCCACGGAGGTCCTTTGCGAAGCTAACCGAAAAGCGTCGTTGCAAGCGGAGGAATGAGTTTCATGACGGATAACAACGAAAATGCGCGTGCGGGACGACCGGGCGGGGACACGAGCAGGCGACGTTTTCTTCAAGGGACAACGGGCGCCTTCGGTATCGCTCTGGTATCCCCGGGCCTCTATAAGGCGATCGACACCTTCGCGAAACCACCGGCCCGGCTCGCGGCCGCCGGCATCACACCCATCCAGGAACAATACATCCTGCAGGGCCAGCAGACGATCAATGTCGATCCCTCGGGCGTGGAGAGCAGCAAGGGCACTGTCGCGGTCCTGGTGCCGGCCCTGTACGACGATGTCATTACAGCAACGCTGAATGTGCCGCCGAACGCTAAGGCGCTGCGGGAGGCGCAGCAGCACCTCGAGTCCGTCCTCCTAGGCCTGGAACGCCAGTTTCCGGCCACTCCCGCTGGAATGGGCATCTCGGTAGCCTGGGGACTTCCCTACTTCTCCCAGTACATCCCGAGGCTGGGCAAGGCGTCGGAATTCTTCAAGGCGGGAACACCGTACCCGCGGTACCTGCCGGTCGATGTGAGCACCTCCAAGACCGAGGGCCGCACCGTGTACGCGGTGCAGGAGGCCAGGACCTTCCCCAGCGACCAGCCCCCGCCCGGCTTCGGGTCAGTCCGCCTGGAACAAAATCACGTGGCCGTGCTCCTGCGCAGCGACTCGCTCGCCAATATGACGGCGGCCACCCAGGCCATCTTCGGGAATGGAAGCAACCAGGCGGGCTCCCTGTTCAACGTGACGAGTATTCGCCGAGGCTTCGCCGGGGGCGGCTTCTACGGCGGGCAGCAGAGCCTGCCGAGCAAGATGGCGCTGGCCGCTCATATCCCCGGCGCACAGTCGATCCCCCGGCACGCGCAGGCCTTCCTCGGCTTCGACACCACCCTGGTATCGAATATAGGACCCGACATCATCGCCAACCTGGAGACCCTGCCCGGCCTCACCGATCAGTGGCCCAACGGCTACTTCAAACAGGGCACCACCATGCACCTCTCGCACCTGTTTGAAGACCTGGAAACCTGGTACGAACAGAGCTTCCCCCAGTACGGGCAACGCGCCAATGCGATGCTCTACCCCGGCCAGTCGCCCACGCCCGCGCCCGGCACGCTCGCCCTCCAGCCACCAGGTCAAACCGAGGCCCAAGTCGCGCAGGGAGTCCAGAAGTACCACAGCTACGGCCACACCGGGAGCCTGTCGGTTGTGGACAGCACGGCAGCGCAAATCACCAGCCACTACGGCGAGGTGTACCCCGCCGGGACGACCATTCCCGTGCGCGGCGATTTCAACACACTG
>DATHOE010000008.1:0-39335 GCA_035485275.1 bacterium
GAGAGGTCGGCCTTTGAGCAGACGATCTTCATGCGCTTCCTCCGTTGTTAATACTTCTTTTAAAAGATATTAAAAGTAGTAGCCGTAGTGATAGGGCCTGGGGATTAGTGGATAAGGCCTCTATTCCCATGGGCTTGAAGCGTAAGACCCTGTTCAAACCTTGGGCATCCCGGCGCCAGTTTTACACTTCATGCGGCCAAAACGCCAACATCATCCGTGAACGCCGCCGGGATTGTGCAAAGGCCCAAGGTTCTGAACCGCTTATACACGGCTTTCAAACCACGCCTTTGATCTGTTGGATCAATTTTTCAATGGTAGCGGCGAGATCCGTGTCCTGTTTCATTTTCTGCTCTATCTTGTTGATGGCATGGATCACGGTGGTGTGGTCGCGCCCACCGAAGGCGTTGCCGATCTCCGGAAGGCTGGCCGGCGTCAATTCCCGGCTGAGGTACATGGCTATCTGGCGCGGATAAGCCACCGCGTCGGTGCGCTTGCGGGCCTTCATGTCGGATAGCTTTAAATTGAAGCGGTTGGTGACGGTTTCCTGGATCAGGTCGATGCTGATGGGCCGCGCCTGGGCTTTCAGCAGGTCGCGCAGGGCCTCCTTGGCCAGGTCGAGGTTGATTTCCCGGTCGAGGATGGACCGCAGGGCCATGATCTTGACCAGGGAGCCTTCCAGCTCGCGGACATTGTGGGTGAAGGTCCGCGCCAGGAACTCCAGCACGTCCTCCGGGACCCCGCAGTTCTCGGCCATGGCCTTCTTGCTGAGGATGGCGAGCCGGGTCTCGTAGTCGGGCCGGCTGATGTCCGCGACCAGGCCCCATTCAAAGCGGTTGCGCAGGCGCTCGTCCAGGTTGATCTCGCGCGGCGGGATGTCGCTGGTCGCGACGATCTGCTTGCCGTGGCTGTGCAGGTCGTTGAAGGTGTGGAAGAACTCCTCCTGGGTGCTCTCCTTGCCCGCCAGGAACTGGATGTCGTCGATGAGCAGGATGTCGGTGTTGCGGAATTTTTCCCTGAAGAGACGCATGTCGCCGCCGCTGCGCAGCACCGAGATCATCTCGTTCATGAAATTTTCCGAGCTTATGTAGAGCGCCCGCAGAGTGGGGTGATGGCTCAGCGCCAGGTTGCCGATGGCGTGCAGCAGATGGGTCTTGCCCAGGCCCACCCCGCCATAGAGGACGAGAGGATTGTAGGACTTGCTCGGGTTTTCCGCCACCGCGCGGCAGGCCGCCTGGGCGAAACGGTTGCTGGGGCCGACGATGAAATTGGTGAAGGTGAACAATGGGTTGAGGGGCGTGACCCGCTCTTCCACGGGGATGGGGAGCACCACCCGTTCGGACACGACGATGCGGCTTTTCAGGTCCTCTTTTTCCGGGATCCTGAAGGTCACGGCCAGTTGTTCGTCCCCGCTGGCTTCCCGCAGGACCTCGGTGATGCGGCCCTTCTGCTGCAGCATCCATTCGCGGCGGAAGGGGTCGGCGGCTTCAAGCACCAGGGCATGGCCGTCCCAGTCCGACAGGCGCGCTGATTTGAAATACGTCTCGAACTCGGTGTCCGAGAAGCGCAGGCTTAATTTGGCTTGTAGTTGCGGCCAGGGTAGGGCCGCCGTCTTATCGCCCATGGTCAGCTCCGTGGGATGGCATTCGTCTTATTCACAGTCTTTTCCACAAATGCACATCCATTCTGCTGTGGATCTGGGGAGAACCTTGCAGCCAATGTTGATTATAAGTGGAATTCGGTGTATTTTTCAACCCGTTTCAAATATTGGACTTGACCCTGATTGTTGGCTTGCCATACAATTTACGGCTTTTAGAGCTCTTTGGGGTCCTGGCGCCTGGCGCCGGATTGGCCTGGCTAGGCCCGCGTTTTCCGCGCCAAGCGGATTTAAGCACAAGCAGGAGAGGCAATGCCGAAGCGAACTTATCAGCCCCACAACCGCCGCGCGGTCAAGAAGCACGGATTCCGCGCCCGTATGGCGACTCCCTCTGGACAGGCGGTCATCAAGCGCCGCCGCGCCAAGGGCCGCCATAAGATCAAGACGGATTACTAAAAGCCGTGCCACCCTTGGCGACGGGGGGTCAAGGGGATTTGGAACGCTCCCAAGGAGCGGTGCAGGACTTCTGTAAAGCCAGGCGTTTACTTAAAGCCTCCGATTTTAACAGGGTCTTCAAGCAAGGCCGGCGTCAGAGCCTTCCGGAATTCACCTTGGCCTTCCGTGTCCGTCCGGCGAAAGAGGGCCGGAACAGTCCCCCAAGATTGGGCTTATCTGTTTCCCGTAAGGTGGGGAAGTCGGTCCAGCGTAATAAGCTAAAGCGACGGGTGAGGGAGATTTTTCGTCTAAATCACGAAAAAATGCTCCCGGGAACTGAATTGGTGGTCATTCCTCGCAAAGAAGCGGTTGGATTGTCCTATCAAAATCTGGAAATGAAGATATTTTCCCTACTCATCCGTGGAAAAATGCTCAAAAAGGATCAGTAGTGCGCATTTTTTCCATAATTTTGGCCAAAATGTTCGAATTTTGGCATAAAACCATATCCAAAGCCTTACCGCATGCATGCAGGTACGAACCGAGCTGTTCCCTGTACGCTGCAGAGGCCCTAAGAACCCATGGCCTGATCCGGGGCGCTTGGCTGGCTGTCAGGCGCCTGATGCGTTGCCACCCCTGGGGACGCTTTGGCTATGATCCGGTACCCGGCAGGCCTTTGAAGGCAAAGGAAGGACACGCATGAACCGCAATGTCGTCATTTTCATCCTAGCGTCACTGGGCATACTTCTGTTGTGGCAGCGCGTGGTGGACCACTACGCGCCCCTGCCGGTCCCGGCGGCCTCCGCGCCCGGCAGCGCGGGCCATTCCTCCGCCGCGCCCTCCGCATCAGCATCCGCGGCCCCGGCCTCCGCGGCTTCCGCCGCGGCCTTCAGCGCCTCCGCCGTCCCCAGCCTGAGCCCTTCCAAGGAACAGATCGTCACGGTGGAGACAGGCGCCTTTGAAGCCGAGCTGAGCAGTCAGGGCGCGAAGTTCTCGAGCCTGAAGTTGAAGGGCATCAAGAAGATGGGCACCGAGGGCAACGGCACGCTGGACCTGGTGCCGCCGGCGGACGAGCCGCGCTACGGCGCCCTGGAGTTGGAAGGCACGAACCTGGACAGCATGGCCTGGACCGTGCTCACGCCCAAGCCCCTGGATGAAGGCGGCAAGCAGGTCGTGCGCTTCGGCGCCAGCGTCGGCAAGACCGGCCTGAAGGTCGTCAAGACCTTCAGCTTTGACCCGGCCGGATCCATGATCCACGTGCAAATCGCGGTGCACAACGGCGGCGCCGCGCTGAGCAGCTTCCCGGCCCCCTTGTCGCTGCTGTGGGGCCCGGACCTGGGCGGGGACGGCGGCGGCATGAACCGCGGCCCCCTGCGCACCGGGGTGGTCCAGCTCTCCGAGAGCCTGGAGCGCGTGGTCTCCGGAAAGAATCCGCAGACCCTGGACTACGCCGCGCCGCGCTGGCTGGCCTTGAAGAACCATTATTTCGTGGTCGGCATCTTCCCGGCGGCGGGTTCGGCCTGGACCCGGGCGGAGGTGCGCGCCGACCAGCACGTCACCGTGGCCCTGCAGGCGGAGGGCCTGAGCGTCGCCCCGGGCCAGACCCTGGTCCTGGACGCGGACCTCTGGGCCGGCCCGCAGGAATACACCGCCCTCAAGGCGGTGGGGAACAATTTCCAGGGCGTGCTGCAGTTCTCCTACGCCTCCTGGCTTGAATGGCTCAACCCCGCCTGCGTGGTCCTGCTGCTGATCCTGAAATGGTTCCACATGGTCACCGGCAACTGGGGCGTGGCCGTCATCCTGCTGACCCTGCTGGTGCGCGGGGCCCTGTTCTATCCGAGCATGAAGAGCATGGTCAGCATGCGCAAGATGCAGAAGAAGCAGGCGCTCCTGAAGCCGCGCCTGGACACCCTGAAGAAGACCTACAAGGACAACCCGAAGCGGCTCAACGAAGAGACCATGAAGCTGTACCAGGAATTCGGGGTCAACCCCCTGGGCGGCTGCCTTCCCATGCTGATCCAGTTCCCGGTCTTCTTCGCCCTCTACGACACCTTCGCCGCGGCCTATGAGCTGCGCGGCGCCGGCTTCATCTGGCGCTGGACGGACCTGACCGCTCCCGATCCAACCTACATCTTCCCCATCGCCATGGGCCTGAGCATGTTCCTGCAGCAGCGGATGACGCCCGCGGCCGCTGCGGCCTCCGAGGACCAGCAGCAGATGCAGAAGATGATGCAGTGGATGATGCCCATCATGTTCACGGGCATGGCCCTGTACCTGCACTGGCCCCTGGGCCTGCTCCTGTACTGGACCGCCAGCAACGCGATGGGCGTGCTCCAGCAGGTCGTGGTGAACAAGCTTTTGGTCGACTAGCGTCGCCGGTTTTCAACAGAGGAACCCATGGATTTCATCGAGAAGGAAGGTTTGTCCGTGCCCGAGGCCGTGTTCGCGGCGGCGCGCGCGCTGGGCATCGAGGAGAAGGACGCCCAGGTTCAGGTCCTGTCGCGCCCCGGCGCCCGCAGGGTGAAGGTGCGCGTCGGGATCCCCGGAGCGGTCCTTCCCGCGGCGGACGCCCCCGCGCCGGAAACGGCGCCGGCGGCCACCGGACCGGCCGAGGCGCAGCCCCAGCGCGAGGAGCGCTACGAGAAGCCCGCGGACTACGGCTCCCAGGCCCCCCTGCGCAAGGCCCCCGACGCCGGCCAGGCGCTCAGGGCCGCCGAGGACCTGGAACGGCTCCTGGCCGCCATGGGCACCCCCGCGACGGTGGAGCGCAAGGAGCGGGCCGGCAACGTGGTCTTGAACGTGCAGTCCTCGGAGCACGAGAACCTGCTCATCGGCAGGCGCGGCCAGACCGCCGAAGCCCTGCAGACCCTGGTCAACGAGTTCATGGGGCGCCGCGAGGGCGATTCAACTCTTTTTGTCTCGGTGGACGTGGCCGACTACCACGGACGCCAGGAGCAGCGCCTGGTGGAGAAGGCCCTGGCCCTGGCCGAACAGGTCCTGAGGGACGGCGGGCAGGCCAGCATGGGCCAGCTGAGCTCCATGGAGCGGCGCGTGGTGCACATGACGCTGAAGACCATCGAAGGCGTCGAGAGCTTCAGCGTGGGCCAGGGCAGCGTGAAGAAATTGGTCGTACAGAAAAAGGGATGAACGCGGACACCATCGTCGCCATCGCCACGGCCCCCGGGGCTGCCGGCGTAGGCGTCGTGCGGATCAGCGGGCCCGCGGCCGTGGCCGTGGTCTCGCCTTTGTTCAAAGCTTTCGACGGACGCGCGCTGCAGGACCAGCCCCCCCGCTTTCTCGCTTTCGGCAAACTGCACAGGGCCGGCGGCGCCCTGCTGGACGAGGTGATGGTGGTGCGCTTCGCCGCGCCGCACAGCTTCACCGGCGAGGACGTGGTGGAGGTGCAGGCGCACGGCGGCGCCTTCCACCTGCGCGAGGTGCAGGCCGCCCTGCTCGAGTCCTCCAGGAATTTCGAACGCCCGCCGCGCCTGGCCCGGCCCGGCGAATTCACCCAGCGCGCCTTTCTCAACGGCAAGATAGACCTGACCCGGGCCGAGGCCGTGGCCGACCTCATCCAGAGCGGCTCCGAGCTGGCCCGCGCGGCGGCCGCTCAGCAGCTGGGCGGGGGCCTGCAGCGCGCCATAGAGTCCCTGCGCGCGGAGACCCTGGGCCTGCTGGCCGAATGCGAGGCGGCCTGCGATTTTCCCGAGGAGCACGAGCAGCTCCCGGACGCGGGCGCGGAATTCCAGGCCCGCCTCGGCGCGCTGACCCTGCGCCTCGACGCCCTGCTCGACACGGCGCAGGCGGGCCGCATGCTCACCCAGGGCGTGCGCGTGGCCCTGGCCGGCGCCCCCAACGCGGGCAAGAGCAGCCTTTTCAACGCGCTGTGCGACGAGAACCGCGCCATCGTCAGCGAGGAGCCGGGAACGACCCGGGACTGGCTGGAGGTGCGCGTGTCGTCGCAGGGCCTCACGCTGGTGCTCTATGACACCGCGGGCCTGCGCGAGGGGGCCTCGGCGGTGGAGGCGGAAGGCGTGCGGCGCACGCAGGAACTCGCGCGCGGGGCGGACGTGCTGCTGATGGTGCTGGACCTCTCCGCGCCCCTGGACCTCCGCGCCCTGGATGTGATGAGGGACGCCGGCGGCGCGATCGAGCTGGCCCTGAACAAAAGCGACCTGCAGGCGGCCTGGGGCAAGGAAGAGCTTGAGCGCGCGTTGGCCGCGCAGGGCCGCGCGCCGCGCGACAGCGCGGCGCTGGCCGCAAGGGCGCAGCGCGTGAGCGCGCGCACGCGCGAAGGATTGGAGGGCCTGCTTGAACGCGTCGTCGACAGCGCGCTGCGGGGCCGCGGCACGCAGCGTTTGGAGGCTGTGGCATTGACCCAGGCGCGGCACGAACGCGCGGCGCGCGATGCGCGCGCCTCTTTGGAACGCGTGCGCTTGGGCCATCGCAGCGGCGCGGGGGTCGAACTTCTGTCCGTGGATCTGAGGGCCGCTTTGGATGCCCTGGGTGAGATCATCGGGGCCACTCCCAGGGCCCAGGTGCTGGAGGAAATCTTCCGGCGTTTTTGCATTGGTAAATAGGGTTTCAAGCTTTCTGTGAATAACCTTCATAAATTTTTTTATATTTTTTGGGTTTTTGTGGAATTGGTAAACGTAAGATAACCGTTCAGTGACAAGGGGAAATCCACTTTCACTTTACATTTTGCTTCATGTAATACTTTAACGGGAACGGATTTACGGAAAAGTTCCGCAATACGAAACCAAAAAACTTTTTATAATCAATGCTTTTTCTTTTTTTCGGACTATTTTATCCCTTTGGCTGAATTAATTTGACGCACTATATCTGGTGGCGTATATTGCGGTCCTCACTAAATATTGGGCCAATACCTCCTAACAACGCAGTGCCAGAGCCTTCCCAGGCTCCCTCTGTGGGCCCAAGAAAAAAGTGTGAATAAGTCCCATCCGATGGGACGCAAGATCCGGACGCTAGTCCTACCCGCAAGACGAACCCAAATTTCTGCGAGACACGCTGTTGGACGGGCCGGCCACCCGAGCATAGGCCACATCGGACCTTTAAACTGTCCCCAGGGCATTGCCGTCTCTGGGGGGTTCAGAAGGTTCCCGCATTTCTGCGGGCCCCCTCTAAACCTTTTTGCCGCCGCCGTCCCCACTCCCCAGGGCCGGCCAAGGCACCCCCAACCTGGAGTCACACGCATGAGCACCAGCAAGGCCGCCGCCGCCGCAGTGGAAACTCAGGAAGCCGCCAGCGCCCCAGCCGCCCGTGGCAAGCGCACTGGCCTCAAGATCGGCCGCCACTACACCAAGGCCGGCGCCTCGGTCTGGGACACGACGACCTGGGAGAAGCGCACCGCCGCCATCACCAACGAAAACGGCAAGATGGTCTTCGAGCAGAAGGACTGCGAGATCCCCAGCGGCTGGTCCCTCCTGGCCACCAACGTCGTGGTGAGCAAGTATTTCCGGGGCAAGCCCGGGGCGCCGGACCGCGAGCACAGCGTCAAGCAGCTCATCGGCCGCGTGGCCAACACCTTCACGGCCTGGGGCTGGGACGGCGGCTACTTCGCCGCGGAGGAGGACCGGGAAGCCTTCCGCGACGAGCTGACCCACATCCTCCTGCACCAGCACGCCGCCTTCAACAGCCCGGTCTGGTTCAACGTGGGCATCGAGGCCAAGCCCCAGTGCTCGGCCTGCTTCATCAACAGCGTCGAAGACAACATGGGCAGCATCCTGGGCCTGGCCAAGACCGAAGGCATGCTCTTCAAGCACGGGTCCGGCACCGGGACGAACCTGAGCCCCCTGCGCAGCGGCAAGGAGCACCTGGCCGGCGGCGGGCAGGCCTCGGGCCCGGTCAGCTTCATGAAGGGCTTCGACGCCTTCGCCGGCGTCATCAAGTCCGGCGGCAAGACCCGCCGCGCGGCCAAGATGGTGATCCTCAACATCGACCATCCTGACATCGTCGAATTCATCCAGTGCAAGGAGCGCGAGGAGAAGAAGGCCTGGGCCCTGATCGACGCCGGCTACGAGGGCAGCTTCACCGGCGAGGCCTACGGCAGCGTCTTCTTCCAGAACAGCAACAATTCGGTGCGCGTCACGGACGAATTCATGCGCGCGGTGATCGACGACCGCGAGTGGAAGACCCGCGCCGTGGTCGACGGCCGCGCCATGGACACCTACCGCGCCCGCGACCTCATGAAGATGATGGCCGAGAGCGCCTGGATCTGCGGCGACCCCGGCATCCAGTTCGACACCACCGTCAACCATTGGCATCCCTGCCCCAAGACGGCCCGCATCAACGCCAGCAACCCCTGCAGCGAGTACATGTTCCTGGACGACTCCGCCTGCAACCTGGCCAGCCTGAACCTGATGAAGTTCCGCCGCCCCTCGGACCGCGAGTTCGACGTGGAGGCCTTCCGCCACGCCTGCGAGATCATCATCCTGGCGCAGGAAATCATCATCGACTACGCCAGCTACCCCACGGAAGCCATCGAGAAGAACAGCCACGCCTTCCGCCCGCTCGGCATCGGCTACGCCAACCTGGGCGCACTGCTGATGAGCCGGGGCATGGCCTACGACAGCCCCGACGGCCGCGCCTACGCCGCCGCCATCACCGCGCTGCTCTCCGGCAACAGCTACCGCATGAGCGCTCGGGTGGCCAAGAACCACGGGCCCTTCGCCGGCTACGCCCGCAACCGCGAGGACTTCCTGCGGGTCATCGGCCAGCACCGCGCCGCGCTGAAGGACATCGAGCGCCAGCACGTGCCCGCCGAGATGCTCGCCGAGGCCAACACGGTCTGGGACGAGACCCTGGCCCTGGGGCAGCAGTACGGCTACAAGAACGCCCAGATCTCCGTGCTGGCCCCCACCGGGACCATCGGCTTCATGATGGACTGCGACACCACCGGCGTGGAGCCCGACATCAGCCTGGTGAAGTACAAGAAGCTGGTCGGCGGCGGCATGCTGAAGATCGTCAACCAGACCGTGCCCGAGGCCCTGGAACGCCTGGGCTACAGCGCCGACCAGGCCAAGGAGATCATCGGCTACATCGACGAGAACGAGACCATCGAGGGCGCCCCGGGCCTCAAGGACGAGCACCTGTCCGTGTTCGACTGCGCCTTCAAGCCCACCAGCGGCGTGCGCAGCATCCATTGGATGGGGCACCTGAAGATGATGTCCGCGGTGCAGCCCTTCATCAGCGGCGCGCTCTCCAAGACCGTCAACATGCCCACCGAGTGCACGATCGACGACATCATGACCGCCTACACCGAAAGCTGGAAGATGGGCATCAAGGCCCTGGCGGTGTACCGCGACGGCAGCAAGCGCAGCCAGCCCCTCAACACCAGCCTGGACAAGCTCAAGGACACCAGCGGAAAGAACGGCGAGGCCGCCTACGACGCCCGCCTGCAGCGCCGCCGCCTCCCCGACGAACGCGCCGCGATCACGCACAAGTTCAGCATCGCCGGGCACGAAGGCTACCTGACCGTGGGCCTCTACGAGGACTCCACCCCGGGCGAGATCTTCGTGACCATGGCCAAGGAGGGCTCCGCGGTGTCGGGACTGGTGGACGCGGTCGCCACCCTCACCAGCATCACCCTGCAGTACGGGGTGCCGATGGAAGTCCTGTGCAAGAAGTTCATCCACACCCGCTTCGAGCCCAACGGCTTCACGAACAACCCGAACATCCCCATGGCCAAGTCCATCCTGGACTACATCTTCCGCTGGCTGGAGCTCAAGTTCGTCCTGCCCAAGGAGTCCGCCACGGAGGCCCAGGTCGACGCCAGCATCCCCGCGGCCGAGGCGCCCCGCGCCCTGGCGGGCTCCAAGCCCTCCGGCATGCCGGTGGCTTTCGCGCCCATGGGCGAGGCCAAACCCAAGGTCGGCCGCAAGACCCAGGTGGCCTTCCAGGTGGAAAGCGACGCCCCGCCCTGCCCCGAATGCGGCGACATCATGGTGCGCAGCGGAAGCTGCCACAAGTGCATCAGCTGCGGGACCACGAGCGGCTGCTCCTAGGCCGCGGATCCATCCGGGTGAATGGTCAAGAGGGGAGCCCGCGGGCTCCCCTCTTGCTTTTCAGGCCCGTCCTTTTCCTTGAAGGGCTTCCTTGTCCGTCCAATTCAGCACCGAAATCACGCCGGAGCACGTGCGGGAGGCCACGGCCGGCATTTTCTGGCGCCACACCGCGTCCCAGCCCATGGCCGCCCCGTGCCTCGCCGTGCTCCTGGCCGCGGCGGAGGCCGTCCTGGTCCTGGTGCTGCCCGGCCTGGCCTGGTGGTGGTACGGGATCTTCCTTGGGCTTATGCTCTTACTGGCCTTCGGCGGGCTGGTCGCGGCCTGCCGCCACTACCAAAGGCTGGCCCTGCGCAACTTCGCCCGCTTCCAGGGGGCGCCGGTCCGCGTCAGCCTGGAGCCGGACGCCTACCGCTACGAGGCGGCCTGGGGATCCGGAACGATCGAATGGTCCCGCTTCCAGAGCCTGTGGTGCCTGGAAAGGGTCTGGGTCCTGCTCCAGCACGCCGAGAACGGCGCCAGTGTCCTGCTGCCGGCCGCGGACTTGGGTCCGGAGGCGCGGGATTTTTTGAAGGAACGCGTGGCCGCGGCGCGGGCGGCGCGTCCTTGAAGCTCCACAGCACAAAGGGGATCGCATGAACGAGCATGATTTCGACGGGGACCGGCCGCTGCAATTGCTGGTGTGCACCTATGGGGCCGATTGCGGGGCCGCGCTCAAGGCCCGCGACGGCAACCCCCAGGCCCTGGCCGACGCCCTGAAAACGGCGCGGACCGAGGCGGGCCTCAAGCGCAGCCTCTATGTCACCAAGACGGGCTGCATGGGCTGGTGCGAATACGCGCCCGTGGTCCAGCTTCTGCCCGAAGGCCTGGTCATGAGGAATTTGACGGTCGAGGCCGCCGCCGCCGAGGTGCGCTCCTGCCTGGACAGGGGCAAAGGCATGGAGGCGCAGGTGGTCTGGGACTACAGCCTGACCCGGGCCGAGAATGAAGCCCGCTGACCTGAAGCCCGACGAACTGGCGCGGCTGAAGGCCGTCTTTGACGGCTCCATGGCTGGTTTGGAGGGGGTCGAGCCCAAGCGGCTCTTCGGATGCGACGCTTATTTCGTCAACGGCAACATTTTCGCGTTGGTATGGAAGGAAGGCCGTCTGGGTCTGCGGATCACGGACGAAGGGAGCCGGACGGAGCTGATGGCCCTGCCCGGGGCCGAGGCCTGGGTTGTGGACTCAAAAGTCGTGCGTTTCTGGGTGCTGCTGCCTACGGCCTGGCACGGCCGGCCGTCGCGCCTGAAGGAATGGGCCTTCGTGTCCTGGCAGCAGGCCCTTCAACGCCCGCCCAAGCCCGGGGTCACGCCCCGCAAAGGCGCCAAGCGCCTCGTCGCGTCCGGCGGTGTTCCGGCGCATCTCCTGAAGGCCCCCCTCAGTCGTCCGCGCTCAAATCGAGGCACAGCGCGTAGCTTTCGCCGCCGGGAAGGTCCACCAGGCTGGACACGGTCCGGCAGTGGCGGCCCGTGGCCAGGGACAGGTAGTTTTCCGTGATGTAGCGCTCGAGCTTGGCGTCCACGAGGCTGTAGAAATACTCCTTGTTGGAGTGGTCGGTCCCCTTGGGCGCGGGGGAGAAGAGCCGGTTGGTCAGCAGCGCGGCGAAGGGCGATTTGTGGGTCTCGGTCACCTGGATGCCGTTGTGGTCGAGCATGTAGGCGCACTCCACCTGCGGCTCGGTGCGCACCACCCGTTCCAGCACAGTGTCGAAGGAGCCGGCCGCCGCCGCGACCAGGGTGCCGCGTATCGTGTCGCTCAGGCGACGCATGTTCAGGGCCTGGGCTCCGCGGGCGTGGATGGCCTTGACCGCCGACTCCCGCTGGCGCTGCCCCGCGGCGTGGATTGCCGGGGAAAGGGCTTGGAGATGGAGCCCGTCCGCGGGAAGGGCCCGGCTGAAGTTGAAGCCCTGGAAGAGCTCCGCTCCGAGGGAGGCGCAGACGTCCACCTCCGCCTGGGTCTCGACCCCTTCCGCCAGGATCAGGCAGCCGACCCCGTGCCCGAGGCTGACCAGGCACTTGAAGGTCTCCTGCTTGAAATAGTCGCCGTCGATGCCCGCTACCAGGCTGCGGTCCAGCTTCAGGATATGGGGGCGCAGGGCGGCCACCCGCGGCAGGTTGCTTTCCCCGGTGCCGAGGTCGTCCAGGGCGATCAGGAAGCCCTGGTCCCGGTGGCGGTCGACGAAGCGCTTCAGCCCGGCGCTGTCCACCACCCTGCTTTCGTTGATCTCGATGACAACGTCCTCCGGGCTCAGGCCGCTTTCCTTCACGGCCTGCCTGATGGCGCCGGAGCCTTCCACGCCCTGGTCGATGACCGAGGCCTCGAAGTTCACGAAGAGCAGGGGTTTGGGCTCGGGCAGCGAGGCCAGGCCGCGGTAGGTGTTGAGGGCCTTGCGCCGGCAGAGGCGGTCCAATTCCAGCAGGCGCTTCTCTTCCTGGGCCATGCGGAACAGCTGTAGGACGTTCAGGGGGCCGCATCCGGGGCTGGAACCGGGCCGCGCCAGGGCTTCGAGGCCCACGACCGCTTGTTGTTTGAGGGAAATGATGGGCTGGAAGTGTATGGTCAGATTTTCGCTGACGATCAAATCGCCAAGTTCTTGGGTGGCGGGCATAGCGGATGTCCTGGGTGTGGGCGAAGTGCTGGCGTCTAGGGCAGAGACCCTAGCAAGTGCAAGATGTGTGCCATTTTTTGTATAAAAATAACTCATAAAGAAATCGTTTGAATGGAAATTTCTTAACCGCTACAAAAATGTAAAGACCTTCCAATTACCTATTTGTACGCATCGCCGGACCTTTTTTGTTACATCCTTTTGGGGACGATAGGCCCGCTACCTGAACTAAGCAGCCTGGTCGAGCACGGATTGCCCGCCCGTCCTTCAAATTTATCAGGCGTTATTAGTTCGGCTTGTTAAGGATATAATCCCAAAAAGCTAAGGCACGATGAAGGGCGCCGCACCAAGGGGCGTTTCCAAGCGAGGGCGGGGTGACATGGGCATAGGGGCGGAGTTCTACGGGCACGTGCTTCGCGAAAAAAAGGCCATCATGCACGGGCTCCTGGCCGCGGCCGAAAAAAAGGGCCCGCCGGTCCTGACCGAACACCTGTATAAGGCGGGCCAGACCATCTTTTACACGGGCAACGAGCCCTTCGGCGTCTACTTCATCCACCACGGCTTGGTGAAGCTCATGAAGACCGGCAAGGCCGGCCGCATGCACATCACCTATATGGGCGGCGCCGGGGACCTTTTCGGGTACCGCGCCCTGCTGGCCGGGGAGCTCTACAAGATCACCGCCGAATCCCACCACCACGCCAAGGTTTCCTTCATCCAGAGGGATTTTTTCCTGGATTACCTGCGCAAGGACAAGGACCTGTCCCATTTCCTGCTGAAGACGCTCAGCATCGAGCTGGGGGACGTCGAGGACCGCCTGGTCGGGGCGGCGCAGGTCTCCGCGGAGCAGAGGGTGGCCAGGGTGCTGTGCTTCCTGCTGCGCAACTACGGGCTGGAGCACGACGGCCTGCTCAAAATCGAGCTTTCGCGCACGGACATGTCCGAGCTGTCCGACACCGCGGCCGAGACCCTGATGCGCTGCCTGAGCGACCTTGAAAAGAGGAAGATGATCAAGCGCGACGGCAAGGGCATCAGGATTTTGAAGGAGCAGGACCTCCAGGACGAGGCCGGGCTCTCCTGAGGCCCCGGATCTTTGGGCAAAAAAAAGGCCGGTCCCTCGGGACCGGCCTTTTTTTGTTTTGGACAGGGATGCCTAAACCGCGGCGACCCCGACTTCGCCGGTGCGTATGCGCAGCACCTCTTCGGCCTCGAAGACGAAGACCTTGCCGTCGCCGAACTTGCCCGTGTTGAGCACCTTCTGCATGACCTGCAGCACGTGCTCCACGTCCCACTCGTTGACCAGGATCTCCACCCGCACCTTGGGCAGGAACTTGATCTTCTCCGCGGCGGCGCCCTCGACCTTGGCCCCCCGCTGGCGGCCGAAGCCCTTCACTTCCGTGACGGTCATGCCCTGGAGCAGGCCTTCGCTGGTGAGGGTGTCGACCAGCTCGTCGAGGTTGTCCGGACGGATGATGGCTTGCACCATCTTCAGGCCGTAGTTCTTGTGGACCGTGGTGACCATGATGTAGACGAAGCTCAGGAGCGCCCAGCCGCCGGCGATGTAGAAGCAGATTTCCGCTTCGATCTTGTTGTCCGGCGTGCCGGTCATGTTCAGGTACAGGATGCCCGCGCACATCAGCGTGTTCAGGATCAGCCCGCCCAGGGGGACGAGCAAGTGCTTCAGGACGCTGAAATCCGGGCGGTCCTTGTAGGCGATGAAGGTCCAGATGCAAACCAGGCCGTACAGGATGAAGGTACCGAAGTTGGACGCCAGCGTGATGCCGGTGAGGCCGTCCACGGACTGCACGCCGATGCCGGCGATGATGCAGGAGATCACCACCAGCACGCCGATGACGGTGTGGGGGGTCTTATTCTTGGGGTGCAGGAAGGCCAGGAATTCGGGGAGCTCCCGGTCCTCAGCCATGCCGCTGGTCACGCGCACCGCGGTGTTCATGCAAGCCAGGGTGGTGCCCAAGACCGCGATGATGACGGTGGCGGCGATGCCCAGCATGAACGCGAAGCCGATGCCCGGCAGCACATGGTTGCCCAGAGCCACGCACATGTCGCCGATGGGGGCCGACGAGTTCGCCGCGGCGGCCATGCCCGTGACGGTCTGGGTGATCATGACCGGCGCCGCCGTGGAGGCCGCCGCCGCCGTGCCTGAAACCGCCGCCGCCACCGGAGCCGGGACCGTGGCGATGCCCGTCAATTTCTCGCTGATCATGAAGTTGGCGCAGAAGTATTCGAACATGTAGGCGAACACGCATTGCACGATGAGCGCCAGCAAAATGGCCTTGGGGATGGTGGTTTCGGGGTTCTTGGTCTCCGGAGCCATGGCGGTGGAGCTTTCAAAACCGACCAGGATCAGGATGGCGATGGTGGATTCCACCAGCACGCTTTGGAAATCGTGGAACTTGACCACGTCAAGAGGTCCGGAAAATGCCCACTGGGTAGCGTGCTCCGGGTTGGCGAAGCGGTAGTAAAGGGCCAGAAGGCTGAACACCGTCAGGGCGACCCACTGGATGATGTTGATGACGATGTTGGTCTTGGTCGATCCGGAGATACCCTTGTAGGCGATGAAACCGACGACCGCCGCGAAAACCACGCCGATAAAGGTCAGGGAGGCGTTGGAAAGGGTCTGGTTGGTGAAGGCCGTGTACACGTAGCCCACGAGGATGGCGAAGGTCGCCACCATGACGCCCGGATAGACCCAGTAGAACAGGTGGGCGGCCCAGCCCGTGGCCAGCTTGGAGTAGCGGGCCAAGGAATGCGGCATGGCGCGCTTTTCTTTGCGGCTGTCCAAAAAGGCCTTTTCCGCGAAGTAGGTGCAGCTCGCGAAACCGGCCTCAGGGTAGAGCTTGGCCAGCTGGGCGTAGGACAGGGCCGTGAGCAAGGCCAGGATCAAGGCCAGCAGAATGCCGAACCACATGTCCGGGGCCGCGGAGGTGCCGGCAGGCGTGGTGGCTGAAGCCTGGATCTGGAAGGTGATCCACAAAAAGGCGCCCGGCGCGATGAGGGCCATCGCGTTCATGGAGGCGCCCATTAGTCCCAGCGTTGGCTTGACGCCCAACGCGTTTTCCCTAGATTCTGCCATTGTGGCCTCTCTATGCTATATGTCCCGGCAGCATTGCGGGGACGGGGGATGGGTATGTCTAACAGTGCGGATCTTTCTCGAAACTATGCATATTGAAATATAAGCAATACTTATGCCAAACACAGATTGTGAAATAGTATTGGTTTTAAAAGGTTAAACGATACTAAACAAATGACCTTTTTGTCAGTTCCGACAGAGGCGTTAAGAACGACAGGGCGCGCCAAGGGAATGGGACTATCACTGCCTTAAACCGGGCCGGAGCGAAAAAACAAAATCCCCGGAGCTTTCGCCCCGGGGATCTCGCCTTTTTCCGAATACCGTGAAGCCGTTCTTTAGAAGCTGTACACAGCAGCGTAGGTCAGGGTCTGCTGGAACTGGCTGAAGAACGACGGCTTGTTGCCGTTGCTGGTCAGGAACGGATAGGGGCCGCCGTTGTCGGCGCTGGCTCCGTCGACGCGGTATTCCAGCATGTGGGCGAGGGGGCCCATCTGGTACTTGGCCGTCAAAGTGAGCTCAGCCAATTTGGACGGCGTTCCGGCCTGGCCCAGGAAGGGGCCCAGGAAAGAGCCGCCAACGCTGGTGGTGTCGTAGCCAAAGGTCGGGTTGAACCACTGCTCCCAACGGGGCGACAAGCTCAGGTTCGCGATCGGGGTGTTGTAGGTCGCGTACAGAGCGTAGCCCTGCTGGATGGCGTTGTAGGGCAGGAGGCCAGCAGCGTCGAAGGTGTAGGTTCCGAGCAGGCTGTATTCCTTGAACAGGTACTCGCCGCCGAAGCTAAGGTTGTCCATAGCCTGGTAGGTCGCGACCAAGTTGCCCCATTCAATGTCATACAGTTCGCCGCCATTGGGGTCGCCGGTGTAGGTCACCAGCTGGTCGTTGTTCAGGTACCAGGTTCCGGTCAGGCTCAGGTTCTTGACACCGGTGTAGGCCAACTGGGCGCCGTAATCCTTGCCGGCGTTCGCAGCGTTGTCGATGCTGTTTCCGTCGTCAGCCCAAACCGTCGCCACCAAGCTGTAAGGCAGGGTGTAGGCCAATTCCGCGCCAACGTGGAACAGGGGCTCCTGGCCGAAGAGCAAGGAACGGCTGAAGTTGGCGTTGGAGGGAAGGTAGGTCACTTCGTAACCGACCGGCGTGCCGAACTTTCCGAACGTGAACTTGGCGTTTCCGAAGGTCTGGGTCAGGTAAGCCTGCCCGATTTCCAGGCCGTTGGAGCTGCCGTCACCGCTGTACAGGCCGGCCAGGGGCCCCATGAGCAGGTCCACGAAATAGCCGGTGTTGGAGGACGCATCATTCTGGGTCAGGGTCAGCTCGCCGCCGCCGAAGCTGAACTGGTTGCTGGTGGTGTCGAACGCGCGGAACATCGGCTCGCCCGAACCGAAGCTGTCGGCCGGACGGTTGAAGTCCACCTGGTAATACTCGTCCAAATAACCGCCAACGGTCAGCTTTTGGTACCAAGCCAGCGGCGTCGGGGTGGCGACCGGGGTCGCCGCCGGCGCAGCCGCCGTCGTGTCGTCGGCCAGGCCTAGGGCCGGGGCCGCCAGGGCGCCCAGGATCAGGCTACCTGTGATGAGGTGTTTCTTGAAGCGGATCATTCTTCCTCCTTGAGGTTGTTTTTTGCCGAGCATATTGCCAGCGCCGTGCTTTGAAAGCGACTTCTTTTGGGTAAAGAAGTCGAGCAAGGTCCCGTGCCGTTACAGTGACGTTACGCAAAATACCATTTTTTGCGTTTTATGTAACCTATTTTTAATGCAAAATGCACTATCCGAGGCGATGTTTTTCCGATGCCAGTATGGTCCATAAATCCCTGGCACTGCCCCATTTTGTCCCTATTCGCGGCGCCCAAGCCGGCGCCTCCCCAGGATCCGGACCCGGGCGCCGCGAAGAGGGTGTCTCGTTGAAGGCAGGGTGCTGCCTACTGCGAGTTGTTGACTGTTATTTGACCTGCAGTTCCTCGGAAAGCAGTATCGCTTCCGCGATTTCCCGCATGGGCTTGCGGCGGTTCATGCTTTCCTTCTGTATATAGCGGTGTGCCGCCGGCTCATCCATGCCCTTTTTCTTCATGAGCAGGGTTTTGGCCTTGGTCACCATCTTGCGGTTGAGCAGGTCCTCCTGGAACGCCGCGGTGGCCGACTGCAGGCGGGCGTTTTCAATGGCGATGGCCGCCTGGCTGGCCACCAAAGCCAGCATTTTGGTGTCGTCGTCGTTGTAGATGCGGGCGTGCTGGGAATAGCTGTTGATCACCCCTATGGCCTGACCCCGGATCATCATCGGCACGCACAACATGCTGACGATGCCTTCCTGCTGGGCGATTTCCCGGAAACCGAAGCTTTTTTCGCTGGCGATGTCCGTGATCGCCTGCGGAGCGTGGGTCAGCAGGGCCTTCCCAGAAACGCTTTTATCCGCGGAAACACTGGGTTTATCGCGGTAGGCCGGCGAAAGGCTCTGGGTGGCCGCGATGCTGAGCGTGCGAGTGTTTTCGTCGTAGAGCAGGATGGACACGATCTTGCTGTCCATGAGGTCCGCGGTCACCGACACGATGACCTGCAGGACGTCGCTCAGGCTGAGGTCGAATCCGAGCACCTGGCTGATGCGATGCAGCAGATTCAGGTCCCGCGTGTTTTTCAGGGTGATGCTCTCGTTCATGACAACCCCATCGCCTTTGTGGTGTCGGTTGTAGAAGCAAGGCCCGTGCCAAAGATCAAGGATTTCCTAAAGGCGGGCTGAAAAATCAAAGGCTTCTTGGGGTACAAGCAATTTTTGGAACTTATTAGGCGTTTTTGCGGCTTGTTTCAGGGGATAAGCGCGGATATTATGACAAAAGAGTGTTACAAGATTGTCAGTCACGACAATGCTTTTCTAGGCTGGTTTGTCTTGACCAGGACTTCCACGGCGTTTACGATTTTTTGAAAACCAACTGTTTTTAAAAGACAATTCAGCTTGGATCGCCGCTGGAAAGCGCCGCGCGAGGGGAGAATCCGATGGATGTAGCCGAATTGCGGAAAAGCGTGCTTGAACGCCGCAAAGCTATGCCCCTTTCCCTGCGCTTGGAGCTCAGCGAATCCATAGGGCGGCGCCTGCTCGATGTTCCGCTGATGCGCAGCCCGTCCATAGCGCAGGTCCTGTTCTTCATCAGCCACGGAAGCGAGGTCGAAACAGGTCCCCTGCGCCGGCGTTGCCGCGCCTTGGGCCTGGCGGTGGCCGCGCCCCGCTGCGAAGCGGGCCCCAAAAAGCTGCATTTTTACGGGGTGGACGAACCCGAAGCCCTGGTGCCCGGGCCTTACGGCATTCTTGAGCCCGCCGCGGACGCGCGCCCCGCCGACTTGTGGATCCCCAGCCTCGTGCTCGTTCCCGGCTCGGTTTTCGACCGACGCGGCAATCGCTTGGGCATGGGCCACGGCTATTACGACCGCTGGCTGGCCTCAGAGGGGCGCGGCCTCCCCACGATCGGCCTGGCTTTTGAAAGCCAATTGGTCCCCCAGGTGCCGGCCACTTCCCTGGATATCCCGGTCCAATGGCTGGTCACGGAAAACGAAATCATCCATTGCGCGTCCCAAACATAAAATTATCCTTACATATATTATTATAGTGGAAGCCGCTCCCCCTATTGTTCGGCCGGAATCACGATGTAGGCGCTTTGCCGTTCGCGCACCAGCAGGACCACCACGTCCTGGCCTTCGTCCACGCTCTTGATCAGGCGGTTCCAGCCGTCCATGCCCTCGATGCGTTTTTGGTTCAGCTCCATCAGCACGTCCCCGGGTTTTATGCCGATGCGCCCCGCGCTGCTGGCCTCCGTCACCGAGTCCACGACCACGCCGTCCGTCACCGCCAGGCCCCGTTTGGCCGCCTCGGCCGCGGAATTGCCGACGACCTTCAGGCCGTGCCAGGTCCCCGCGTTTTCGCTGGCCTTGAGCTGGTCGGGCGTGACCGTGAGGTCGAGGCTGTGGCCCTCCCTCCACACCTCCAGCGTCATGGTGGAGGCGGGGTCGTTTTCGTAGATGCGCGTGCGCAGCTCGGCGGCGTTGGCCACGGCGTTGCCGTTGAGCCGCAGCAGCACGTCGCCCCGTTTCAGGCCGGCCTTGTCCGCCGCGCCGCCGGCGGCCACGTCCGTCACCAGGACGCCGTTGTCCACGGGCAGTTTCATGGCCCCTGCCAGGCGCTCGTCCACGTCCTGGGTGAAGAACCCGAGCTTCGGGGCCACCACCCTTCCGGCGCGTTCAAGGTCCGGGATGGAGCGTTTGATGAAGTTGATGGGGATGGCGAAGCCGATGCCGATGCTGCCGTCGTTGGGCGTGCTGATGGCCGTGTTCATGCCGATGACCTCGCCCGTGATGTCGCACAGGGGGCCGCCAGAATTTCCGTGGTTGATGCTGGCGTCGGTCTGCAGGTAGTTCTGGTATTTGGCCGCGCCCTCGCCCGTGAAGATGTTGGTGCGCTCCTTGGCGGAGATGACGCCCACGGTCAGGCTGTGGTCGAAACCGAAGGGGTTGCCGATGGCGATGGCCCATTGGCCCACCCTCACCTTGCTGCTGTCGCCCAGCACCGCGGCCGGCAGGCTTTTGTTGACGCTTATCTTCAGCAGCGCCAGGTCGACGTTGTCGTCCTCGCCGACCACCTGGGCCTGGGCCTCGGTGCCGTCGACCAGGCGCACCTCGATCTTGTCGGCGCCGGACACCACATGGGCGTTGGTCAAGATGAGCCCGTCGGAGCTGTAGATGAAGCCGGATCCCAGGCTCTGCCGTTTGAAGGTGCGTGTGCCGCCGCCCAAGGGATCGAAGCCGTAGAAGTCGCCCCAAAAGCTCCCCAGGTTCTGGCGGATGGTCTGGGTGGTGCTGATGTTGACGACCCAGGGATTGACCAGCTCCGCCACCTGCGTGAAATCATCGGCCGCCCGCACCACCATGGGCGAGGGCGAGAGGGGCGCGCCGTCCGCGGCCGCGAAGGCGGCCGGGGACAGGCATAAAAGCAGGGTCAGGGTCTTGGCGAGCATGCTAGGGTCCGAAAAAAACGGGGCTCTCCGGCCGCCCTTGAAGGCGTCCCCATTCAAGACGCGCGGCGGGCCTTGATTGTTCTAAAAATTTAGAAAAGGAAGATCATGATCGCGCCGAGCCCGGCCACAGTCCCGACCATGATCCAGGGGTTGATGCCGGCGGTGGGGCCTTTCGCCGCCGCGGTGGAGCTTTCAGGGGCGGGGGAGGCCGCTCCGGATTCGGCGGAGGCCGTGCCCGTGGCGGCTTGCGCGAGGGGGGCGGCGTTCGCGCCCTCGATGGAGGCGACATAAGCCGCCAGCTGCGTGTTGCCCGGTTCCAGGGCCAGCGACTTGTGCCAGCAGCTCAGCGCGTGGTTTTGGTCCCCCAGCTGATGATAACGGTTGCCGTAGCTCTGGTAAATTCCGGCCAGGTACTTGCTCAAGCCGCTGTCGTCCGGATTCAGGTGCAGGGAATATTCCATGTACTTCAGGCCCTGGGCCTCGTCGTGCAGGCCCATCTCCGAATAGCCCAGTCCGCGGTAGGCCGCAGCGTCGCCGGGGTCGGCCTTCACCGCGGCGCTGTAATAGGGCAAGGCGGCGGAGTATTTTTTTTGGGCCAGCATCTGGTCGCCCCATGCGACATACTGTGCCGCGTCCGCGAACAAGCCGACGGGCAATGCCAGCAGAAGAACCCATAGTCCGGATTTTGAAATAAGCCTCTGGTGCGGACGCATGCTTGCTCCTGGGTTGGCGTATCCTTTGCTCAGGCCCGGCATGGAGGCCATAAGGATGAACAGTTTACAGAAAAAAACATCGGGAGTCATTTTTTTGAAGCGATTTTTGTGATGCTTTTCCTTTGTTCATTGAACAATTGCAGTTGTTTTTCAGGATGGACATTGTCCCGTACGGCGCAAAGGACAGGAATATGGGCTTTTTATGGATTTAGCCGAAAAAACAGGGACCGCGCCTCAATCGCAAAAAAGAGCCCGTTTTCTTGGATTGTCCTTTAAATAGCCCCATTTTTCGGGTATATAAGGGAGGTTCGCTCGGTATTTAGGCGGCCCGGGCAAAATTTCAAGACAACTAATACGCAATGCAGGAGGCATTTAGGCAAGTGCCTCCCTATATTAACTTAGAGATTTTTCCTATCTGGAGGCGGCTTTGCGAGTCTTCCGTTATCTGATCCTGGTAATCCTGTTTCATCCCTTGCACCTGGCGGCGGATCCGCCGGCAGCAGCGCAGCCGGCGGCGGCGCAATGGTACGCGGCGGGGAGTCGGCTCTATTACCAGAAGCAGTATGACCAAGCCCTCCAGGACTTCGCATACAGCCTGCGTCTCGACAACCGCCAGGCGGCCGCTTACCAGGCCGTGGGCAGCTGCTACTACGCCAAGAACCAGCCGGCGATGGCTCTGCGCTACTACCAATACTCCCTGCAGCTGAATCCGTCCAACACGGCCTTGCAGGCCGTGGTCGCCCGGCTCAGCGCCAGCCAGAATGATCCGCTTGCCTCCGCCAACCAGCTCTACCAGGCCCGGCAGTACAGCCAGGCCCTGGCCGCCTACCAGGCGGTGTCCGCCCAGCAGCCCCAGAACGCGAAGGCCTTCCAAGGCGCCGGCAACTGCCAGTACGCCCTGGGCAACATGAGCGCCGCCGAGGCGTCCTACAAGCAGGCTCTGGCCCTGAACCCCTCCAACACGGCCCTCGCCGACTTCGTCACGCGCCTGGACGCCGCCCAGACCGCCAAACTCAACGCCATGCCGAAGGACTGGGCCCAGCCGCTGTGGCGCTCGGCCATCCTGCCGGGCTGGGGCCAGGGCTACAACGGCCAGTCCACCAAGGGCTGGATTTTGGGCGGGACCGAACTGGTCCTGGCCGTCACCACGATTTCCACGGACCTGATCGGCACCCAGGCGGAGAACAAGTACCTCGGCCTCGGGCCCGGCCTCTCGCAGGGCGCCTACAACTCGCCCTACGACACCTGGAGCGAGATGGCCAACATCAACCATATCGCCTACATCGCCTTCGGCTTGGTCTACGCCTACACGCTGATCGACGCCGTGGTCAACGCCCGGCCCGACCAGGCCCTGGCCCAGATGCCTTCGCTGCTCCCGTCGAACATGCAGGTGGCCCTCGAGGACCACGGCGTGCAGATGCGCTGGAAAGTGGCAGAATTCTAGTAAACGGGAGATTTTGAATGTCTCGATTTTCCAAATTCTCCACGCTGCTATTGGCGTTGGGCCTGTTCACGGCCGCCAGCGTGGCTTTTGCGTTCCCTTTTTGGCTGAGCTCGCCGTCGCGCAGCAACGCCAACGACCCCTTGAGCCCCAACTATAAAAAGGTGGCGACCTCGCCCACGGCGACCTTCACCAGCACAGATTCGCCGACTCCCTCCCAAACCCCGACCGCCGGCCCGGGCCCCCTGCTGGCGGATTTTGAGAACAACGCCCCCGCGAACAACGGCGGCGCGGACGACAATTGGCAGGAACCGATCGTGACCGGCTTCGGCGACAGCGCCGGCTCCAACCCCTCGCCGGCCACCAGCCTGTCGCCCTTCCCCTGGGGCGCCGGCTCCCAGGCCGCCGGCAACGGCCCCAGCCTGCCCGGAGCCAACAGCGGCTGCATCACCGGGACGATCGCGGCCCAGAGCGGCAGCCCCACGGACTATCCCTACGCCTACATCGCCCTGGACGTGACCCCCAGCGGCAACACCGGCAACAGCGGCGACGTGGCGGACATCGGTCCCTATGACCCCAACAACGGCATCCAGTTCGACTACATGGGAACCGTGGGCGTCAGCTACGTGGTCCAGATCATCGCGCCGCTCACGGCCGCCAATTGCGGCAACTACTACCAGTTCCAATTCACGCCCCCTAACAGCGGCTGGAACACCGTGGACGTCTATTTCCCCGGGGTGAACACCATCGGCAACCTCTTCACCCAGCCCAATTACGGCTGTTCGCCCCCAACCACCACCTGGAGCACCTCCATCGGCGCGGTCCAGTTCAAGGTGGTGGCCTCGACCACCCAGTCCCAGGCCTACAACCTGTGCGTCGACAACGTGACCTTCAGCCCGCCGCCCGCCCCGACCCCGGTGGTCATCTCCTCGGTGGTCTTCAACGGCGAGCAGAGCGTCAACTACACGGACGACCTCTGGAACCAGAACATCGAGATAGCGTGCAGCCCCTCGTCCACCATCTATCCGCCTTCCTTCCAGGGAACCCCCAGTTCCGCGGTGGGCGTGGACCCCAATTTCCCGGCGAGCACCTACTACGCCCGGGTCACCGGCACCGTGGGCGACCAGACCGGCTGCACGCCCGGCCCCAGCTGCACCGACCCCTATCCCTACGCCTACATGTCCTTTGACCTGGCCCAGGGCGGCACCTCCGGAACCAATTTCGCGAACTGCCTGCCCTACAGCCCGAATGACGGGTTCCAGTTCGACTACAGGGCGGGAACCGCCTGCGTCACCTACGAAGTGGAACTGATCTCCGCGAACATCAACGGCAGCACCGAGGCCTTCTGGCAGTACACCTGGACGCCGCCGGACACGAACTGGCACACCGTGGACGTGTACTTCCCGGCCAGCTCCACTTGGTACACGCCGCAGGCGGGCTGGACGCCCCCCAGCGGAGTCAATGTCCTGTTCGAACCCACCTATGTCACCGACGTGGCCTTTGATCCGACGCAGGTCGGGGCCTTTGAGTTCAAGCCGGTGGCGCCGATCAATGAGCCGGCCCAGGCCTACGACCTGAGCATCACCAACCTGACCTTCGCGGCGCCGGTGGCCTCGAGCGGCCCGGCTTTGGACGTCAGCGGCGGGGTCAACACCGCCGGCACCGTCATCAGCACCTTCGAGTACGCGACCTCGGCCCCGGCGGCGAACACGGAACTCGGCGGCGGCACGGGACCGCTCGCCGCGAGCGGCCCCGACCCCGAAGTGGCATGGCAGGCCGACGGAGGCACCGTCCTGAACAACAGCCCCTGGAGCGCGACCAGCCAGACGGCGGCCAATGGGCCGACGCTCTCCGGCAACGCCTGCATGGAATTCAGCGGCAACGTGGATACCGGCGGCTACGCGGTGGCCGAGTTTGCCTTCGACGGCAGCGCCACCGGCAACCTATACGGCACCGCCAATCCCAATTATCCCGGCTACAACGCCGGCCAGGCGCCCGGCACGGCTTACGCGGGCAACATCGAAAGCCTCTCCCCGAACAAGCGCTTCGTGTTCGACTACAAGAACGGGGTGAACGGCGAGAACGAGCAGATCAACGTGCAATTCTGCACCCAGGCCGCCCCGAACTACGACTTCTACCGCTACCTGTTCACCACGGCCGGGGACACGAATTGGCACACGGTGGTGATCTACTTCCCGGACAGCCCCTACGGCCCCCAGTTCACGGAGTTCCCCGGGACCTGCACCCCGTGGACGCCGAGCGAATCCGAAATGATCGAAATCGGGCCGACGGCCCCGGGGAATTTCGACATCTATCTGGACAATCTCTGGTTCGATTGACGACATCCCTTGAAGGGTGACATGAGGCCCCCGGTCCCGTCGGACCGGGGGCTTTTTACTGCTGACTCCTTGATAGGGGCTTGTTACGATGGCATCCGCGCTGTGTCCGCAGGCCCGGTTTACTGATCATCTTTTGAGATGAGCGAATGAACCTTTGGAAAATGGCTCTTATTTGCGCCCTGGGATTCACGGCATTGTGGCTGTTGTCCCCCTCACGTTCCCGGCAGGCTCCCGAACCGGGCGTGGTCGAGATCAGCTACATGGCGCCCACCGGACCCATCGCGGCGCCCATGGACGATGCGGTGCGCGTCTTCGAGAAGCACAGCCGGGACGCCCACGCCAAGGATCCCTCCCAGCCCATCTACCGGGTCGTCAGCGGACAGAACGCCTCGGCCGATCCCTCCGCGGATCCCACGCGTTTCCTGGTCAGCGTGGCCGGCGGCATGCCCCCGGACGTGATCGCGTTCGACCGTTTCGCCATCAGCGAGCTGTCCGCGCGCGGGACCTTCACGCCCCTGGACAGCTACGTCAACGCCGACCTCAAGGCCGGCCGGCCCGACGCGATCCACAGCGAGGACTTTTTCCCCTCGGCGTGGAACGAGGCCGTGTACACGGACCCGGTCAGCGGCTCCCACGCCCTCTATGGCGTGCCCTTCAGCATGGATTCCCGCGCCCTCTTCTACAACAAGAGCCTGCTGAAGAAGGCCGGTTTTGTCGACGCAAACGGCGAGGCGCTGCCGCCCAGGACCTGGGAGCAGCTTGAGTCCATGGAAGCCAAGCTCACGCAGACGGACGAGGACGGGCACCTCGTGCGCATCGGCTTCGTGCCGAACTACGGGGATTCCTGGCTCTACATCTTCGGCTGGATGAACGGCGGCGAGTTCATGAGCCCCGACGGAAAGCATTGCACCCTCAACGACCCCAAGATCGTGGGCGCGCTCAACTGGATGACCCAGCAGTACGACAACCAGGGCGGCGCCAAGGCCGTCTACGCGTTCCAGTCCTCTTTCCAGGGCGGCGAGCTCGATCCCTTCATCATCGGCAAGGTGGCGATGAAGATCGACGGCGTGTGGATGCTGCACCAGATGTCGCAGTACGCCCGCCACCTCGACTGGGCCGTGGCGCCGCCGCCGATCCCGCAGGACATGGTCACCAAGACCCACACCACCCTGAGCTGGGTGGGCGGCTGGGCCTACGCCATCCCCTCGACCGCCAAGCACAAGGACGCAGCCTGGGCGCTGATCCGCTTCCTGGCCTCGAAGGAGGCCTACAAGATCATGGCCGACAGCGAGCGCCTGACCAACCTGAGCCAGGGCCAGTCCTTCGTGCCGCGCCAGGTGCCCAACAAGGCCATCAACGACTGGCTGGCCAAGACCTACGTCTACGACGATCCGGCCTCGGATCCGAAGGTGGCGGCGGCCCTGCGGGTGTTCAACGACCTGATCCCCGAAGCCCGCTACCGCCCCGTGACCGAGGTGGGCCAGCTGCTCTGGAACCAGCAGATCACCTGCATGGAGAACGCCATCTTCCACAAGCAGTCGGCCCAGGAGTCCCTGGACCAGGGCACCTCCCTGGTCCAGCGCCAGCTCGATCTCGACCTGGCCCCGCCCCAGGGCATCGAGGTGCAGTGGTCCTGGTTCGTGTGGCCCTATGTGGCGCTGGTGGTCCTCATCATCGTGCTGGTCTACGTCTGGGAGACCCGCTTGGGGCTCCGCGGGACCCTGGCGAAATGGCTGGCTCCCGTGGGCGGCAAGAGGCTCCTGGAGACCGGCCGGGGCCTGGAAGGCGTCAACGGCGGCCACCTGAGCGCCCAGTGGAAGGACGGCTGGTTCCTGGCCTCCCCGTGGATCATCGGCTTCATCGTGTTCACCGGCGGCCCCATCCTGTTCGCCGTATTGATGAGTTTCTGCAGCTATGACGTCATCAACAACCCGCGCCTGATCGGGCTGGACAACTACCGCTGGCTCTTCTTCAACGACCCCCTGTTCTGGAAGAGCCTGTGGAACACGGTCTACATGCTGGTCGGCATCCCCCTGGGCATGGCCCTGAGCCTGGGGCTGTCCATGCTCCTCAACGCCAAGATCAAGGGCGTGGCCCTCTGGCGCACCCTCTTCTACATCCCCTCCATCATCCCGGCCGTGGCCGCCGCGATCCTGTGGATCTGGATCCTCAACCCCAGCAGCGGCCTGATGAACCTGATGCTGGCCTCGGTCGGCCTGCACGGGCCCAACTGGCTGCAGGACGAGCAGACCAGCAAGCTGTCCCTGGTCATCATGGGGCTGTGGGCCTCCGGCGGCGGCATCATCATCTGGCTGGCCGGGCTCAAGGCCATCAGCGAATCCTACTACGAGGCCGCGGCCATCGACGGGGCCGGGGAAGTGGACAGCTTCCTGAACATCACCCTGCCCATGCTCTCGCCCTACATCTTCTTCAACCTGATCATGGGCCTGATCGGGACCATACAGATCTTCCTGCCCGCCTTCATCATGACGTCCGGCCGGCCGCTCAACAGCACGCTGTTCTACGTCTACTACCTCTTCAACAACGCCTTCCGCTACATGCTCATGGGCCGGGCCGCGGCCATGGCTTGGTTCCTGTTCCTGATCGTATTCGGCCTGACGCTGCTCCAGCTCTACATGTCCAAGCGCTGGGTCCATTACGAAGGTGACTAGTCTAGGCTAGAGGCTCCCGCGGGGCCATTGGAGTACCGATGAGCAAGAATTACACCGTCGCCGCCCGTTTCCGCACCCTGGGGATCTACTCCATGCTGGTGGTGGGCGCCGTGATCTTCTGCTGGCCCCTGCTGTGGCTGGCCTTCACCTCGGTGAAGATGGACCGGGAGCTCTTCACCCGCCGGATCCATTGGATCCCCGAAGCGCCTCGGCCGCACATGGTGGCGCCCTATGTGGACGCCTACAGCTTCCCCGACCTCGACGGCCCGCGGCAGGACGAGTTGCTGCCCGTGCTGCAGTCCTATTTCCGGCCCCTGGCCCCCGCTTTGGATCCGGACCTGGATCCCGACGCGCTCAGCGTCCAGCTCGCCCGCGGCGCCTACCAGCACCTCTCCGACAACCTTCCGGAGACCGCCTGGACCCAGACCCAGGCCGACCTGCGGAAGATGGCGCTGGCCGCCATGAACCCGGCCCTGACCAAGGAGCTTCTGCGCCAGGCCGAGCGCGGCGTCATCGTCGGCCCCCTGAGCGCCCGGTCCTATGACCTGCAGGAGCAGGAACTGGTTTCCGCCGAACAGGTGGCCGGCGCCTGGAAGATCGACGGGGGGGCCAAGGGCAGCCTGGTCCCCTCGCCCGCGGACCGCGGGGCGGAACTGCACTACGATTTCAGCTCCGGGGACAAGCTGCGCCTGACCGGCACCTTCACGACCGATTTCCCGGTGGACCGCCTCTACCACCTGCAACTGGCACTGCGCTCCGACGAGAGCTGGAACCGCATCCGCGCCACTCTGGAGAAGAACGGGCGGGTCCTGCGGGCCGACCGCATCTTCCCGCTGGCCGACACCAATTGGTCGGTCATCACCTGGCAGGAGCCCGGCCCGGACGACCTCACCAACAAGCTGAAGACCTGGCTTATCTTGAACCAGGTCAAGGGCGCGCAATCCGGCGTCACCGGCCCGAACACCATCAAGGTCACCATCGAGTTCGAGCGCAACAGCTTTTGGGGGGCCTGGAAGGACAAGGTCGAGCTCAATTACCTCAAGGTCTTCGACAACATGCCCTTCTGGCGCTATGTCGAGACCAGCCTGCTGCTGGTCATCCTCAACCTTTTCGGCACGCTGCTGAGCAGCTCCATGGTCGCCTACAGCTTCGCGCGCCTGAACTGGCCGGGCCGGAATTTGAGCTTCGGATTGATGATGGCCACCATGATGATCCCGTCCCAGGTGACCATGATCCCCTTCTTCCTGGTCATCAAATACCTGGGCTGGTACAACACCCTCATGCCCCTGTGGGTGTGCAGCTTCTTCGCCAGCGCCTTCAACGTTTTCCTTCTCTACAACTTCTTCAAGGGCATACCCCAGGACCTTGAGGACGCAGCCAAGATCGACGGCTGCGGGCCCATCCGCAGCTACTGGTACATCATGCTGCCCCTGGTCCAGCCGGCCCTGGCCACCGTGGCCGTGTTCACCTTCATGGGGGTCTGGAACGACTTCATGGGGCCGCTCATCTTCCTCAATGACCAGCGCCTCTATCCGCTCTCGCTGGGGCTCTACGCGCTCAACGTGCAGGGCTCCGACGGCAGCATCGGCATGTCCGTGATGCTGGCCGGCTCGGTGCTGATGATGCTGCCGGTGATCGCGATCTTCTTCTTCGCCCAGCGCTACTTCATCCAGGGCATCACCATGACCGGCCTGAAGGGCTGAGCCCCGCGCAATCGTTCAGGTGAACAGGGGGATACCCGGGCTTCGGCCCGGGTATCCTTGTCTCCAGGGAGAAAAAACCATGTTCCAAGATCCGGACCAGGCCTGGCAGATCGAGGAAAACGGATACTCTGCGCGGCGCACCGAGATTCTGGGCAGCAAATTCCTGATCGCCAACGGCAGCCTCGGCTACCGCGGCACCTTGGAGGAGCACGGCAAGGAGGCCCTGGTCGCCTGCACCCTGTCGGGGCTCTACGACCGCCGCGGGAGCGCCTGGCGCGAGCCGGTGAACGCGCCCAACGGGCTTTTCCTGCGCCTCTTCGAAGGCCGCCGCCCGCTTAGCCCGGCCTCGGCCAGGCCGCTGCGCCACAGCCAGGGCCTGGATTTCCGCCACGGCATCCACCACCGCAGCACGGTCTACAGCCTGGCCAAGGGGAACCGCCTCACCTACAGCGTCGAGCGCTTCGCCAGCCTGGAGGACACCCGGCTGCTGTGCCTGCGCGCGGTGCTGAAGGCGGACAAGGCCTGCGTGCTGACCCTGCACGCGGGCGTGGACGCGGACGTGTGGGACATCAACGGGCCCCATTTCGGCCCGGCGAAAGGGGCCCTGAAGGCGGGCCTGCTCAGCGTGGACGCGCGCACGAACGAAGGCGTCGGCCTGCGCGTGGTGGAGGCCCTGGCGGGGCTCGGCAGCCCTGGGCGCCTGCGCCGCTTAGGGTCCGCCTTTGTCCGCGAATTCACCCTGCGCCTGTCCGCGGGCCAGGAGCTGAGCTTCACCAAGTTCGCGGCGGTGGGCACCTCCAAGGACGGCGGCAAGGCGCCGCTGGACGCCGCCAAGGAGCTCTGCCGGCGCGCCGTGCGGGGGGGCTATTCCGCCGCGCTGGCCTCGACCAAGGCCCGCTGGGAGCAGCGCTGGAAACGCTCGGACGTGCGCATCGAGGGCGACCCCGAGGGGCAGAAGGCCCTGCGCTACAGCATCTACCAGCTCCTGAGCATCGCGCCGCAGGCCGGCGACCGGGCCTCCATCCCGGCCCGCGGGCTGTCCGGACAGGTCTACAAGGGCGCCATCTTCTGGGACACGGAGATGTTCATGCTGCCCTTCTTCAACGCCACCCAGCCGGAGCTGGCGCGCAACCTGGTGCGCTACCGGGTCCATACCCTGCCCGGCGCCCGCCGCAAGGCCGCGTCCCTGGGGCACCGAGGGGCCTTCTACGCCTGGGAAAGCCAGGAGAGCGGCGACGAGGCCTGCACCCTGTTCAACATCACCGACGTGATCACGAAGCGGCCCTTAAGAACCTACTTCGCGGACAAGCAGGTCCACATCAGCGCGGACGTGGCCCACGGCGTGTGGCAGTACTACCTCGCCAGCGGGGACGAGAGCATCCTGCTGCACGGCGGGGCCGAGGTCCTGCTGGAATGCGCCCGCTTTTTCCTGTCCTGGAGCTACCTCAACCCGCTCAAGGGCCGCTACGAGATCCTGGACGTCACCGGCCCGGACGAATACCACGAGCGGGTGCACAACAACGCCTACAGCTCCGCCATGGCCCGCCGCGCCGTCACGACCGCGCTCCAGGCGCTGGACCTGCTCAAGCGCCGCCATCCGCGGGAGTGCGCGGCCCTTTCCCGGCGCCTGAAGCTGGCCAAGGACCTGCCCGCGCTCAAGGACCTGGCGCGGAGGCTCTACGTCCCGGCGCCGGACCCCTCCACCAAGGTCATCGAGCAGTTCGACGGCTACCGGCGGCTCGAGGACGTCGACCTCAAGACCCTCAAAACGCGCCTGCTGGACCCCCGCGAGTACCTGGGCGGCGGGCAGGGGCTGGCCACCACCACCAAGATCCTCAAGCAGGCCGACGTCGTCATGATGCTCAATGTCCTGGGTTCGGAATACACGGACGCGGTGAAGAAGGCCAACTGGGAGTACTACGAGCCCCGCACCGAGCACGGGTCCTCCCTGAGCGCCTGCGTCTACGCCCTGGTGGCCGCGTCCATCGGCAGGACCGAGTGGGCCTACCGCTACTTCATGAAGACGGCCACGGTGGACCTCAGCGGCGACTCCAAGCAGTACGTCGGCTCGCTCTACATCGGCGGGACGCATCCCGCGGCCAACGGCGGCGCATGGATGGCCGCGGTGCTCGGCTTCGGCGGCCTCAGCACCGACGGAAGGACCATTCGGCTGAGGCCCTCCCTGCCCAAAGCCTGGAGGTCGCTGAGCTTCAGCGCGGCCCAGAACGGCCAGTGGGTGACGGTGCGCATCGGCCGCGACGGCGTCCGGGTGGAGGCGGACCGGAACAACACCAGGGCCTGCCCCGTCCAAGTGGGCGGCGCCTCACGCGCCCTGAAGGCCGGCGAAGCCTGGTCGCCGGCCAAGGCCCGCCATAAAGCCGGATAAAGCCACGCGAAACGCGGAAGCAAGTCCGCGGTGGATGTCTATTCTAAAGCCTTAACCCCGAAGCCGGACTGGTCCCACGCCGGCGAAGCCCTGGAGAGCCCATGTCCGTCCATCTCAAAGCGGTGCTGTTCGACCTCGATGGGGTCATCGTCGACACCGCCCGTTACCACTACCTGGCCTGGAAGAAGATCGCCGAGGAGCAGGGGATCGCCTTCGACGAAAAGGCCAACGAAGCGCTCAAGGGCGTCAGCCGCATGGCCTCCCTGGACCTGATCCTGGCGCGCGGCAAGAGGGACTACAGCCCCTCCGAAAAGATCGCCCTGGCGGACAAGAAGAACGCCCTCTACGTGGAGATGATCGCCGGGCTCAAGCCCGAGGAGATCCTGCCCGGGGTGAAGGACTTCCTCGCCTCCCTCAAGGCCGCCGGCATCAAGCGGGCGATCTGTTCCGCCAGCAAGAACGCGCCCATGATCCTGGAGCGCCTGAAGGTGGCGGAGGACTTCGACACCGTGGTCAGCGGCAACGACACCAGCCGCTCCAAGCCCGACCCCGAGGTCTTTGAGATGGCCGCCAAGCGCCTGGGCCTGCCGCATTCGGAGTGCCTGGTGGTCGAGGACGCCTACGCCGGCATCCAGGCCGCCAAGAGCGCCGGCATGAAGGCCGTCGGCATCGGGGAGGCCCATGTCCTGAACATCGCCGACCTGGTCTACAGCTCCACCGCCCAGCTTTCCCTGACCGCCATCCTGGCCAAGCTCTTCAACTAATAACCCGTCCCGCTGTCCCACAGACCCTGATCAAGGTGCCGCATGCCCAAAGTCGCAGACCAATACCTTAGCGTCGACCCCTGGCTGATCGTCGAGAACGGCTTCCATGCCGACCGTTCCCGCGTGTCCGAGGCGATCTTCTCCTCGGCCAACGAATACATGGGGGTGCGGGGCTATTTCGACGAGGGCTACGGCGGGGACCGCCACGTCGGCAGCTACATCAACGGGGTCTATGAGGCGCGCAAGATCCCCAAGTCCTACAAGGGCATCTCCACGTCCGGCAATTACATGCTCAACACGCTCGACTGGCTGTACACCCGCGTCAGCGTCGGCTCGGAGACCCTGGACCTGAACTCCTCCCGCTACTCCGCCTTCCAGCGGACCCTGGACATGCGCACCGGCGTGGTGACGCGCGAGTTCGTCTGGCACCCCAAGGCCGGCGGCAAGCTGAAGGTGAAGTTCGAGCGTTTCATCAGCATGCACAGCGCCAAGCTGGGCGGCCAGCGCGTCAGCTTCGAGTCGCTCGATTTCAAGGGCACGGTGAAGGTCGTGTTCGGCCTGGATTTCGACACCTTCCACGAGTCCAGCAACAACGCCAATTTCTGGGACGTGGAAAAGGTCTCGCAGGGCCCGCTGCCGGCCATCCTGGCGAGGACCCAGACCACCTCCAAGCGCGTCTTTTCCGGATTCCGCCTGCTGGGCGCCCGCCCGGGCGCGGCGAAGGCCTGGCGCGAGGGCAAGAAGGTCGGCCAGAGCCTGTCCTTCAGCCTGGCGCCGGGGAAGTCCGAGCGCTTCGAGAAGCTGGTGGTCAACGAGGCGCGCTTCGCGGATTCCGCGACCCCGGCCAAGGCCTGGAGCCAGGGTGAGAAGCTCCTGCGCGAGCTTAGCCTCGGCGGCTTCGACGCGGCCGTGGACCTGCACCGGGCCTATTGGGATCGGCTGTGGAGCACCCTGGACTGCACCATCGAGGGCGACCCCGAGAACCAGCAGGGCCTGCGCTACTGCATCTTCCAGCTGCACCAGACCTACCACGGGGCGGACCCCCAGGCCAACATCGGCGCCAAGGGCCTCACCGGCGAGTTCTACAACGGCCATACCTTCTGGGACACCGAAGCCTACTGCCTGAACTTCTACCTCTTCAACAACCCCGCCGCGGCCAAGAACCTGCTGCTGTACCGCTACCACCACCTGCCCCAGGCCAAGGCGCGCGCCAAGGAGATCGACTGCGAGGGCGCCTGCTTTCCCTTCGCCACCATCAACGGCGAGGAGGACTGCGGCCTGTGGTGGATCGCCAACACCGAGATCCACGTGGGCCTGGCCGTCTTCTACGCCATCTGGCACTACGTCAAGATCTCGGGCGATAAGGCCTTCCTGTACAAGGAGGGCGCCGAGCTGCTGGTCGAGCTGAGCCGCTTCTACGCCAGCCGCGGCCAGTACGGCCAGAAGAGCGGGAAGTTCGGCCTCTACGGCGTCATGGGGCCCGACGAGTTCAAGCTCATGGTCAACCACAACTGCTACATGAACCTGCTGATGAAGATGACCTTCGAGACCACCGCCCAGACGCTGACGGAGATGTCCAAGCGCGACCCCGCAGGCTTAAGGGCCCTGACCAAGAAGCTGAAGCTCAAGCCCACGGAGAAGGCGGACTGGCTCAAGAAGGCGGCCCAGACCCTGGTGCTCCAGGACAAGGCCAGCGGCGTGTTCGAGCAGAACGAGGGCTTCTTCGACATGCCCCACAAGGAGCTCAAGACCATCCCGGTCAAGGATTTCCCGCTTTACCACAGCTGGTCCTACGACCGCCTCTACCGCTACGACATGCACAAGCAGCCGGACGTGCTGCTCTTCCTGTTCTTCTTCAACCGCCGCTTCAGCCCCAAGGTGAAGAAGAGCAACTACGACTACTACGCGCCCCGCTGCATCCACGAGTCGTCGCTGTCCCCGGCCATCCATTCCATCCTGGCCTCGGAGATCGGCTACCACGAGCAGGCCTACGAGTTCGCGCAGTACGCCTCGCGCCTGGACCTGGACAACTACAACCGCAACACGCGCGAGGGCTTGCACACCACGTCCCTGTCCGCGGCCTGGATGAACCTCGTCTACGGCTTCGGCGGCATGCGCAGCGACGGCGAGCTGCTGTCCTTCGAGCCCTCCATCCCGCGCAAGTGGAAGTCCTATTCCTACCGGGTCCTCTACCGCAAGTCCGTGCTGGAGGTGCGCGTGGACAAGAAGGCCGTGCGCCTGCGCACCGTGCTGGGCCCCGAGGTGAGCGTGGTGGTCTACGGCGCCAAGCACAGCCTGGACGCCGGCGGCGTCACCGTGGCCCTGCCCGCCTCCCGGCGGGCCTGAAGGCAGGCCCGAAAAAAGTTTTTCCGCTTTTGCCGTTGTGAGTATGGACGCTAAAGGTTCGTATCGCGTATTTTTCTCCGGGGCGGCCCTCGCGCTCAGCCTCTGGCTGTGCGCGGGGCGCCTTGCCGCGGTGGCCCTGGACGACATCCCCTGGAACCTCGTGTCCGGCGGCTCCGCTGCGGCGGCCGGCGCCCCCTATTACATCCAGACCGGCGACGTCGCCGTGACCGCGGACAACGCCGCGGGCAACGAGGCGGGGGCCATGTGGGACCCCTGCACCATCAACCTGGCGGAAGCCTTCAATCTCACCTTCACCATCAATTTCGGCGGCAACGTCTACGGCTGCGGCGCCGACGGCATGGCCTTCGTCCTGCAGAACAACGGCCTCGGCGTCGTCGGGGCCCCCTCCGCCGAGCACGGCTACGACAGCGGCAGCGTCAACGGCAACTCCCTGGCCGTGGTCATGGACACCTGGACCAACTCCGGGACGCCCTACTCCGACCCGAACTACCAGAGCCTGGGCATCGAGGACAACGACTCGGTCTCGGACGCGGCCTGCAGCGGGACGGGGCCGGTGACGATCGTCAACAATTTCGGGGGTTGCCGCCCCTCGATCATCGCCAGCGGGGCCCAGGCCACGGACGCGGCCAACCACCAGGTCCAGTTCATCTGGACCCCCAGCGGCGCCAACGCCACCATGACGGTCTTCGTGGACGGCAGCGAACGGGCCGAGTGGACCGTGGACAATTACGCCAACATCTTCAGCAACGTGAACGCCGTCACCTTCGGGATCACCGGCGGGACCGGCGGCGGCTACAACCTGCAGCAGGCCGGCCTGGACGCGGGCTCGACCGTGGACAACGGCACGGACGTGGCCAACCCGCCCCTCTGCGGCGTGAACACGCCCACCCCAAACGTAACCCCCTCGGACCTGCCCACGCCCTACAACGCCTGTAGCGTGACCCAGCCCCCGATCTTCACGCAGTCGGAGACCTTCACCATTTCGCCGACCTTCTCGGTCTCCCCCACGGCCTCGCCCACCTTCACCCCCGCGCCCACGGACTGCGGCACGCCCAGCTACGTGGCCGGCAAGGCCCTCATGACCGGCCAGCCCGGGGACAGCGGCGGCTCGACGACCACCAACATCGTCTACAACGTGCCCAGCGCCCTCATGGACGGGCTGGTCGTCATCGTGGTCCAGAACAACACCGGCGGCCAGCTGGTCAATTCCATCAACTTCGGGGGCACCCCGATGCTGACCCCCGTGCCCTCCGTCACCAACATCAACGGCGGCAAGGAAGCCCTTTTTGAGCTCCCGGTGGGGGACCTGGCGGCGGGGAACCAGACCGTGTCGATCAACTACAACAACACCGACAACGACCCCCAGGTCATCACGATCTATGTGATCCAAAACGTGAACCAGACCACGCCCATAGGGCAGAGCGCGGGCCCCACCACCGAAGGCGGCGGGGCCTTCACCGCGTCCATCACCCCCCTGGGCAACTACAGCATGATCATGGACTTCCTGGTCGGGACGAACGGCTGCCTGGCGAGCGGGGACATCAGCAGCAGCCAGACCAGCACCGGCCTTTTCAACAGCAACAGCTCCGGCACCTACACCTGGACCGACTACACCACGGCCGGGGCGGAGGGCGTGCCCGAAACCCTGCACTATGACTGGAGCTCCTCCTGCGGCGGCAGCCTGAACACCTGGCTGGTGGAGGTCCAGGGGCCCGTGTGCTCGACCTCCCCCACCGACAGCCCCACCCTGTCCTCGACGAGGACGATCACCCTCACCTCCACCCCGAGCTCCACCGACTCCCCCAGCCTGACCCCCTCTGATTCGCCGACCCCGAGCTTCACCCCCAGCCCCAGCGACACCTTCACGGATTCGCCCACGCTTTCGGACACGCCCAGCCTGACCGCGTCGCCGACCCAGACGCTCACGGACAGCCCCAGCGACACCTTCACGGACACGGCCACCCTGTCGGACTCGCCCACGCCCACGGACACGGCCTCCGCCACCCCCACGGCCACGGAAAGCGCGAGCTTCACGGATTCGCCGACCATGACGGACACGCTCAGCTCCACGCCGTCCTATACCCAGTCCTTCACCTTCACCGCCAGCCCGACGTCGACGGACACGCCCAGCGCCACGCCCTCGGACACCCCCAGCCTCACCTTCACGCAGTCCTTCACTTTCACCGACACGCCGAGCTTCAGCTCCACGCCCAGCTTCACCGGCACGCCCTCGGACACGCCGAGCTTCACCCAGTCCTTCACCTACACCCTGACCGACACGCCCACGGACACGCCCACGCTGACGGACACCTACAGCTTCACCCCCACTTTCACCGACAGCCCGACCTCCAGCGACACCGCCACCTTCACGGACAGCCCCACCATCACGAACACCCCGGTGCCCGTGCCGGTGAACCTCACCGTCTCGGTGTACAACTCCGCGGGCGAATTGGTGAAGACGCTGTACCAGGGCGGGGCCGAGTCTGTCCCCGGCGGCGCGTCCTTGGTCGGCGGCCTGGTCGTGCCGGGTGTCCAGGCGGTGCAGGTGGACGTTGAAACCACCCTGGTCAACGGCCAGAACCTGCTGTCCTGGAACGGCCTGAACAACAACGGGCAGGCCGTCGGCGGCGGCGTGTACACCGTCCAGATCGTCTATGTGAACAACTTCGGCGATGCCACGGCCTACAACCTGTCCGTCCAGGTGCTGGGCTCCCAGGACATGGTCCAGCCGCTGAGCATCTACAACAGCGCCGGGGAATTGGTGTGGAGCGGGTCCCTGCCCAGCGGGGTGTCCCCCACCGCCACCCTGGCCCTGCAGAAGTCGGTGGTGCCCTTGGCGCTCGATCCCACGACCGGGCATCTGGCCCAGCCGCTGGGCATCGAGGTCGGATCCTCGGTGGTGTCCTGGGACGGGACGAACCTCCAGGGCCAGCTCGTGGGCCCGGGCACTTATTCGGTGGAATTGAGCACGGTGGTGCCCGGAGCCGCGGTCCTGGTGCAGACCAAGCAATTTGTGATGGTGTCGAGCGCCCTGGGCCGGCCTTCCGCCGGCGTCGTCATCGCGCCCGACCCCTGGCATGATCAGCAGCCCTTGCAGGTCTTCTATACGCCCGCGGTGGGGGTCTACGGAGCCGTCACCCTGTACAATGTCCTCGGTCAGCGCCTGGCTTCCTTCGCTGATCCCGCGGATACGGGGACGATCGTGGTCCCGGCGCAGCATTATTCCGCTGGCATCTATATGATGGACTTCAGGCAGATGAACGGCGCGGAAACAGTGGCCAGGAAGGTCTACAAATTTGCGATTGTTCATTAATTACAATGGTTTTTGGGTTTCCGGCATTTTTTAAGGCCGGGTATTGTAGGTGTTGTGGTAAATAATTGAAAACATGATATTTTTGAATAAAAATTGTAGTCCGTTGTAACAATAAAAAGCTACAATTTACCGTAGCAGAACAAGTTTTCGGATCATGGGTCCATTCCGATCAGACTTACTGTTTTTCCTTATTTTCTAACTGAAAATGAAAAACAGAGTTTCGCATCGCGGCTTAATCTCTGGGGCGCTCTTCGCGCTCGGCCTGATGCTGTGCCCGAATAGCCTCTTCGCCGCCTTGGACCAGATCCCTTGGGTCCTGCAGGGCAACGCCGTCAATGCGCAGACCGGCAACGTGGTGGTCGTCCCGGACCAGAACGGCCTGACCGGGCCCACGAACCAGGCCGGGGCCATGTGGGACCCCTGCGCCATCAACGTCAATGAAGCCTTCAATCTCAGCTGGACCGTCAACCTGGGCGGCAACGAAATGCCCTGCGGCGCCGACGGCATGGCCTTCGTGCTGCAGACCGGCGGCACCGGCGTCATCGGTCTCGCCTCGGGCGAGCACGGCTATGACAACGGCAGCATCCCGACCACCTCGCTGGCGGTGGTCTTGGACACCTACACCAATGCGGGGTCCCCCTACTTCGATCCGACCTACGAAAGCCTGGGCATCGAGGACAACAATTCCGCGGAGGACGCGGCTTGCAACGGGACCGGGCCGGTGACCATCGCCAACACCTTCGGCGGCTGCCGCCCCCCCATCCTTCCCGGCGGGGCGAACGCGAGCAACGGCCAGAACCTCACCGTGGACTTCATCTGGACCCCCAACACGGTCACGGGCGACGCCACCTACGAGGTTTTGGTCAAC
>DATHOE010000009.1:0-120987 GCA_035485275.1 bacterium
GGCCTACGTGGAGAGCGCGAACTACGACTGCGTGCTGGAGGACGGGCCGGAGAGCGGGCTGGACGCGGCGATCAACGACGACAACAGCGGGTCCCTGGCTAACTGGACCGGCGACGCCAGCCCTGGCTACACCGGGTCGGACGTGTGCGGATTCTTCGGCCAGGCCGGGCCCAGCGCGACGCAGACGCAGACCTACACCACGACGCCGTTCGAGACGTCCACCCCGACCTATTCGGCGACCTTGAGCCCCACCCAGACGCCCGTTGAAAGCCCGACCTCGACGGAGACGGGCACGCCCAGCGCCACCCAAAGCCCCCTGGAGACCCCGACCCCCTCCTCCACGGCCACGCTGAGCTTCACCCAGACGCCGATGGAGAGTCCGAGCCCTTCCTCCACAGATTCTCCCACGGCGACGACCACCCCCGCAGGCACGGCCTTCAATCCCGGGGACATAGCCTTCGTGGCGTACAGCGCCTACCAGGAGCAGTTCAGCGTGGTGCTGCTGCAGCCGATGGCCGTGGGCACGACCCTGTACTTCACCAACGACGGGTGGGAGACGGCCGGTTCGAGCCCCTCGTCGCCTCCGACGCAATTGTCGACGAACGACAAATATATAGAAGTGACCTCGTCGAACGCCTACCCGGCCGGAACGGTCCTGACCTACTACTACAATGCCCCCGGCGACAACGGGGGGACCGCCGGTGCCCTGAGCGCGACCACGGGAACGGGCCTGCAGGATGTCGGGGCGGTCAGCCGGGGCGGCTCGGGGAGCCTGGGGCTGAAGGTGACCTCGTCGGCGCCGAGCACCTTGAGCGTGTACCAGGGCTCGCCGACGGACGCGACGGTGATCACGGCGATGATGGCGGGAGGGACCTGGAACACGGCCACGGGCGGGAACTGCCCCTGCAACCTGCCGTGGAACCTGACCGACAGCCAGTCCTCGCCCGGCGGCAACACGGCGTGGTCTACCTTGACGGCGAACTACGTGGAGAGCGCTTACTACGACTGCGCCACGGAGGACGGTTCGGAAAGCGCCCTGGACGCGGCCGTCAACGACGACGCGAACGGCGCGCTGGCCAACTGGGTGCCGGACGGGACGAGCCCCGGGTACACAGGGGCGGACGTGTGCGGGTTCATGGGCCAGGCCGGGCCCAGCGCGACGCTGACGCCGACCTATACGACGACGCAGTTCGCCACCCCCACCCCGAGCTATTCCGCGACGCCGAGCTTCACCCAGAGTCCCTTCGAGACGCCGACGTCCACGTACACGGAGACCCCGGTGGAAAGCCCCACCCCCACCTCGACCGTGAGCCCCACGCGCACGGCCAGCCCGACCGCCTCGCCGTCGCCGGCCACCAGCCTGCTGTCCCAGGGCGATGTGATGATCGTGGCGCTGTCCGGCGCCTCCAAGAGCGCCGCGGGCAAGCAGATAGCCTTCGAGTTCATGAAAGACATATCTGCCGGAACCAGCGTCGGCATCTGCAACGCCAACTGGGCCTCGGGGGCCTTCGTCAGCCCTAACGCCCACTACGTGGTGTGGACAGCGGACCAGGCCTATCCCGCCGGGACCGTGGTCACCTATGGCCGGCCCGCCTGCGGCAACACCAATTGCATCACCGCGGACAAGGGCGTCATCTCCGAAGGCGGGACGGACACCTCCGGCATCGGCTTCAGCCAGCCGAAACTGCTGGTCGTGTTCCAGGGGACGACCTCGAACCCCGTCCTGCTCAACGCCGTGCTGATGGGTTCGACCTGGGGAGCCAGCGGCGGCGCGGCCGACGCCGTGCCCGCCAACGGCAACGGCGCCCTGGTGGACGGCCAGACCGCCACGCAATTCGGCACTTTCCCGGACTGGGCCGGCTACGACTGCGCAGTGGCCACGGGCAGCGAGGCCAGCCAGGACGCCGCCATCGACGCGGATCCCCAGGCCTTGCCGACGAACTGGACCATCAGCGACTCGGACACCACGGACACCCTGGCCACCTTCTCCCCGCCCTGGGAGCCCTGCTCCCTCAGGATCGGCGTGGGAGGCAACTACGGGTACTCGCCGCCCCAGCCGCCCAAGCCCCTGGCGGGCCCGGTGCCGGCCCATGCCGGCCAGCCGGTATACTTCGCGCCGCTCCAGGACGCCGCCTCCAGCCAGTTCTGGGTCTACAGCCTGACCGGGCGCCTGGTTTCGACGCTCGGCTTCGGCGCCGCCTCGGCGGGCGCGCCCCCGACCTGGCTGTGGGCCACCCAAAACATGGCTCCGGGCATCTACCGGGTGAAATCCAAGGTGGTCTATGCGGACGGAAGCACCTACGAAGGCTGGCTCAACATCGCCGTCGTGCCCTAAGGGAGAAAAGTTTTGAACCCCAGGTCTAGCCTTCTTAGATTGGCTCCGGCGCTCGCCGCGGCAGGCCTCCTGGCCGCCGCGCTGTCGGCCGACCAAAGCAACACCGGGCTGGGAAGCCAGTCCGCGCCTTTCCTCACCTGGCCCGCGGACGCGCGCACGGCGTCCATGGGACAGGCCGGAGTGGCCTCGGTCGCCGACGTCAACGCCGCCGACCTCAATCCGGCCGGCCTTGCCGGGGTGAAGGGGGAGCAGTTCAGCCTGAACCAGGCTTTCCTGTTCCAGGGCAGCGACCTAGAGAACGCGGCCGCCGCCATGGGCGTCTTCCAGCAGGCCGCGGTGGGCCTGAACCTCACCTACCTGAACGTGGGGACCGTGGACGCCAGCACCTTCAGCGGCGGCGTCATCACCCCCGCCGGAAGCTTCAACCCCTACTACTACAGCGTCGGCCTGACCTACGCGCAGACCCTGTTGCCCGGGCTGAACCTGGGCGCGAACCTCAAGGCGGTCGGCGAGAACATCGACAACGCCGTGGCCGGCACCGGGGCGCTGGACCTGGGCGGGCAGTACGATTTCGGCCAGTACACCGACGCCCTGCAGGGGCTGAGGCTGGGTTCGAGCGTGCAGAACCTGGGCCCCCAGCTGGCCGGCGCGGACCTGCCCACGACCTGGCGCACCGGCGTGTCCTACCAGCTGCCGGTCTTGGACCTGCGCAACAGCCTCCTGATGAACGCGGACGCCCAGGTGCCGGTGCTGGCGACCTGGGGCCAGACCACCTTCAGCGTGGGCGCCGAACTGCGCTACGGCCGCTTCCTGAGCCTGCGCGCCGGCTACCAATACCTGCCCGACTACGGCGGGGTGACGGGACTCACCGGCATCACGGCGGGAGCGGGATTCGGCATGAACTGGTGGCAGGTGGACTACGCCTGGGTGCCTGAAGGCGACCTCGGCCTGGCCGACCAGTTCAGTTTCTCGGCGAAATTTTGACGCTGCCGGCGTTTGGGGCCAAAGGGTCCCGGACGCTCAGTTGTCCTGCACAGGAGTAAGCCCCGATGCGTAACAAATCCATTGCAGCGGCCTTGGGCCTGACTCTATGCGCCGTTTGCGCCCTGACGGCGCCCACGGCCGCCCTCCACGCGGCGGATTCCGGCGCCTACAGCGGCGCGGACACGGACGACGCGGTGACCAGCCCTCCCACGGCCGCCGCCCAGTCCATGGACTCCGGGGCGGCCTCCGGCGCGTCCCGGGCCGCCGCCGCGCCAGACACCATCACGCCGGCGGTCCAGGTCGGACCCGACCTGGGGGCCCTGCCCTTGAGCGGCAGCATGCAGGACCAGGTCCTCCAGATGAAAAACCGGGTGCTGGCCCAGCAGGACCAGATCCGCCAATTGAAGGCCGAGCTGGGCCAGGTCAGCGCCAACACCAACGCCCAATTCGGCGAGGCCATGCCCGAGCAGAGCGCCAAGGAACAGGGCAGCGGCGACATGCTGTTCGACGTGGCCGGCCCCAACAACCACAGCGCCGAGGAGGTGCCCCTGGTGTGGCGCCGCCTGAGCCTCCTGGTGAACATCGACCTGGAGTACACCAGCCAGTACAACTCCGCCCCGGGCCCGGGCGGGGTGGGCCAGGGCGCTTCGGCGGGCTACGTCCAGCCGGCCCTGCCCAACGGCGAAGAAGGCATGTATTTCGGCCACGTGGACCTGCACTTCAAATACAGGTTCAACGACAGCATGTTCGCCAAGCTGGACTACAACCTGTCGGCCCTGGAGCTCGACGACGTGGGCGTGGGCTGGCAGCAGCTGCCCTTCCCGCCGCTCACCTCGGGCTGGGGGGACTACACCTATTCCGTCTTCATCGGGCAGAAGCGCCAGTCCTTCGGCATCGAGCAGCAGACGGACGCCCGCAACCTCATGTTCCCCAACCGGGCCATGATGTTCGGCGGCCCCAATCCCTTCGGCCCGGCGGCCAAAGCCGCGGCCGATCCCTTCGACCTCTACGACCAGACCACGACCATCGGCGGCGGCCAGCAGCCGAATTCCGCCGCCAGCGGCAACCTGGTCGCGGAACTGGTCTACGAACGCACCCTGGGCATCCATTTCTACCACGCCCACGATTTCGGGTTCCTGGCCTACAACCTGGGCGTCGACATCGTGAACGACGAATCCGAGGACTCGGTCCCCGGCGGGGGCACGGACAGCCTCAAGACCGGCTTCCCCCTGCAGACCGAGGACCAGGACGTCTCGGAGATCGGCCGCCTGGGCCTGCAGCCCAGCGCCCTGAACGACCTGCTGCCTTTCGGCGCGCAGTTCAACTTCGGCGTCTCGGCCTTCCATGACCCCGAGAACACCCAATACTACGCCAGCCAGATGAGCGAGGAGGAATGGGCCGACGCGCAGGGCCTGGACGCGACCCTGCAGACGGACCGCGACGTGCTGTACCTGCAGTCCGAGTATGTGAAGCGGGACCAGTACGGCCCCTCCTTCACCACCGCGGGCCTGGTCCCCAACGACGAATACGGCGGCCTGCAGGGCCGGGCCGAAAGCTGGTACCTGGCCGCCTCCGTGCAGCCCTGGCGCATCTTCGACGCGGACGCGCCCCAGGTGGAGCTGCTGGGACGCTACGAAAACTACTGCTACGACGACGTCTCCGACTGGCTGAGGCTGGCCCTGGGGCCCTACACGGGGTCCTTCAACGCCACCACCATCGCCCTCAAATACACCTACATGGGCAACTGCCACACCTCGATCAACTACACGACCTACGGCCTCGACAACAACTTCAACGCGGCCGGGGCCACGGCCCTCCTGCAGTTGGAACAGCAGGTGAATTTTTAGGCGATGCTTTTCAACCTAGCGATGAAGTCTGGGACAGGAGCTGGTCCGATGCCTCACAAGCCCCGAGCGGCCGCCAAAGGCCTCGCCGTCATGGCAGCCTGCCTTTGCATGGGCATTCCGGCGCGCGCGGCCTGGGCGGACGCCCAAGCGCCGCAGGCCGACCTGCGCCAGCAGCTGATCGACCTGGACAACCAGCTCGACGACCAGGAGTCGGACATCCGTGGATTGGCGGCGAAGCTTGAGGACGTCCGCCAGATCGCCGCGGTGAAGCCCGGGGAGGCCCTGCCCGAGGAGAGCGAGGCCGAGGAAAACGACGGGGACATGCCCTTCGACGTCGCCGGCCCCGGCTACGACCAGGCCGAAGAGACCCCCATGCAGTGGCGGCGTTTGAGCCTCCTGGTGAACATAGACGCCGAGTTCACCAGCGAGTTCAACACCGATCCGGCCAGCAAGAAGGGCATCGACCTCGGCAATGGGGACAGCCCCGACTTCATCCAGGCGCCGAAAGGCAGCCCCAACGGCGACGTGGGGATGTTCTTCAAGCACCTCGACGTGCACTTCAAGTACAAGTTCAGCGAGACCATGTTCATGAAACTGGACTACAATTTCTCGGCGCTGGAGCTCGACGACGTCGGGGTGGGCTGGAAAAGGCTGCCTTTGCTGCCCTTTGTCGGGTCCGCGGACGACTACACCTTTTCGGTGTTCGCCGGGCAGAAGCGGCAGAGCTTCGGCATAGAGCAGCAGACCGACTCCCGCTACACCCTCTTCCCCAACCGGGCCCTCATGTACGGCGGGCACAACCCCTTCGGGCACGTCGCCACGCCGAGCGCGGATCCCTTCGACCTTTTCGACCAGACCAACACCATCTCGACCGGGCTGCCCGTCGCCAACGAGGACGACGCCAACGACGCCATGATCGCGGAACTGGTCTATGAAAAGGTCATGGGCCTGCATTTTTATCACGCCCACGACCTCGGCTTCATGGCCTACACCGCGGCCTTCGACATCGTGAACGACGAATCCGAGGATTCCCAGGACGGGCAGCCCACGGACACGCTCGGACTGGCCTTCCCCCTGCAGACCCAGGACCAGGACGTCTCCGAGATCGGGCGCCTGAGCTTCGAACCGCGCATCGCCAACAATTGCCTGCCCTTCGGCGCCCAATTCAACTTCGGCGCCTCGGCCTTCCACGACCCGGAGAACACGGCATTCCATGCCAGCCAGCCCCAAAACGAGGAATGGGCCGACGCGCAGGGCCTGGACGCCACCCTGCAGACCTCCCGGGACGTGCTGTACCTGCAGTCCGAGTACGTGAAGAAGGACCAGTACGGGCCCTCCTTCAACACCGCCACCCTGCTGCCCAACAACGTCTACGGCGGCCTCCAGGGCCGGGCGGAAAGCTACTACGTCGCTGGGGCGTTCCAGCCCTGGCGCATCTTCGATCCCGAGGCCCCGCGGGTGGAATTGCTGGCCCGCTACGAAAACTACTACTATGACGACGTGTCCGACTGGCTCAGGCTGGCCCTGGGGCCCTACACCGGGTCCTTCAACGCCGTCACGGTCGCCCTCAAATACACCTATGAGGGGAATTGCCACACCTCGATCAACTACACCTCCTACGGCCTGAACAACAACTTCGGCTCCACCGGCCCCACCTCCTTCCTCCAGATCGAACAGCAGGTGACCTTTTAGGGCCGTCGGCGGGCCTTTAAGGGCAAAACAAAGAGGGGGTGGGCCGAAGCCCACCCCCTCTTTGTTTGACGGTTCCGCGCAAAGGCCCAATTAGCTCGGGTTCCAGCCCTGGGTCTTCGCCTGGATCATGATCTCGGCGCAGGCCTTGGCGTCGGAAAGCGCCTCGTGGTGGTTCAGGGCGATCCCCAGGCGCTCGCACACCAGGTTCAGCTTGGTCGGGTAGATTTTCCAGACCTTGCGGGCCACTTCCACCGTGTCCACGAAGGGCTGGGCCGGCGGCGTCAGGCCGTATTCGGCGCAGGCGGCCAGGAGCACCCCGCGGTCAAAGGGCGCGTTGTGGGCCGCCAAAAAGTCCACGCCCTGGAAATGGGGGGCCAGCCGGGGCCACAAGGCCCCCCAGTGCGGCTCCCCGGCCACCTGCTCCCAGGTGATGCCGTGCAGGTACGAGAAGAAGAATTCGTCGGTGGGGGGGCGTATCAGCCAGCTGGCCGTCCCCACGACGCGCCAGCCCTCGATGCGGACCAGGCCCAGCTGGCAGGCGCTGTTGGGCGCGTGGTTGGCGGTCTCGAAATCCAGGGCCAAAAGGGTCGGTTCTGCCACGGGTGCCTTCCTTCAGGGATCAAAGCGAGGCCCGCACGCTTCCGGGCGGGGGCGCCAGGCATGTTAGCGCGTAAGGGGCGGCCTGACCAGCACGGCGAGCGGCCCGCGGACCCCCTTTGCCGTCGAAAAAGCTTGTTACGAAAGACGTTTTTGCGTTCAGGCCCTGCCCATTCTGGGGTAAAAGGGAGCTTGGCAAAAAGGCCTGAGAGCGATCCCATTAAAGCGCACCAATTTTTGCGGGGCCACCGATGAAGGTTCTTTTCAAAGGCAACAGTCTCTTCTCCAAGCTCTCCCTGCCGGTGGCCTTCAAATCGGCGGGGGCCGACCCCTCCGCCCACGCCTTCGGCGATTTTTACCGCGACGTCGCCGGCGCCGACGCGGAGCGGGCGCTGCGCCTGGTGCGCGGCGAGAAGCTGGGCCTGAGCACCGAAGAGGCGGCCCGCCGCCTGAGCCGCAGCGGCCCCAACGAGGTGGCGCACGAACGCAAGGACGGCGCGCTCAAGCAGCTGTGGGGCGCGGCCAAGACCCCCTTCAACCTGCTCCTGGTGGTGCTGTCCGGGGTCAGCTTCGCCACGGGCGACCCCACCAGCGGCTGCATCATGGGCGCCATGGTGGTGGTCGCGGTCACGCTCACCTTTTTCCAGGAGTACCGCAGCAACCAGGCCGCCGAGCGCCTGCAGGCCATGGTCACCACCACGGTTTCGGTGCTGCGCCGCGAGGAGATGGAATTCGGGATCGGCCAGCGCCTGGAGAAGATCACCCGCTCGGAGAAGCGCGAGGTGCCGCTCAAGGAGCTGGTGCCCGGCGACCTGGTCCAGCTCTCGGCCGGGGACATGATCCCGGCCGACCTGCGCGTGCTTAGCGCCAAGGACCTCTTCATCAGCCAGTCCGCGCTGACCGGGGAGTCCTTCCCCTCGGAGAAGCTGGCCGGGCCCGCGACCGGCACCGGCGCGGTCATCGAACTGAACAACCTCTGCTTCATGGGTTCCAACGTCCTCAGCGGCTCGGCCCAGGCCGTGGTGGTGAAGACCGGCCAGGACACCTACTTCGGCTCCCTGGCCAAGACCCTCATGGGCAAGCGCGAGGTCACCAGCTTCGAGAAGGGCGTCAACAATTTCACCATCCTGATGTTCACCTTCATGGCCGTCATGGTGCCGGCGGTCTTCCTCATCAACGGCTTCGTCAAGCATTCCTGGCCGGAGGCCTTCCTCTTCGCGGTGGCGGTGGCGGTGGGCCTGACCCCCGAGATGCTGCCCATGATCGTGACGGTGAACCTGGCCAAGGGCGCCCTGGCCATGTCCCGCAAGAAGGTCATCGTCAAGCGCCTCAACTCCATCCAGAACTTCGGGGCCATGGACGTCCTGTGCACGGACAAGACCGGGACGCTCACCGCGGACAAGGTCGTGCTGCTGCGCTACGTCGACCCCACCGGGTTCAAGAGCCCCAAGGTCCTGCGCTACGGCTACCTGAACAGCTACTACCAGACCGGCCTGAAGAACCTGCTGGACATCGCCGTGCTCGACCAGAAGCAGGTGGCATCCGAGCTGAAGGTGGACGTCGACTACAACAAGGTCGACGAGATCCCCTTCGACTTCCAGCGCCGCCGCATGAGCGTGGTGGTGAAGGAGCAGGGGCGCAACGACGTGCTCATCACCAAGGGCGCGCTGGAGGAGGTCTTCGCGGTCTGCGACCGCGTCGACGGCGAGGGCGACGTGGAGCCCCTGGACGAGGAGCTGCGCCAGACCTACAGCAGGGTCGCGCGCGACCTCAACGACGACGGCCTGCGCGTCATCGCCGTGGCCTACAAGGTCATGCCCACGGGGCACCCGGCCTACGGGGTCGCGGACGAGTCGGGCATGATCCTGCTGGGCTACCTGGCCTTCCTGGACCCGCCCAAGGAGAGCGCGGAGAAGGCCATCGAGCTGCTGCGGGGCCACGGCGTGGACGTGAAGGTGCTCACCGGCGACAACGACCACGTGACCCGGCACATCTGCTCCGAGGTCGGCATCCCGGTGGACAGGATCCTGCTGGGCGGCGAGGTCGAGAAGATGTCGGACGAGGAGCTCGACCCCCTGGTGCTCAGCTTAAGCGTGTTCGCCAAGCTCAGCCCGGCCCAGAAGGAGCGGATCATCCGGAGCCTGCACCGCTCCAACAAGGTGGTGGGCTTCATGGGCGACGGCATCAACGACGCGCCGGCCCTCAAGGCCGCGGACGTGGGCATCTCCGTGGACAACGCCGTGGACATCGCCAAGGAGTCGGCCGACATCATCCTGCTGGAGAAGAGCCTGCTGGTGCTGGAGGAGGGGGTGCTGGAGGGCCGCAAGGTCTTCGGCAACATCATCAAGTACATCAAAATGGGGGCCAGCTCAAACTTCGGGAACATGTTCTCCATGCTGGGCGCCAGCATCATCTTCCCCTTCTTCCCGATGCTGCCCACGCAGATTTTGGTCCAGAACCTTCTCTACGACTTCAGCCAGACCACCATCCCCTTCGACGACGTGGATCCGGACTATCTGGCGAGGCCGCGGCGCTGGGAGATCGGGGGCATCCGGGATTTCATGATCTACATCGGCCCCATCAGCTCCATCTTCGACTACACGACCTTCGGGCTGATGTGGTGGATCTTCAAGGTGGGCGAGGTCCAGGCCCTGCTGCCCAAGGGCGTCGACGTCGCCAGCCTGAAGGACGCGGACCCGGTCAAGATCGCGGTCCTGCACGCCCAAAGCCTGTTCCAGTCGGCCTGGTTCGTGGAGGGCCTGCTGACGCAGACCTTCATCGTGCACATGATCCGCACCGCCAAGATCCCCTTCTTCCAGAGCCGGGCCTCGGCGGCCCTGATGACCTCCACGGCCATCATCATGGGCCTGGGCATCCTCATCCCCTACACCGCCCTGGGCGCCAAGATCGGCATGGTGCCCCTGCCGCTCTCCTTCTACCCCTGGCTGATCGCCACGATGCTGGGCTACGCGGTGCTGACGCAGGGCGTGAAGACCTGGTTCATCCGGAAATACGGGTTCGACTGAGCCCGCTTCACAGGAGCAGCTTGGGGTAGCGCCAGGTGGCGACGGCAAGCGCCAGCGCGCTCAGGGCCAGCAGCACCCCGGCGTCGACGCCGAAGCCAGCGTAGGCGGGGTTCAGCATCAGCCCGCGCAGGCCGTTCACCAGGAAGCTCATGGGGTTGACCGTGGCCACCGCCTGCAGCCAGGGCGGCATGGCCGCGACCGGGTAGAGGGCCGAGCTGGCGAAGAAGAGCGGCATGGTGGCGAGCTGGCCGATGCCCATCATGCGTTCGCGGGTGCGCACGATGCTGGCGAGGATCATGCTCAGGCCCGTGAAGAAGGCCGAACCCAGCACCATCAGGGCCAGCAGGCCCAGCGCCCGGGCGGGGGACCATTCGAAGTGTAGCCCCAGGCACAGGGCCAGGGCCGTCACCACGATCAGCTGGAAGAAGCTGCGCGTGCTGGCCGAAAGCATCTTGCCCAGCACCAGGGCGGTGCGGGTGATGGGGGTGGACAGCACCTTCTGCATCAGGCCCATGTCCTTCTCCCAGATGATGCTGAGCCCGTTGAAGATGCTGACGAAGGTGATGGCCTGCGCCAGGATGCCCGGGGTCAGGTAGGCCAGGTAGGGGACGCCGCCGGTGTCGATCAGGGCCGCGTGGTTGAAGGCCTGGCCGAAGAGCAGCAGCCACAGGGCGGGCTGCACGCTGCGCGAGGCTATCTCCATGGGATCCTTGAGGATCTTCAGGCTTTCCAGCTGGAAGATGACCCAGGTCGAGTACAGGAAGCTGGGGGTCCGCCCCACACTATCCGAGGCGTTTGCTGTTGCGGCGGCTGCGTTGGACATCGCTTAGTTTCCCTTCGTTGTTGTCGTTCTCAAGGTGCCCGACCAGGCGCACGAAGATTTTCTCCAGGCTGGCTCCCGGCATGCGGGTCTGGCGCCGCAGGGCTGCCAGGTCCCCGGAGGCCGCTATCTTCCCGCCGTCCATGATGGCCATGCGGTCGCAGAGGCGCTCGGCCTCCTCCATGTAGTGGGTCGTCAGCAGCAGCGTCATGCCGAACTGCTTCCTCAGCCGGTTGAGGTAGGACCACAGGGACACCCGCGCCACCGGGTCCAGGCCCGTGGTGGGCTCGTCCAGGAAGACCACCGGCGGACGGTGCAGGATGCTCTGCCCCACCTCCAGGCGGCGGATCATGCCGCCGGAATAGGTGCCCGCGGGCCGGTCCGCCGCGTCCGAGAGGTCCAGGAGACTGAGGATCTCGGGGATGCGCTCGCGCCGGACCTTGCCCGGGAGGTCGTAGAGCTTGCCGAAGAAGTCCAGGTTCTCCCGGCCGGTCAGCACGCCGTCCACGCTGAGGGACTGGGGCACGTAGCCGATGCAGGCCCTTAAACGCTGGGCGTCGCGGTACAGGTCGTGGCCCTGCACGCGGGCCTCCCCGGCGTCGGGGGGCAGCAGGCCGATGAGCATCTTGATGGTGGTGCTCTTGCCCGCCCCGTTGCGGCCGAGCAGGCCGAAGCATTCGCCGTGGCGCACGGACAGGTCGATGCCGTCCACGGCCTTGACCGGGCCGAAGTGCTTGACCAGCCCCCGAATAGAGATGGCTTCGTCGCTCAAAACGGTTCTCCCAATGCTATGGATGGTTCAATAGTGGATACATCCACTATATTCCGAAGACGGGTTTTGTCAAGGGGGGCGGGCCGGAAACGCGGGGCCGCAAGGTAAACAATGGTGAATTCCGGGGGCCGCGCTGGCGTCGGCCGCTGCAAAGGGCTTAGAATGTCTTTTTGGAAACCTGGGCTCAAACCTGGAGCGGGCGATGAACAAAGGCAAAGCAATCCTGGCGGCCGCGATCGTCGTCCTGGCGGTCTGGTGGGTCCTGCGTCCCCGCGAGCGTCCCCATCGCCCCTTGGCCCCCCTGCCCGAGCAGCTTTCCCCGGCCGTGCTGGCGGACGTCGGGAGGTCCTACACCCGGAACGTCGAGCCCATCTTCAAGGACGCCTGTTTCGACTGCCACAGCACCCAGACCGTGTGGCCCTGGTACCACTCCCTGCCCGGCGTGCGCCAGTTCCTGGACGGGCACGTCGAGGACGGCCGCCGCGCCCTGGACATGAGCAAGGGCTTCCCCTTTGACCCGGGCTCCAAGGTGCTCAAGGACCTGCGCCGCATCGCCGGCAACGTGCAAAGCGGGGACATGCCCCTGTGGAGCTACAAGCTGATGCATCCCCTGGCCCGCCTGAGCGACGTGCAGCGCCAGGTCATCGTGACCTGGGCCCAGGACAGCTTCGACCGGCTGACCAGCACGGCCCGGGACGCGGGCCGGCCCGCCCCGGCGGGCGGCAAGCACCGCCGCCACGACGCGGGCTGAGCTATTTAGGTTCGGATTGTGAAGGTCCCGCGGCCGGAAAATCCGGGGAGAACTAATGGGCGGCCGCGGGGGGCAGCAGGAATTCCAGGGGAAGGGTTTCCTTGTCCCCTCCGGGCCTCTGCCACACCAGGCGGATCAGGCTATTGGAGTTGTTGAGCGAGCTTAGGAACAGCTGGCTCACATCAAGCCTGTGGTCGCCGGCGCTCAACGCGATCGGGGCGCCCAGGGCGCCCCCGTTCTCGGCGTCGTATTCGGTCCGATCCCGGGGTATGTAGGTGTAGACCCGCCGGCCGTCGACGGAGAGGGTTAGGTAGCCGGTGCTGCTGGCGCCCAATGCGTAGAGTCCGTCCGCCGGAATACGTAGGACCCAATGGGCGCTGAGGAGGAAGGGGAGCTGCGGATGTCCCGGGAAATTGGAGGAATAGACGCAGAACCATGGATCCGGCACTTTGAAGACGACGGGCTTGCCGGCGCGCCATCGACGAGGGTCGCGGTCATAGTCCTCCAACGCGCGTATGTGTTCCGGTGAAAGCAGCCACAGTTTCGTGATAGCCTCGCGCCCTCCCAGGGAAAGCGGCGGCTCCAGCTCCTGGACGGCATAGGGATAGAGCCAACGCGTCTCGAGAGCCTTCAGTTGGAGCGGATTGAAGTTCTTCAGACGCACTATCCGCGTAAACGAAGTTTTGTCCCATTCCATGCCTATGTCTGAATAGTCGAAACCGCCGGCGATGTCGTCCGTGGTCCGCACCGGCGCTATGTCCGCGACCTGCGTGCCGCCGAGTTGCCCGACCAGAAAGGGCTCCAGGTAATAATGGAAGGGCGTCAACACCACGAGAGGATCGCGTCCGCCGCTGAGATCCAGTCCGCGTAGGGCGCCGGAGAGCCCACCCTCGCCGAGGTAGTCCCCGTCGGCGTTGACCACTTGGTGCGGAATGGGACCCAAGACGTTCCAGTGGTCTATTTGCTCGTTCTCGGGATTGGAGCCGTACCAGGCCTGGTCGTTGGGCGGACGGTAGCTGAGCACCGATACGGGCGATTTGTTGTTTTCCGTGAAAATGCCGCGCAACATGTTGTCGAAGTTGGCGTAGCTGTAGTCTTCACGTGTGCGGTCCAATTCGATGTCATGGAAATAGATGTGCCAGCAATGGGCGCCCAGAAAAGCGAAAAATCCCAGGGCCAGCGCGAGCATCGCCCGGTCTGCGTGGACCCGACGCAGATTCCTGGTGCCCAGGCCGAGAAGGCCGTGCAGGCCCATGGCCGCCAGCAACATTGTGGCCGGCATGGCCACCATGATGCGGCGTTCGTCCATATGGTATTGGGGGCTGGCCAGGAGGGTGGGCGTTAGCCCCAGCAGCCACCAAGTCACGACGAACGCGTAGGCGGGCTGCCGGAAACGAATGAGGCTGACGGCCAGGCCGCAGAGCATGAGAAATAGCGTGGCTTGGTCGACGACCGGCTGGTCCAACTTGAAAAACCAGGGTCGGATGCCGCCATGGGTGGTGAACATCGTGAACAACTGGGGCAGCCCGGGCAGGATGTTGCCCAGGACCATCTCCATTTTCGCGACCATGCCCGGGGCCTGGACCACGCTTTCGCCGGCGATCATGCCCCAGTTCAATTTTCCGAAATAGGCCCTGAAGGCGTATCCGGGGTCGGGCGCGGCCCACAGCAAGAGGGGCGCCAAGCCGACCACCAGACCGCCGGCCAGGGGCATCCAAGCCCGGCGCAGGGAAGGCCGCCATGCGGGGCGCCGAAACCAGACATAGAAGGCCAGGAGCCCCAGCAGGACGCAGGTCAGGCGTCCGGGAGTGTAGACGTTGAAGCTGAGCCCGACGCAGAATCCGGACAGGCACAATTCCAGATTTTTACCCCGTCGCAGCCCGCGCAGAAAGAGCCAGGGTGCGGCCACCACCGGTAGCAGGGAGGAGGCGACAATATATTCCGAACGCGAAAATGTGACCGGCCACACGCAGACGGCGGTCAGGCCGGCGGCCAGCAGGCCCAGCCTTGATCCGACAAGTTCCAGGGCCAGCATGCCGACCAGACCCACCAAAATCAATCCCGGGATCAGGCAGGACATGCGAAAGCCCGTGATGTCCCTTCCGAATAGCCACATGGCGGCGGCTTCCACCCACCAGGGAGCGTACCCTTCCGCACCCTCCACGTAATAGGTCGCCCGTTTTCCGTCCAAGATTTGACCGGCCACGAGCATCAGGCGCGGTTCGTCCACGGTCAGCATGCCTGCAGGAATTTCGCCGGCCTTGTAGAAGCGGAACACCGCGCCGGTGAGCATGATCGCCAGCATGAGGCCAGCCAGCGTGCGCCGGGAAAGGCCCGGTTCCGGCCGCAGATCCAGCTCCGGGCGCCAGCAGCAAGCGCCCGCCGCCACCGCCGCCAGGGACCAGGCCAGTTGGTCCTGGAGCGCCAGGGACAGGGCCAGGCAAATGAAGGCGATGCCAGCCAGAAGAAGCGTTATCCCGATGGCCGAAGGGGGCTTGAGCGCGGTGGCGGGCTGGGCGGGTTCGGGCGGGGGCAAGGGCCAGGCGGATTGGGTGGATTTGAGGGCCCACGCCACCGCGAACACTCCGAACAAGGACGCGCCCGCCAGGCCGAAAAAGCTCCCGATTTTGATCCAAGCGACCTGGACCAGGGCCAAGGTCAGGCCCAGGGCCAGGAGATAACGTTGGTAGCGGCCGAAATAGTTCACTCGGCCTTACCGAAGTAGTAGCCAAGGGTCAATATGCCGGTTCCGAAGAGCAGGAGTTCGGTCAGGGCCTCCCACTTGAAGAAGATGCCGGCTGCCAACATGGCCGCGCCAATGCACAGTCCATCGAAGCGATTTTTTAGCCTGGCTTTGATGAGCGAGTTGTCCAGGCCCAGGGCTTCAAACAATCCGAGGCCGCTTTCCCCCAAGGAGCGAATTTCCAGGCGGAGTCCGGCCGCATTCGCCGCGCGCACCAAGTGGGCGGCGATAAACGGATCTTGGGGCCTTAGGCTCGGCGCGATCAATGCCAGATGTTTTTGCCTGATGATGCTGGGGGCGCCCAAATCCATGGTAAACGGAACCGCGCCGAGCTTTTCAAAAAAGGCCGCCAGACCTGGCACCCGGCCGCGCGAGGCGAAAATCCAGTCCGATTCACCGGATTTTGTCGCCAAGGAGCGCAGCACGGCCTGCTCAGGGCACCTGGGTCCCGGCAAAAAAAGCAGGCGCTGGGCCTTGGATTCGGCGGAAGCCAGCAGCAAAGCGGCCTGGCTGTTGTGTCCGGGGGGAGCCGAAATGTGGCGTATGCCTGAAAGTCCGGCGGGCATTGTTTCAGAAACAAGGGCCATGTCCGCCTTGAGTCCCGCGCGGGCGGCGGCGCCACGTACGGAATCGATTCGCCTCGGCAAATCCGTTTCGCCGGGGATCGCAGTAAGCACAAGTTCCAAATTTGAGGTCTTGGGGGTGGATTTTCCGGCGACCATGGCGCTCCTGGGTTGGAACTTAAAAAATAATATGCGAAAAACGCAGGGAAATGAAGTGAAGAAGAAATGATTCGCGGCCGAGAGCTGATGTCCCACTGTGTGGGACATGGCCGGCGGGCGCTTTGGGGATTTTTAGGGGCTGCTTCGCTTGTCTTGTTGGAGGGCATCTCTTATAATTCCGTTTTCGCAGGGCGCCAAAATGACCGGAGGAAATATGGCAACACCCGCTAAAAAGAAAAAACGTCGCGTCCCAGCCCGCCATACTGAAGAAATCCCGATGAAGATTCCAGTTCCGCCCCAACCCGAGCCGATTCCCGCCAAGGTTCCTTCCAAGAATATGGGTCTGCGCATCCGCCTGGCTGTTGTCGTGCTGGCTATCGGCGCCTACTTTTATGTGCACCACCACACGTCGGAGCCTGCCGCTCCAGGCGCCGCGGCCGCACCTGCATCGGCCTTCACCGCAGCGCCGATTCCGCCGGAATGGGGCGGGGTCCTGGACCTGAAAAAAATCTCGAGCTTCGACGTGCGGGCCGATACCAGCGATTTCTGGGTTAGCGCAGGGGGCGAGGTGATCGTCCTTGCTGGAGACGGCTTGGAAGATTATGTGAACGGTGATCTATCGCACACCGCGGCCATCGGTGCCGGACCGAATGAGGCCATGGCCTGCAACGGAAATTCTATCTACGTGACCGATTCGGACAATAACTACATCAGTCGCTACCATAGGGATTTCACGCCGGCGGGCGGCTTCAACGTTCCCGGGGCGGTCCGCTTGTTGGGCATGACCTGGTCCAACTCGAGCCGGGCCTTGTTTGTGAGCGATGTGGCGGGCCAGACCCTTTATAAGGTATCGCCCAGCGGGGAAGTATTGGGAAAACGGCGCATCGATAAGACGAACTACACCGCGCAGGGTTTCGCCTACGACGTTTCTGAGGCCGGGGATCGCGTTGTCGTAACGGACATCTACAACGGCTGTATCAGGATGGTGGATGACGTCGGCAAGGGCGAGAAGACGCTTTCAGGCCTGTGCGGCGCGCCCACCAATCGTCGCCCCGCCATGATGAACAACATGCTTTATGTGCCGTGCGAGCAGTCGGGGGTCGTCATCGTCGTGGACGCCCAGGGTCGGAATAAGGGTTACCTGGATATCAAGGGCGCCCCCATTATCCGTGCCGGGCATGACGGATGCCTTTATATTTTCACCGGCGACGAGATCAGTAAGTACAAGCCGATCTAGTCCGGGCCGCCCGGCCCCGGTGCACCTCTGTTTTCCCTAAAACAAGAAAGCCGCCCGAACAGGGCGGCTTTCTTGTTTTGGATAGGCACCATGGAGGCCGGCAGCCACCGCGGGATGAGATGCAGGGGACCGAGTTCCTTTCGGGCCCGACGTCCCGCGTCCTAGACGAAATTTCTGTATCCGAATGCCTCCTGATACACTTCGGTGTAAGAACGGATGAATTCGCGTTCTTCCTTGTTCAGTTCCTCAGCCGTCTTGAGGTTGGCCTCCGGGGTGGGCGTGCGGATCGTTCCCCAGGGATAGACCTCCTTCATTTCCTCGCCGTTCCAGGAGGGTTTGCGCAGGGATTCCGCCTTTTCCAGGCCGAGTTTTTCCAGCAGCCCACCCAGGGTCTTGTAGGAGTCCGCCATCACGTCCTCCGCCCGCACGATGTGGAAGCGGTCCGGGAACTGTTTTTGGAAGCGCAGGGCATGCTGCTGGTTGAGCGTCCAGCCGAGCATGTAGTGTTCGAGGCCGAGGGGCACGGGACGCTTCTTGGTGTCGGCGTACGCCGACCAGGGATTGCGGACCACATGCAGGACGTGGCTGGTGGGCAGATCCCTTAAAATCTTGTCACCGTCCACCCCTATGATGGGGCTGTAGCCCACATGGAAAACCTCCCGGCCCGAACGCTTGTAATCCTTCCAAGCGTCGAAGGTGGCGCTGAAAAAAGCGGCCATGTTCTTGCCCCGCGAGCGGCCGGACTTGGCGATGTATTCCTGGTAGATGCGGCAGCGTTCGTCGTCGTTCATGTCGAAGGGCTTGTCGCGGAATTTGCTGACATAGGGGGTCCTGGAACGGACCTTGCCTTCCTCGTCGATGATGGCCTTGTAGTCCTGGTAGGGGGTGGCGTCGAGGTCGAACACCGGCCAGCGATATTTCACGGGAAACATCGAGGATAGGTGGTCGAGAACATACTTTGTCCCCGGCTGCGATTCGAAGGGATACACGTAGAGTTGGGGATGCCCGTCCAGAAAGCGGTGGGTGGTGTTCCCGCCGTTCTCGTACATGGCGCCGATCATCAGCAGCTTGAATTCATTGCCCATTTTTCTCTTCTCCCAGTAGAGGACCGTGCATTGTGGACGATAGTCCGGTCCCGAAAAAGCCTAAAATGTATGGCCAGAGGGCCCCGGGTTCTCACGCCTGATAGGCGTAAAAAAGGCGCTTCGCGGCCTCGGGATCCGGCCTTTGGGCGTCGAAGGGCAGGCCGGTGGTGAAACTTTCCGGCACCGCTTCGATGGCGAAAATCTGGTTGCCGTAGGGCCAATACAGGCTGCCCAGGCTGCGCCCGTCCTTGGCGTCGAGCAGGTGTAGGCCGCAACGGCTGGCGTCCACGTCCAAACCCGGCGCGTAAGCGCGGAAGCGCGGGATCACCCGGGAAGTTCCCACCAATGCCAGGCCGCCCCAGAAACCCAGGCCCCGGGTCCAGCCGGGGAGCCGGCGCAACACCTCCAGCCGTCCGTCACGGATGACGCCGACTTCGCCGTAGCCGCTGTTGTCCACCCATAGGCGCCCGTGGCGCAGGCGGGCCGAATGCGGCCGGGTCAGCCCGCTGGCCAGCACCTCCCGGGTGCGCCCGGAGAAGATGACCCCGGTCCCGTCGACCGGAAATTTGATGTCCCCGGGCCGGGTTCCCCGGATCATGCCGGATGAGGCGGAGAAAAAGGAGCCCGCCAGATCCGGCCCCGCAGCGATGGAATTGAGTTGAAGGTGGTTGCGCCCGAACAGTGGGCCGTTTTCGCGGTCGATGCAGCGCGGCCACCAGACGCGCTTGAATCCGCCTTCGTCGGGCAGGCGCACGACCGCGTTGTGGCCCACAGCGTTGGCGTGGAGCCGCCCCTGGATCAGGGCGAGATCGTGGAAATAGCAGGAGCCCGGATAGAAGCGGACGCGCCGAGGCAGAAGGACCGGGCCAGGGGACCCGCCCCGGGGGCTGTCCAAACGGGCCTGCATACCGGACGCGGGCGCGAGGTCATAGACCTGGTTTGGGTTGCGGGTGCTGGCCACATGCACGATCCCCCGTTTCCTGTCCACGGCCAGGCCGGAGGGATGGGGCAGGCGCAGGTAGCTGATGCGCGGCCTGCCCCGGGGTGCGCCCAGGGCCACCACCAGGTGCTCGTATTCGCGGGTCAACAGCACCGTGACCCCGGCCGCGGCCAGCGTTCTCCAGAAGGGGCCCTCGACTTCGCATTCCAGGAGTCGCGGATCCAGGTTCCCGGCCTCCTCCCATTGCGCTGCCACTTGGGCCGGATCGCGCCATTGCCGCTGCTGGACTTCCCAAGGATCCCCGAGCTTCGCTTTCATGGACGCCCCGACAGGCGGGCGCGCAGACGCCACGCTCCGCGGTACATGCGCCAGGCCGAACTCAAGCGGGTGGTGGAGCGTCCGCCGTGGCGGACCTGGGCGAAGAGCGGAAGCTCCAGCACGGGATAGCCTTGGGCCGCGCACACGGCATTGAATTCCGCGTCGATCAGGTCGCCGTTTTCCCGCAGGGCCAGCAGGGGGGCGAAGGCGCGGGGAAAGACTTTGGGGGTGCCGTTCACGTCCCGTGTGCGGGTGCCGAGGAACAGGCGGCACTCCAGGTTGTACAGCCAGGAACCGAGCTTGCGCAGGGGATCGCCGCGCACTTCGCGCCGGGCCTTGACCACTTTGTCGGGATTCAGGATGCCCAGGAGCAGGACCCCGCAGAGGTCCTGGGGGGAGGTGCGGGCGGTGTTGGTGTAGCACAGGAGGTCGCCCCGGGCGGCCTCCAGCCCCATGCGCACCGCCAGGCCCCATCCGCCCGGGCCGGAAACCAGCACCTTGACGCCCTCGTGGCGCCGCGCCGCCGCTCGGCAGACGGCCTCGGAGGCGTCCCTGGAGCCGTTGACCACCAGCAGCAGTTCCCAGCGCGCGGACAGCTGGCCCAGCCACCGGACATAGGCCTCCACCACGGGGCCTATGTGGTCCGCCTGGTTGTAGACCGGCAGGACCACCGAGACGAAGGACCGCTTCATGCCCCCCCGCCCGGGTTCCCGAGGACCGTGTCCACGTTCGAGGAGGAGGAGCGCACCTCGCCGTCGCGCACGACATGGCTCAAGATCGAGTGGGGCCGCTGTTTGACCTCCTCGAAGATGGTGGCCAGGTATTCGCCCAGCACGCTGATGCCCAGGAGGTTCAGAGACCCGAAGAACGTGATCACCAAAAGCGTGGTGGCGACGCCGCGCGGCGTGCTGGCGGGCTCAAACACCTTGAGCAGCAATTGGAATAGCCCCAGGAGCACCGACATCAGGAACAGCGCCATGCCCGCGGCGCTAAGCATGCTGAGGGGGGCCGTGCTGAAGCCCAGGAGGCCGCGTTTCGCGCGGCCCAGGTTCTTGAACAGCCGCGCCAGGAGTCCGCGTGGCTGGCTGCGCTCGTAGTCGACCCCGATCTGTTTGAATCCGGCAAAGGCCCGTACGCCGCGGATGAAAAGGTCCCGTTCCGGGAAGCGCAGGAGGCTTTGCACCACGCGCCTGTCCATCAGGCCGAAGTCGCCGGCGTCGTGGGGCATGCGAATGTAGGAGAAGCGGTCGAAAACGCGGTAAAACAGCCCGTAGGCAGCGCGCGCCAGGAACGGCTGGCCGAGCTGGGAAGGCCTGCCATATACCACCTCGAAGCCGGCCTTCCATTGGGTCACGAAGGCCTCGATCAGTTCGGGGGGCTCCTGACCGTCGCCGCTGATCAGCACGCAGGCGTTCTTTGTCGATGCCTGCATGCCGCTGCGGAAGGCCGCCTGGGTGCCGAAGGGGCGTGAGTGGGTCAGCCCGAGCACGTCCCGGTCCTGGGCGCTGAGCTCCTGGATGCAGCGTTCCACGGCCTCGCCGGCCCCGTCGTTCACCAGGATGATCTCGTGCTGGATGTTCAGGCGCTCGAGCACCGCCTTCAGGCGCCGGTAGAGGTCCTCCAGGGGCTCCGGCGCGTTCGCGCAGGCCACCACCGCTGAAACGCTGTAGACGGTGTCCTTGCCGAATTGCTTGGACGCTCCGCGGTAGACGTCGAGGTCGCGCAGGCCCCGCATCCACTCGGCGGTCTTGGCCAGGCCCTCGTCCAAGGAGGTGCGGGCCCGCCAGCCCAGTACGCGCCGCGCCTTTGAGGGATCCGCGTACCAGTCGGCATGATCCCAATGGCGCTTGGGCATGGTGCCGAAGGACGGCTCGGCGTTCAGTTTGAACAGGCCTTTGGCCATGAGGGCCAGGTCGCCCACCGTGGTCTTGATGCCGCTGCCGATGTTGTAGGAATCTCCGTAATGCTCGGGTTTCAGCTCCAAAGCCGAGAGAATGAAAGCTTCGGTGACGTCGTCGACGAAGACGAAATCCCGGGAGACGGAGGGATCGACCAGGGGCGGGTAGGCGCCTTTCATGCCGTTCATGACGATCGCGGGGATGAAACGGGAGGCGTCCTCCCAGGGGCCGTAGACCGAGTACAGCCGCAGGTTGGCGCAGGGAAAGCCGTGCTTTTTGCCCATGTAATAAAGGTACTGCGAGGCCGCCGCCTTGGACGCGGCGTAGGCGCTGTCCGGCTTCAGGTGGCTCTCCTCCTTCGGCCCCGCCGCGGCGTCGCCATATTCCGAGGAACTGCCGGCGTGGATGTAACAGGACACGCCGACCTTCACCAGTTCCTGCACGAGGCGGACCACGTAATCAACGTTGGTCCTGAAGATGAGCCCGTTTTCCTTCTCAAAAGAATAGGCGCCGTAGGCGACGCAATCGAAAACGGTGCGCGGACGGATCCGGTCGATGAGCGTGACCAGATTGCGTTCCACCAGAAGGTCCGCCGCCACGATCCGCTGCTCCGGCAGGCCTTCCAGGCGCCAGGGCGCGGTCCTGGACGAGGTCCCGTAGACGTCCTCGCGCACGGCCATGAGCTTGCGCATCAGGTTGGCGCCCACGAAGCCGCTCGCGCCCAGCACCAGGATCGGGCCGGGCAGGAGGCGGATGCTCTGTTCCAGGTTTTGCGTCACGGAAGCGGCACGCCGAGCGTGCGGAGCACGGATTTGGGATCCAGTCCGGATTCCAATCTGTGGAATTGTTGGGAACCGTAGTTTCCTGAAGGATAGCCTTGGGCGCTGAAGTGGTCGAAGCTCCGCACAGCCACCCCCGCCTTCAACAGCCACGCGGCCAGCATCTGCCCTGCTCCGCCCTGCGCCACGTGCTCCTCAAGCACCGCCAGCCGCCCCCTTTTTTCCAGGGAGGCCAACAGAGACTGGGGCGGAGGGCTGTCCAGGGGAAGTTCGGACCAGACCCAGATTTGGGGCCTTTGCACAAGAGGCAGGGACGTGCAGGCCGCCCACAAGGCGCCCACCAGGGGACCCACCCCTATGAGCACCGGACCGCCTCCGTCAAGCAGCATGCGCCAGGGGGCGTAGGCCGGAACCGCCGCGCCGGCGGGCTTTTCCCCCCGGCCGAGACGAAGGTAGGACGGGTGTGGGCGCGCCGCCATGGACCGTAGCACCGCCGGCACGTCCTCGTCGAAGGCGGGGACATAGGCCCGCATGTGGCGCAGGGTCAGCAGGATGCCGTAGTCCTCCAAGGCGTGGTGAGTCGCACCCATGGATCCGTAGCCGTAGCCGCCTCCATTTCCCACCAGCTTGACGTCCAGATCGTGCATGCAGACGTCATTGCGGATCTGTTCGAAGGGCCGGGCGTAAAGGAAGGGGGCGATGCTGTAGACCCAGACGCTTTGGCCGTCCGCTGCCAGACCCGCGGCCACCGACACCATATTCTGTTCGGCCACGCCGGCATTGATGAAGCGTGCGCCCAGGGTCTCCCGCAGGGGCTCCAATGCCTTGAAACCCAGGTCACCGGTCAAAAAGATGTAGGGCCGCGCGGCGTTCAGCTCCACCATGCCCTGGCAGAATGCGTCCCTCATGCGTCCAGTTCCCGCAAGGCCGCCCGATAATGGCTTTCGTCCAGGGGCAGGTAATGCCATTCCATCCTGTTCTCCATGAACGAGACGCCGTGGCCCTTGACGGTTTTCATCAGCAAAAATCTGGGGCGCGACGAGGAGCGCTGGAGCGACCCGAGAAGGGCCTGGGGATCATGGCCGTCCACGGTTTCTGTGTCCACCTGGAAGGATTGGATGCGGGACTGCAGATCCTGCATGGAGGCCACTTCCCGCGTGCTGCCGAATCCCTGCAGGCCGTTGAGGTCGATCAATACGGTCAGATTGTCCAGACGGTGGTGGGCCGTGAAGATGAGGCTCTCCCAGACGGATCCCTCCTGCCACTCGCCATCGGACATCAGGCAGAAGATCCTTCCCGGCCGGCCCTGCAGTTTCCTGGAGAGGGCCGTCCCGGCGGCCAGCCCCAGCCCGTGGCCCAGGCTGCCCGTGGCGAAACGGATTTCCGGATGCCAGCCCGCCGAGGGGTGTCCTGCCAGCTTGACCCCATCCTGGTGGAACTGGTTGAGCTGGTCATCGCTGATGGCTCCCTTGGACCAGAGCGCCACGTAGAGTGCGCCTGCCCCGTGGCCCTTGGAGAGCACGAAAACATCGTCTTCGCCTAAAATGGAGTGGTGCAGTACCAGGAGGGCATCGAGGGAAGAAAGGTTGCCGCCGATGTGCCCGATTTTGGCGTTGAAATGCATCTCCAGGAGGCGGGCTTGGGCGCGGCGGATAAGCGCAGGCAGATCAGGACTCATCGACGACTCGAGCGGACAGCTGCGGCGCGCTTGGCAGTGGACCAATAGTAGAATTATTCCATAGTTTCAGGTACATTTAAAAGCCGTTTCGGAAATCGCTATGGCCGTTCCGTTTTTTTGAATACCATCTTGATTGCATGGATTGGAGCAGCAGAAAAGGGGCTTTTGCATGGATAGAAGGGTGCAGCAGATCGACTGGACCAAGGGATTAGACGGGGCCTTTTTGTGCTGGTTCGGCTACTCAGTGCTCTACCCCAGTTCGGCTTTTTTGGGTCTGGCCTTGCTCGGGGTCGGCAGCCTTTTGGTGGGTATCGCGTTCGGGAGGGAGTAGCGCTTGGAGCAATCGAAGAAAGCCCTGGTTTCAGGTACGGTTGTTTGGCTCGTCTATGCCGCCCTGCTGTGGCTGGTGTGGGGAAAATACGAGCTTTTGCTCCCAACCTGCATCCTTATGGCGGGCGCGGTGGGATGCCTGGGACTGATCCGGTTTTATCCTAAAGGGCCGGTGTTTTCCCAGCCCGAGGACCCGCAGTTTTCGGGCAGATGGACGCAGGCTGTCTGGGGCTGCCTCGGCCTCTACTGCGCCTGGCGTGCAGCCCAGGAGGGGATCAGTGGGCAGCTCCCGGCGATGGCGCTGTGGATGGCCGGCTCCGCCCTGGTCTGGCGCGTCGCAGTTCTCGAACCGCTTCCGGCGATCCCAAGCCGCCTGGGTGCCGCGCTGCTGTTCGCGCTGGTCGCCGTCGGCGCCCTGTTTCGGCTCTACCGGGCCGGGGCCATCCCGGTGGGGCTGACCTCCAGGGACGAAAGTCTGATCTGGAACGAGGTTTGGCAGCTCGTGGACGGCCTCAGACCGACTTATTACAACGATCCGGCGGGCGGCGACGGCATCATGCCGTTCTACATGATTATGGCCGGGGTCAAGGCCTTCGGCTGCAGCATCTTGGCCTTTCGGCTGGAAGGCATTCTGGTCAGCATCGCCATGACGGGCCTGTTTTACCGCATGGGCAAGGAAACGCTTGGGGCTTGGGCCGGCATGGCGGCGGCCTTTTTCTGGGCGGTCAGCCTTTGGCCGGTGACCGTGGCGCGGGCGCCCTACTTCATGACCGAAACCATGTTGATGGTGGTCGGGTGCCTGGCGATGCTGGCGGTCGCCCTGCGCAAGGGCGGGGCCTGGCGCTTCGCCTGCGCGGGTCTGCTGTGGGCTTTCTGCTTCAACGTCTACCCCGCCGCCAGGGTGATGCTGGCGCTGGTGCCGTGGCTCTATGTATTGGCGTGGATCTCCAGGAAGGATGCCCGCCCGGCCTTGGGCGGATCGGTGCCCCCGCTGGCACTGGGTTTCGCCGTGGGCATCGCGCCGGTGCTGCTATGGCTGGCGACCAGCCCGGGGGCTTCCTACTCCTATTTCGCCGCCTTCAATCAGCCCATCCAGGCCGGCGCGCTGGCGCCCGCTGGCCTGCTGGGGAGGATGAACGAAACTCTGGCCAGGGTCCTCTCCCAGTTTCCGGCGAGGATGGGCATGTTGACCCAGACCGGACCGGCGTACTGCGTGGGCTACTTTCCCACCATCTATCCGACGGTCCACCCCTGGCTTTTCTCCCTGGCGGTGCTGGGCGCCTGCGTGGCTTTGGCCCGTTTCCGCAACGTCTTTTATGCGTTCATGCTTTATTGGTGGTTCATCGGGATCCTTCCCGCCGCCGCCGCCGACCCCAGCTTCCCAAGCGACCGGCGCACCATCATGGTTCTGCCGCCCACCTTGTTGCTGGCCGCGATCGGCTCGGACACGGTGGCGCGGGTGGCCCGCGCATGGCTGGGCAAGGCCCGGGTGGCCGGCCTCATCCTGGCGGCATTGGGGATCGCAGCCGCCGCCGGCTACGGAGCCGCCTCGTGGCGGGACTACTTCGTCCGCAATCAGCGCGATCCCGGCATGATGATGAACGGACAGCCCCCGACCACGGAGATGTTCCGCGCGGTGCGCGCGGCGGTCGGCCCGGAGGGGCTGCTCATCTCCACCTGGCATCCCACGGACGATTCCTTCTACCAGCCCGACACCAACGACTGGTGGGGGGTGGCGCTTTCGATGCAGGCCGCCGCCATGGAGCGAGGCATAAACGTCTACTGGTACAAAAGGCAGGCGGACGGAGTTTCCACGGGAGGGGGATTCGTGGACGCCCTGAGGTGGGCGCTGAAGAATTCCGCCAGGCCCGGCGGGCCCCCCGAAGACGTATGGGTGCTCCTGGTTCCTTTTTATGACCATCTTGAGCCCGGGTTAAGGGCGATCGGCGCTGAGGTCGTGTCGGAGGTGCGCGTTCCCGTGTCCTCCCTGGGGCCGCTGGCCTACACCGGCATGGCCAAGCATCCCTACCGCTTCGCCCGCCTCCTGCGCATCCGTGGCCTGGATCCGGCCAAGGTCGAGCAGTATGCCCGGCGACCCCAGTTCAAGGTGACCCTGCAGCAACTGGCCCCACCGCGCGGTTGGGACCGGGATCAGGTCCGGGGTTTGAACCAGGAGGATCCCCTCTATCGCCAGATCTTCGCCTCCTATGAACGGTCCCGGAGCGGCTGGACGGGCCTGGGCTCCGAGACCTTCACCACGGACGACCCGTGGTTCTGGCAGGCCGACGCCTTCGGCGGGGGCTTCAACGCGCCTTACCGCCTGCAGATTCGGGCCCGCCTCGCCATTCCCCGGGACGGCGATTACGCCTTCGGAGCCAGCGCCTCCATCTACACCAAGCTGCTGGTCGACGGGAAGAAGGTCTATGAGCGCGATCCCTTGGACCCGGCCAACAAGCTGCCCTACTGCTCCAGCTGCCCCGGCGCGGGCATCACCTGGTATCCCGACGATCCGGAGCGCCGAGGCTTTCTGGGGAGGCCGGTGCACCTGGCGCAGGGGCAGCACCTCCTGGAGATCGACCAGGCCCAGTTGAGCACCGCGCCATACTACAGCCAGGTTCTGAGGCCGGTTTGGAGCTATGCCGGACAGGAAGCCCAGACCCTGCCGTTGGAGGTCTTGAGCCCGCCTTGAGGGTTCCCGCAGTGCCCCGGACGAGACGGCCCCCAGGTGGTCGCGCGCGGGCCGGTCCCAAATCCTTGACTCTGGTGTCCGTTGAAAAAGAAACTCAGCGTCGTTACGGCCTGCTACAACGAAGAGGACAACGTTGAGGCCCTGTATGAGGCCGTGAAACAGGTGTTCGCGTCCCTCAAACGGTACCGTTACGAGCATATCTTCATCGACAACTGCTCCACGGATTCGACCGTGGCCGTGCTGCGCGCCATCGCCGCCCGCGACAAGAACGTCAAGGTGATCGTCAACACCCGCAATTTCGGGCATATCCGTTCGCCCTTCCACGCCCTGATGCAGGCGAAAGGGGAGGCCGTGATCGCCCTGGTCGCGGACTTCCAGGACCCCCCGGAACTGATCCCGGGCCTGATCGAGCAGTGGGAGCAGGGCTACAAGATCGTGGCCATGATCAAGGCCAACAGCGAGGAGTCGCTGGCCTTCTTCACCCTGCGCCGCATCTATTACTGGATCATCACCGGGTTGGCGGACGTCAAACTCATCCCGAACTTCACCGGCTTCGGCCTGTACGACAAGAAGGTCATCGATACCCTGCGCGGCCTCGACGACCCCTACCCCTACTTCAGGGGGCTCATCTCCGACCTCGGGTTCAAGCCCGCCCTGATCCCTTACACCCAGCCGAGCCGGCGCCGGGGCATCACCAAGAACAACTTCGGCACGCTCTACGACATGGCCATGCTCGGCATCACCACGCATTCGAAGGTGCCGCTGCGCCTCGCGGCCATGCTGGGCTTCGTGCTGTCGGCCCTGTGTTTCCTCACCGCCAGCGGCTACCTGGCCTACAAGCTGCTCTTTTGGCAACAGTTTTCATTGGGGGTCGCGCCCCTGGTGATCGGCTTCTTCTTCATCGCCTCGGTGCAGCTCTTCTTCATCGGCATCCTCGGCGAGTACCTCGGAAACATACATACGCAGGTGTTGAAGCGGCCCAGGGTCGTGGAAAGCGAAAGGATCAATTTCTGATGGCCAGGCCCAGGGTGCTGCTCACCGGCGGCAGCGGATTCGTCGGGCGGAACATCCTGGAGTCGGGGCTCAGGGACAAGTACGAATTCGTCAGCCCCGGCCACGGCGAGCTGGACCTGTGCGACAGCGCCGCCGTGGACTCGTTCTTCCGCGGCCGGAGCTTCGACGCCATCGTCCATTCCGCCGTGAAGCCCGGGCACCGCAACGCCAAGGATTTCAGCGCCCTCTTCTACGACAACGTCCGCCAGTTCTTCAACCTCGAGCGGCACGCCGGCGAGGTGGGGCGCATGATCGTGATGGGCTCGGGGTCCGTCTACGACCCGAAGCACTACCGACCCCGCATGTCCGAGGACTACTTCGGGGTCCACGTGCCCGACGAGGACGCCGGCTTCTTCAGGTACGTGTGCGAGAAGCGCATTGAGGGCTCCGAGAACATTGTGGACCTGCGCATCTTCGGGCTTTTCGGAAAGTACGAGGACTACGCCATCCGCTTCATCTCGAACATGATGTGCAAGTGCCTGGCCGGCCTGCCCCTGACCATGAACCAGGACCGGCGCTTCGATTACCTCTACATCGACGACCTCATGCCCGTGCTGGAACATTTTTTGGCCGGCCGGCCGGCCCACCACGCCTACAATGTCACCCCGGACGAGACGGCCTCCCTGCTGGACCTGGCCCACAGGATACTGGCCCTCTCTGGCAAGGACCTGCCAATCGTGGTCAGGACGCCGGGCCAGGGGCCGGAGTACTCAGGCGACAACGCCCGCCTCAAGGCGGAATTCCCGGCCTTCGCCCCCACCCCCATCGAAAAATCCCTCAAAGAACTCTACGCCTGGTACGCCCAGCACCCCGAGCTGATCCGCCGGGAGGAGCTTTTGCATGACAAATGACAAGGTTAAGGTGGCGGACTACATCGCCCGGCGCCTGGCGGAGAGGCACGGCGTCACCCACGTCTTCCTCATCACCGGCGGCGGGGCCATGCATCTGAACGACGCCCTCGGCAGCCAGGCGGGGCTGGAGACCGTGTGCATGCACCACGAGCAGGCCTGCGCCATCGCCGCGGAGGGCTACGCACGCATCTCAGGGCGCATGGCATTCGTCAACGTCACCTCCGGCCCGGGCGGCACGAACACCCTGACCGGCCTGCTGGGCCAGTGGACGGATTCGGTCCCGGTCCTCTATGTGTCCGGCCAGATAAAGATGGAGACCTCGATCCATTCCCAGCCGGACCTGGCCCTGCGCCAGCTGGGGGACCAGGAGGTCGACATCACCAGGATCGTCGCCCCCCTCACGAAATTCGCCGCGACCCTGCGCGACCCCAAGCAGACCCGGCGCCTGGTGGACAAGGCCGTGCATCTCGCCACCACGGGTCGGCCCGGGCCGGTGTGGCTCGACGTGCCCTTGGACATCCAGGGCGCGCTGGTGAGCGAAAGCGACATGGCGGACTACGACCCGGCCGAGGACGCGGTTTCCGGCGACGGCGCGGCGGCCCTGGAGGCCGCGTTCAAGCTGCTGGTGGGCGCCAAGCGCCCCGTCATCCTGGCCGGCCACGGCATCCGCATCGCCAAGGCGCAGAAGGGCTTTTTGGAGCTGGTCGAGAAACTCGGGATCCCGGTGCTGGGCAGCTTCAACGGCGCGGACCTGATCGCCTCGGGGCATCCCCACTATGTCGGCCGCATCGGCACGATCGGCGGCCGGGCCGGGAATTTCGTGCTGCAGAACTGCGACCTGCTGCTGTCCATCGGTTCGCGCAACAACATCCGCCAGATCAGCTATTCCTGGGGCTCCTACGCCCGCGCGGCCAAAAAGGTCGTGGTGGACATCGATCCCTGCGAATTGAAGAAGCACACCCTGGTTCCGGACCTCCCCGTGCAGATGGACGCCGGCGCCTTCATCAAGGGGCTCGCGGATTTGTGCCGCGGCAAAGCCCTGCCGGACTGGTCCGAGTGGCACGCCTGGTCTATGGAGCGGAAGCGGCGCTTCCCCACGGGGACGCTGGCCAAGGCCCCCACGCGCGGCCTGGACCCCTACACCTTCATCCAGCGCCTCAGCCTGGCCTTGAGGGAGGGGGACGTGGTGGTCGGAGGCGACGGCACGGCCTCGGTGGCGCCCTTCCAGGCCGCCGACATCAAGGCCGGCCAGCGCTGGCTGTGGAATTCCGGCTGCGCGAGCATGGGCTACGACCTGCCGGCCGCCATCGGCGCCTCCTTCGCCCTGGGCCGTGGGCCGGTGGCCTGCCTGGCCGGCGACGGCAGCATCATGCTCAACCTCCAGGAGCTGGAGACCCTCGCCTACCAGAAGCTGCCGGTGAAGATTTTCCTTCTCAACAACCGCGGCTACATCTCCATACGCCAGACCCAGGGGGCCTATTTCAACAGCCGCTGGGTGGGCGTGGACGCCGATTCGGGCGTGGGTTTCCCGGACTTCAGGAAATTGGCCGCGGCCTTCGGGCTGCACACCGAGCTGATCGCAGAGCTCGGGCAGGCGGACGCCAAGATCGCGGCGGTGCTGGCGCATCCGGGGCCCGTGCTGTGCGAGGTCCTGCTCCCGGACGACTACGCCTTCGAGCCCAAACTCTCCTCCGCGCGCCTGCCGGACGGGCGCATGGTGTCCAAGCCCCTCGAGGACCTCTCCCCCCTGCTGGACCGGGAGGAATTCAAGGCCAACATGATCATCCCGATCCTAGAGGAATAGCGGTGGCCCGGGGCCCGGCCTTTTTGTTCGACCTGGACGGAACGATCTGCGACTCCAAGCCGGGCATCATCCGCAGCATCCGCTACGCCATGGAACGGCTTGAGCGGCCCCTGCCCGCCGCCGAGGACCTCGACTGGTGCGTGGGCCCGCCCTTGCAGGATTCGCTGGCCAAGTTGCTGGGCTCGCGGACCGAGGTGCAGGCGGCCTTGGGCCATTATCGGGAACGCTACCAGGACCTCGGGATCTATGAAAACGAGCTGTATCCCGGCCTGAAGCGGGCCTTGGAGGCCTTGGCATCCCGGGCTCCCGTGTTCGTGGCCACCAGCAAACCCTCGGTCTTCGCCCGCGAGATCGTCCGGCACTTCGGGCTCCAGGCCCTGCTGCAGGGGGTCTACGGCAGCGGGCTCGACGGCTCGCACAGCGACAAGGCCGAGCTGATCGCCCTGCTGCTGGACGCCGAGGGCCTGGACGCCGTTTCGGTCACCATGGTCGGGGACCGCGAGCACGATATGGTGGGTGCCGTCCGCAACGGGGTACAAGGCCTTGGGGTCTTGTGGGGCTATGGAACTAAAGCCGCGCTCCTCGCGGCGGGCGCCTTTGCCACGGTCAAGGAGCCATCGGAAATGCCTCCCTTGCTCTTGGCCCGTATCCGTCCCTAGCCGGGCCGCCTTGTTAAAATTTAACAAAAATGTTAGAAATGGATTGGGGAAGTCCCACGAAAGGGCCCTTTCAAGGGCGATTTTTGGCGTTTCGGAGGAACACCGTGATCGAAGGCTATAAGCTGTTTGAGGAACTCTTTGTCCTGGATCTCGCCAACAACCATTGGGGGAAGCTGGACCGCGGCCTCAAGATCATCGAGGACTACAGCCGCGTGGTCCGCTTCAATTCGGTCAAGGCCGCCATCAAGCTCCAGATCCGCGATGTGGACAATTTCATCCACAAGGACTTCAAGGACCGCACGGACATCCGCTACATCAAAAAGACCCTGGACACCAAGATGAGCAACGCCGACTACGCGGTCATGGTCGACGCCATCCGCAAGGCGGGCTGCATCCCCATGGCGACCCCCTTTGACGAGGCCTCGGTCGATTTCTGCGTGAAGCTGAACCTGGACATCATCAAGATCGCCAGCTCCGACCTCAACGACTGGTTCCTGATCGAGAAGATCGCCGAGACCAAGAAGCCCGTCATCGTCTCCACCGGCGGCTCCACCCTCAAGGACATCGACGACCTGGTGAAGTTCTTCAACCGCCGCAACATCCCCCTGGCGGTCAACCATTGCGTCTCCATCTACCCTTCCGAGGACGCCGAGCTGGAGATCAACCAGGTCGACTTCCTGCGGGACCGCTATCCCGACAACGTCATCGGTTTCTCCAGCCACGAATACCACAACTGGGAACAGTCCCTGATGATCGCCTACGCCAAGGGGGCCCGGACCTTCGAGCGGCACATCGACATCGACGGCGACGGCCAGCCCCAGTCCAAGTACAACTCATTGCCCCACCAGATCGACATCTGGTTCAAGGCCTTCCACAAGGTGCAGGAGATGTGCGGCGCGCCGGGGACCCAGAAGCGCATACCGCCGGCCAAGGAGACCGTCTACCTCGACACGCTGATCCGCGGCGTCTACGCGAAGCAGGACCTGAAGGCCGGGCACCGCCTCACCGGCAACGATGTCTACCTGGCCATCCCCTTCCAGGAGGGCCAGATGTCCTGCCGCGAGCTGATGCGCGGCGAGAAGCTGGTCGTCGACGTCCCCAAGAACGCGGCGGTGAAGATCGTGGACATCGAGAGCCCCTATTCCCAGGGCCGCGCTTGACCTCCCAGGCGAGCCGGGCGGGCGCGGACGAATTTAAGGCCTTCAAACAGCTGTGCGAAGCGGCCGCCCGCAACCCCGCCCCGGGGCCCGATCCGAAGCGGCCCATTTGGATCTTCGGGGCGGGCGGTTTCGGCAGGGACCTCTGCGCCTGCCTGAAAAAGGCCGGCTTCCAGGTGAAGGGCTTCATCCAATCCCAGCCCTCGGCCTCCACGGTCTCGGACCTGCCCGTGAAAACCTGGAGCGATTTCTCCGGCGGCCGCGCGCAGGACCAGCTCGCCTTCGGCATCTTCAACCATGTGAGCCCCTTCAATGAGCTGGAGGCCCTCGCCCGTTCGGCCGGTTTTAAGGATCTCTTCATGCCCTGGGACCTCTATCCCGGGCTGGAAAAGGCCCTGGGATGGCGTTTTTGGCTGAGCGCGCCGGGCTTCATCGCGGACCGCCTGCCCGACCTTGAGCGGGCCTATTATTGCCTCGAGGACGACGAGAGCCGCCGCTGTTTCCTGCGCACCCTGGCCTTCCGCCTGGGCAAGGACACGGAATTCGCGTCCTTCCAGCATCCGGGCCGCCAATACTTCAACGACATCACCTTCGCGGCCTTGCCGCCGGTGGTGAACTACGTGGACGGCGGCGCCTACAACGGCGACACCTTCCTTGAGCTGCTCCAGCACCGCAAGGCCGCCTCGGCCTACCTCTTCGAACCCGACCCGAAGAACTTCAAGGACTTGGTGGCCGCGGTCGAGGGCCAGGCCGGCTCCGTGCACTGCCTGCCCTTGGGGCTGATGGACGACTACCAAGTCCTGTCCTTCAAGGCCGAAGGCGCCACGGGAAGCGCGTTTTCCGACGAGGGGACGGCGCACCTCTCCACCGTGGCCCTGGACCAGGTCATCCCGGGGCACCGGATCGACTTCATCAAGATGGACATCGAGGGTTCGGAGCTGGCCGCGATCAAGGGCGCGGCGCGCCTGATCAGGGCCTCCCGGCCCCTCCTGGCGCTGTCCCTCTACCACCGTCCGGACGACCTCTGGCGCATCCCCCTCGAACTGCTGCCCCTGTGCCCGGACTACAAATTTTTCATACGGCAGCACTGTTTCAACAGCTTCGAGTCCGTTCTGTACGCCGTTCCCCAAACGTTTTCTTAAATCCCGGGGGTTCCTCATGAAAGTGGTCATACTTGCCGGCGGCGCTGGAACCCGCATCAGCGAAGAGACCGACCTGCGGCCCAAGCCCATGATCGAGATCGGCGGCAAGCCGATCCTGTGGCACATCATGAAGAGCTATTCGAACTTCGGGTTCAACGATTTCGTCATCTGCCTCGGCTACAAGGGCGAGATCATCAAGAAGTACTTCGCCGACTACCACCTGCACATGTCCGACATCACGTTCAACCTGCGCGAAAACACCATGGTGAGGCACAACAATTACACCGAAGCCTGGAACGTGACCCTGGTCGACACGGGCCTCTCCACACTGACCGGCGGCCGCCTGAAGCGCCTGGGGAAATACCTGAAGGATGAGCAGACCTTCCTGATGACCTACGGCGACGGAGTGGCCGACGTGGACCTGCCGGCCCTGGTGCGCTACCACGAGGCCCACGGCAGGCTGGCGACCCTGACCGCCGTCACTCCCACCGAACGCTTCGGCGTCTTGGGCATAGATTCCAAGGGGGTGGTCACGAGTTTCCGGGAAAAACAGCGCTACGCCGATGTGCAGATAAACGGCGGCTACTTCGCGCTCAGCCCCAAGGTGCTGGACTATATCGCCGACGACGCGACGTCCTTTGAGCAGGAGCCCCTGGAGCGCCTTTCGTCCGAAGGCAACCTCATGGCCTTCAAGCACCACGGTTTCTGGCAGTGCATGGACACCCTGCGCGACAAGAACCTGCTGGAAGACCTGTGGAAAAAAGGGGCGGCCCCGTGGAAAACATGGAGCTGAAGGGCTTTTACGGCGGCAAAAAGGTCTTCCTGACCGGGCACAGCGGCTTCAAGGGCGCCTGGATGGCCTGGATGCTGAAGGAATTGGGGGCCGAGGTCACGGGATTTTCCCTGGCCCCCGAGGACGTCCGCGGCAACCTGTTCAAGCTCAGCGGCCTGGGCCAGGCCGTGCGCTCCCTGGAGGGCGACGTCGCCGACCTGGGCGCGCTGCGCGCGGCCCTCGATTCGGCCGCGCCGGAGATCGTCCTGCACCTGGCCGCCCAGCCCATCGTGATCCGCTCCTACGAAGACCCGGTGGAGACCTACCGCAGCAACGTGATGGGCACGGTCCACCTGCTGGAGGCCTGCCGCCTGTCCCCCAGCGTGCGGACGGTGGTGGTGGTCACCACGGACAAATGCTACGAGAACAAGGAGTGGCCCTGGCCATACCGCGAGAACGACGAGTTGGGCGGCCGCGACCCCTACGCCTCCAGCAAGGCCATGGCCGAACTGGCGGTGTCGTCCTACCGCCGCTCCTTCTTCGAGGCCCGCGGCGTGGGCCTGGCCACGGCCCGCGCGGGCAACGTGATCGGAGGGGGGGACTTCGCCTCCCACCGCATCATCCCCGACATCGTGGAGGCCATAGGCCTGCGGCGGCCGGTGGTCCTGAGGAACCCCGACGCGGTGCGGCCCTGGCAGCACGTGCTCGACGCCCTGGGCGGCTACCTGCGCCTGGCGATGCTCCTGCACCGGGATCCCGGCGCCCTGGCCGGGGCCTACAACTTCAGCCCCAAGGACACCAGCCCCGCGCACAATGTCCTGGCCATCACCAGGAAGTTCATCGAAATCATGGGCCAGGGCTCCTACAGCGTGGACCCGGCCTCGCGCCTGGGGCACGAGGCGGCCTACCTGAGCCTGGACCCCAGCAAGGCCATGCGGGCCCTGGGCTGGAAGCCCTTCTTCAGCACGGACGAGGCGCTGAGCGCCACGGCCCGCTGGTACCAGGGGCATTTGACGGAGCCCGGCAAGGCCAGGGAACGCACGCTCCAGGACATCAGGAGTTTCGTCGCAGGGGTACGGCATGACTGAAGCGCTGCGCGCGGACATCCTCAAGGCCGTCGCCGGATACCACGCCCAGGCATTCCCGGCCCAGGCCTTCGTCCCGGGGAAGAGCGCGGTCCCGGTTTCCGGGCGCGTCTTCGACGCCGGGGACCTGGTCTCGCTGGTGGACGCCTCCCTGGACTTCTGGCTGACCACCGGCCGCTTCAACGACAGCTTCGAGGAGCGCCTTTCCCGCTACCTGGGCGTGAAGCGGCTCTACACCGTCAATTCCGGCTCCTCGGCCAACCTGCTGGCCTTCGCCGCGCTGACTTCCCATCTCCTTGGGGACCGGGCCCTGAAGCCGGGCGACGAGGTGGTCTCGGTGGCGGCGGGCTTCCCCACCACGCTCAACCCCATCCTGCTCTACGGCTGCGTGCCGGTCTTCGTGGACGTGGAGCTGCCCACCTACAACACCCTGCCCGGCCTGGTCGAGGCCGCCCTCACCGAAAAGACGCGCGCCATCTTCATGGCCCACACCCTGGGCAACCCCTTCGACGCCGAGGCCATCGCGGCCATCGCCAAGAAGCGCGGCCTCTGGCTCATCGAGGACTGCTGCGACGCCCTGGGCGGCACCCTGCGCGGGCGCAAGCTCGGGACCTTCGGGGACCTCGCCACGCTGAGCTTCTATCCGGCCCACCACATCACCATGGGCGAGGGCGGGGCGGTGTTCACGGACAACCTCCTGCTGGGCAAGGCCGTGGAGTCCCTGCGCGACTGGGGGCGGGACTGCTGGTGCGCCACGGGCAAGGACAACACCTGCGGCAAGCGCTACGGCTGGAGCCTGGGGGAGCTGCCCGAGGGCTACGACCACAAATACATCTACTCCCACCTGGGCTACAACCTGAAGATCACGGACATGCAGGCGGCCGTGGGGCTGGCCCAGCTCGGGCATCTGGACGATTTTTGCGCCCGCCGCAGGGAGAACTTCAGCTACTTCAAGGGCCTGCTGAAGGACCTGGAGGACCAATTGGTGCTGCCCGAGGCCACCGAGGGCGGCGATCCGGCCTGGTTCGGCTTCCCCATGAGCGTCCGCGAAGGGGCATCCTTCAAGCGCTACGACCTCCTGAAGCACCTCGACGCGGCCAGGATCGGCACGCGCCTGCTCTTCGGCGGCAACCTGACCCGCCAGCCCTACATGAAGGGCCGCCACTACCGCCTGGCCGCGCCCCTGACCAACACCGACCGGATCATGCGCGACACCTTCTGGACCGGCACCTATCCCGGGCTCACGAAGGAAATGTTGGACTACAGCGCCCAGACCATCAGGGATTTCATCAGAAGGCGCTAATTTTCCGGAAGAACGGGGATACCCAGGTCCCGGGCCGCGGCGCCCGGGACCTATTTTTTTGCCTACGAAAAAAGGTCCTTCTCTGCCGGCCCTTCCGCCGCCGGGCTCTCCCGCGCGCCTTCGGAGGCCAGCCAGGCTTCGGGGAGCTGCTTGTTGGCCTTGGCCCCCAGGCGTTTCATCTCCTCGGCCTGGCTCACGATGCTGCCGCGCCCGTCGACCAGCTTGTTTTGGGCTTCCATCTGCAGGCCCAGGGCGTTTTTCATGGCGTCGCGCGCCGCGGCGAAATCCTTGATGAAGCCGAAAATCTTGTCGTAGAGAAGGCCGCCGCGCTTGGCGATCTCCTCGGCGTTTTTGTTCCTGCGCTCCTGGCCCCAGACCTGGTCCACCATCTTCAGGGTCGAGAACAGGGTGTTGGGGCCCACCACCACGATGCGCCGCTCCCAGGACTGCTCGAAAAGGCCGGGGTCCTGCCGCAGGGCCACGCTCAGGGCCGGCTCCAGGGGCACGAACATGAGGGTGAACTCCGGGGAGCGCAGGCCCTCCAGCTGGGTGTAGTCCTTGTCCCCCAGGCCCTTGATGTGGCGCTTGAAGGAGGCCACCAGCTCGGCCGCCTCCAGCGCCTGCTCGGCCTCGGTTTTGGCCTCCACCCAGCGGAAATAGCTGGTCAGGGAGGCCTTGGCGTCCACCACCACCTGGCGGCCCTCGGGCAGGAAGACGACCGCGTCGGGGAGCTGGTTGCGGCCGTCCTCGGTCTTCAGCTTCAGGCCGCGGCCCTGCAGGACGTATTCCGTCCCCTCCCGCAGGCCCGAGGCCTCCAGCACCCGCGCCAGCACCACCTCGCCCCAGGCGCCCTGGGCCCGGGTGTTGCTCTTCAGGGTCAGCGACAGGGTGTTGGCCTGCTCATTGAAGGTCCGGTGGGACTCCGTCAGCAGGCGCACCTGCTCCGCCAGGCCGGCCCTGGATTCCGAGTCCTGGCGGTGCATGCGGTCGGCCAGGCCCTTGAGGTCCTCCAGGTTCTGGCGCAGGGGCGCCACCACGCCCTCGAAGTGGCGGCCGGCCTCGGCGCGCAATTCCACGCTTTTTTCAGCCAGCACCCTGCCCGCCTCCAGGCCGATCTCCGCCCGCAGCTTGTCCAGGCGCTCCTGGTCCTGCGTGAGCCTCAGGCGCGCCTCCATGGCCGCCTGTTCGGAGCGCGCCGCCCGCTCGATCAGGCCGGCCTGGTCCAGGCGCAGGCGTTCCAGCTCCTTGTGCAGGCCCAGGCCCGTTTCCTTGGCCGCGGCCTCCACCCGGGCCGAGGCCCGCTGTCCCAGCCAAAAGCCCAGGCCCACGGCCGCCAGCAAGGCCAGCCCCCCCAAAAACAACCCCATACGACCCCTCCTGACCCCAAGCGGCCCCTGCGCGGGGCCGGCCGGCCCAGGATACACCAATCCGGCGCCTCCGCCTTCCCTTGTCCGCCGCCCCCGGGGCTGGGATAATCCTATCGATGCTCAAGCGTGTACATTCTTTTTTTGAGACCCTGGGCGACTTCGCCGCGTTCGCGGTGCGGGCCACCTACAAGGGCGTCCGCCACCCCATCCGCCCGGTGGAGCTGGTGGAGCAGGCCTATTTCATAGGCTGGCAAACCCTGCCGGTGGTGCTGTTCGCGGGCTTTTTTGCGGGCTTAAGCCAGACTTTGTTTCTGGAAAGTGAACTGGATGAATACGGCGCGAAAATGACCATCGGCCGGGTGCTGGGCGTGACGACCATCCGCGAGCTGGGCCCCCTGGTGGTCTCGCTCATGCTCATCGGCCGGGTGGGGGCCGCCTTCGCCGCCGAGATCGGCAGCATGAAGGTGAACATGCAGGTCGAGGCCATCGAGGCCCTGGGCCAGGACGCCGAGCGCAAGCTGGCCAGCCCCCGCATCTGGGGCATGACCCTGACCGCCCTGCCCCTGGTCCTGCTCACCAACCTGAGCGTCCTGGTGGGCGGCTGGGCCATCAGCACGGTCAGCAACGGCATGTTCTGGTACCAGGCCCAGATGTCGGTCTATTTCCGCCACGTCAGCTCCACCCTGGTGAAGCCCTTCGTCTTCGGCTGGATGATCTCGGTCATCGCCACCTGGTACGGCCTGCGCACCGAGGGCGGCGTGCGCGGGGTGGGCCGCGCCGTCAGCTCCACCGTGGTCACCTGCTGCATCTGGCTGTTCATCGTCAACGCCCTGGTGGGCATCGTCATGATCGCCTGGACCGGGATCTAGCCATGAGCCCAGCCGCCGCCCCGAAAGCGCAGCATCCCCTCCGCGACGACCGGCTCATGGTCGACTTCAGGGACGTGGACTTCTCCTACGACCCGGGCGTGCCGGTGATCTCCGGGGTCTCCTTCACCGTCTCGCGCGGGGAGAGCCTGGTCATCCTGGGGGGCTCCGGCTCGGGCAAGAGCACCATCCTGCGCCTGCTCATGGGCTTCTTCCACATAGACGGCGGCTCCATCCATTTCGAGGGCCGCGACGTGACGGCCCAGCGCGGGGAGGAACTGGTCGACCTGCGCAAGAAGATGGGTATGGTGTTCCAGGAGGGGGCCCTCTTCGACAGCCTGACCGTGGGCGAGAACGTGGGCTACTACCTGCTGGAACACGGCATGGACAACCCCCGCGACCTGCCCGAGGTCGAGCGCCGCGTGCGCGAGACCCTGCGGCTGGTGGGCCTGGAGCACTGCATCGACAAGATGCCCAGCGAGCTCTCCGGGGGCATGCGCCGGCGCGTCTCGGCGGCCCGAACCATCATCTACAGCCCGGACCTGATCCTCTACGACGAGCCGACCACCGGCCTGGATCCCGCCTCCTGCGAGAATTTTTGCGCGGTGATGAACGACATCAAGCGGGAAAAGGACGTCGCCAGCATCCTGGTGACGCACAACCTCGAGGACGCCTGGGCCGTGGGCGACCACTTCCTGCTCCTGCGCGACGGACGCCGCCTCTGGCAGGGAACCAGCGCCGAGCTCAAGGCCATGCCTGAGAACACCCTTATGAAGTTCTTCCGCGGAGAGCCCCTGTGAAGCGAAGCTTGGAACTGGCGAAAATGAACGCCCGCGTGGGCGTCCTGGCCCTGGCGGGCTTCGTCCTGCTCGTGTGGGTGCTCTTCTTCCCCGTGCGCGGGGTCAGCTTCCTGAGCCACAAGATCCAGGTGACCGGCTATTACGAGCGGGTCGACGGACTGCGGCGCAACGCGCCGGTGTACTTCAGGGGCACGGAGATCGGATCCGTGGACAGCGTCCAGATCATCCCCGACATGCCCCAGTCCCCCCTGAAGGTCGTGATCAGCTTCGAGAGCGACATCGTGCCCCTCCTGCCCAAGGACACCAGGATGGACATCGTGGCCATGGGCCTGCTGGGCGACGTCTTCGTGGAGCTGAAGGCCGACCAGCTGCGCCGCGAGGGCGAGCCCATGATCGCCGACGGCGACGTGCTGCCCACCAAGCCCTACGACAGCGTGCTGGCGGGCATGAACGGCCTCACCGGCCAGGTCAAGCAGCTGCTGGACCAGACCAACGAGCTCCTGGGCCAGGTCCGCGCCGGCCACGGCACGGTGGGCCAGATGGTCGAGAACGAGGAGCTGTACCGCGAGATGGTGGCCACCGTGCGCGAGCTGAAGAAGGCCGCGTCCCGGATCGACGAGATCCAGACGACCATCAACACCAAGCTGCTGGACCCCAACACCAAGGCGGCCGTGGACCACGCCGTGGCCAGCGCCCAGCGCCTCATCAACCGGGCCGACGAGATGACCGCGAAGGCCGAAGCCGTGCGCTGGCACCTCAGCCTGGGGCTCGACAAGTACCAGGGCGAGCTCTACGGCGCCACCGCCAGCCTGCGCATCATCCCCAACCACGACCGCTATTACGAAGGCGGCATCAGCTACTTCAACGAGAGCCTCAGCACCACGGCCAACGACAACAGCCTGGGCAGCGGCTACATCGGCTACAACGCGGTCCTGGCCTGGCGCGTGCTCGACAGCCCCGTCTTCTTCCGGGGCGGCATCAAGCGCAGCAGCCCCGACGTGGGGCTGGATTGGCGCGTGGGCGAGGCCCTGCCCTGGCTGCCGGTGGAGGTCAACTTCGACGCCTACCACTTCGGCAACGACGTGCCCCAGCTGGACCTGGGGGCCTCCTTCGCCTTCGCCCAGGCCTTCAACCTGACCATGGGGGTCGAGAACATGATCTCCGGGGACCCGATGTTCCGGGCGGGCCTGGAGCTTATCTACGACGACGAGGACCTCACCAGCGTCCTGGTCAAGGCCAAAACGGGCCTCTAGCGCCCGGGAAGGGCGTGCAAAGACAAAGCCCCCGCCTTCAAGGGCGGGGGCTTTCGTTTTATGGGCGCCGGGACGGCGGGCTTTATGGGCTGGGAATTTTTTTCGGGCCCCTCCCCGCCGGGCCCTTCACGATCGTCCCGTCCTTCTTGCCTTTGCGCCTCCCCCAGGCGGCCAGCGCGCTTAGGAGCGGCCGGAGGGTCTTGCCCTCGGCCGTCAGCGCGTATTCGACCCTGGGCGGCACTTCGGCGTAGGCCTTCCTCAGCACCAGGCCGTCCCGCTCGAGTTTCTTGAGCTGCAGGGACAGCATCTTCTCCGTGATCTCGGGGATCCTGCGCCGGAGCTCACCGAAACGCAGGGGCTTGTCCCGCAGGTACCACAGGACCACCGTCTTCCATTTGCCCCCGACGAAGGCCATGGTGACGTCCAGGGCGCAGTGGAAGGTCCTCCCGCCCAGGCGCACTTCGAGGTTCCCGCCCCTGTACAGCATGCCCCGATACTATCAAAAGTGACAGCTCTTGTAAAAAAGATAGAAAGAACGTAGCGTGGCCCCTACACCCCCAGCCAGGGAGCGCCCCATGTCCTCCAGCACCGCGAACGCCGCACTCGGCGGGAAAACCGCCGTTGTCACGGGAGCCTCCTCCGGCATAGGCAGGGAGATCGCCCGGGGCCTGGCCCGCCAGGGCGCCACGGTGGTCATGGCCTGCCGCAACGCGGAAAAGGCCGGTGCCGTCCGGGAGGAACTGGCCCGGGACAGCGGCAACCGGGACCTTTCGGTCATGCTCCTGGATCTCGCCAGCCTCGCCTCGGTGCGCGCCTTCGCCGCGGCCTGCCTCAAGGCCCATCCGAGCATCGACATCCTGGTCAACAACGCCGGCGGCTGGACCATGGAGCGCCAGGACAGCGCCGACGGCATGGAGCTGATCTGGGCCACCAATGTCCTGGGCCCGGAGCTGCTCACCCGCCTGCTGCTGCCGGGCCTGAGGGCCGCGGGCCAGGCCCGCATCGTCAACCTCAGCTCCACGGTGGCCGGGGGACTCGACCTGGACGACGTGGAATACGGGAAGCGCAAGTTCAGCGGCTTCAGCGCCTATTCCCAGAGCAAACAGGCGGACCGCATGCTGACCTGGGCCCTGGCCGACGAACTGGGCCCCGGCGGCGTCACGGCCAACGCGATGAGCCCCGGGCTCGTGAAGACGGACCTCAACCGGGCCGTGCGCGGCCCCATGAAGCTGTTCTTCGCCCTGATGCTGCCCTTGATGGGGAAAAGCCCGGCCGAGGGCGCGGACACGGCGGTTTGGCTGGCGTCCAGCCCCGAAGTGGCGGGCCTAAGCGGCAAATTTTTCGAGAACAGGAAGGAAATACCCTGCAAATTCAGGGCCGACAAGCAGGCTTTGGTCCGTCTCAGTTCGCTTTGCGCCCGGATGGCAGAACCAAGATAGGGGCGCCACACAGTCAAAATTGCGGCACAAACGTTCAATCCAGGTGCGGGATCGCCTCGGAAGAGCCTTTGGGGGATTTTTCCGACGGAGGTTTTTGGGGGGCGCTTTTGGCGGCTGCGGCGTCCGCCGAAGGCCCGGGTTCCAGTCCGCCCAGGGTGGGCCTGGGGGCCGGGCCCTTTTTTTGCACCCATTGGCCGGTCTGTTTGGCCAGGTCCAGGGCCTTGTCCGACAGGAGGGAGCCGGCGCCCTGCATTTGGGAGCTGCGGGTGCGGTGCAGCACCAGGGAGGTGGCCAGCCCCAGGTCCATGACGCCGCTGAACCATTCAAAGGGCGTCAGGGCGTGGTATCCGAGGCGGAAGCTCAGCAGGAAGTAGACGTGCCCCATCATGTATAGGGTGAGGACGTCCACGGCCAGGTACTGGCGCCGGGGGTCGCGCAGGGCCTTCAGCATGAAAAAGCCCAGGCACAGGAGCGTGAGCGCCAGGAGGCGCAGGTAGGGCTCCGCGTAATCGTCGTAGCGCAGGTTCAGGCGCCCGGCGGAGTCCCCGCCGAGCAGCAGATCCATGGCGCCCTGGGCGATCAGCCACCAGCTCGCGACGCGCACCGTCATCCACAGGCGGACCTGGCGCGTTTCCTCCGGGACGGAGGGGCGGAAGCCCCTAGTAGTCGGATTGGGTGGCAACGGAGATCTCCGAAGTCTGCGCCAGGGCCTGGAAAACGCCCGGCGAGGTCGTGCCCGCGTTGGCGGCCATCAGGACCAGGTGCATCACGATTTCGCGGCTGTTGATCTGCCCGGCTATGGCCACCTCGAATCCCGAGGGGAAGCCGGGGCCGCCCAGGTTGTCCGCGTCCACGTAGTTCGCCTGGGCGTAGGCCGGCACCTGAGCCGCGCCGCCGGCGCCCTGGAGCCCCACGACCGTGGTGCTCGAGGACGCGCCGGTGTTGTCGTTCAAGGCCACGCTGTAGCTCGCCGGCGAGGCCGTCTGGCCGCCCGCGTATCCGTCGGCGCGGGTGACGCGCCCGATCATCACGCCCGGTTTGGCCCCGAAGCTCTGCACCAGGTCGTAATCATCCAAATAGGCCCAGCTATACATGGGAAAAGTCGCAGGGAGGTTCTCCGGGATGCCCCCGGAGATGTTCGCCTCCACGATCGGGAAGAAACAGTTGTCGCCCGCGGACTGGGTGACATAGGTGGGGTCGAAAGCCGTGTTGTAGCCAGCGGCGCTCAGGTAGGCGCAGGCCGCCGCCAGCCGAGGACAGCAGGTGTTCCCCGCGTAGGTCCCCGGCGTGTCGGTGAGGGTGCTCAGGCTCGTGTAGTCGATGAAGGGCTGGCTGCGCCATTCGACCAGGCGCAGCCCTTCCCCGCTTCCGGGGACGAGGGTGCGCGGGTCATGGGCCAAATAATCATACACGAACTGCAGCCTCATGACACTGAGCACCTCCGCGTCGGAGGAGTTGCCCAGGTCGGCCCCGCTGATCCAGGCGCTGCCGTTGTAGTTGTAGTAGGCCGTGAAGGTGATCGGGTTGAGCTCGGCCACGTACATGATTTCGTTGCCCCAGGAGGTGTCGCCCGCGGCGTCGCTCATGTCCACCTGGGGGACGGTTTCCACCGTGGGCCAGGCCGAGTAGCTCACCGGCGCCGGGGGGCCCACCACCGCGGTGAGGCTCTCCGAGGCCGCCACGCTGGCGACCAGCATGTTGTGTATCGGGAGCATGGCGTCCCCGGTGCCGTCCCCGTAGTTGGCCAGAATTTCCACGCACCCCTGCAGGCCCGCGCGCAGGTTGGAGAGGCTGCGCAGGCTGCGCTGCAGCATTTCCGTGGCGGCGTCCTGGCGGCTGGCGGCCTGGCGGGTGCTGAGGATGAAACGGCTCATGCTGTAGCTGGCCATCCCCAGGATGGCCACCAGCACCATCAGTTCCACGAACGTCATGCCGCCTTGGCCGGCCTTCCTTCGGTCCCGGCTCATGGCTGCAGGGTGTTGGTCAGATTGATCTGGATTTTGTGGTAGCCGTAGTGCGGGTAGGCGACCCCCTGCGGGGACAGCCTGAAGCACTCCACTTCCAGGTTGTAGTAGACCTGCTGGATGTTGGTCCAGGCGTAGGAATAGTTGTGCGGCGAGGTCTGGTAGCTGGAGCCGGGCAGGACGGCGTCCGCGCCGTTCATGTAGTTTCCGGCAGCGCCGGTCACGTAGCTGTTGCCGGGGCCCGCGGTCACGATGTTGTTGGTGATGGCGGAGTACCACAAGGAGCTCTGGGACGGGATATTGTAGATGATGTTGAAGGCGATCGGCTGGACGTCGTGCCATTCCAGGGCCGGGTTGGCGAGCACGTCCGCGGAGGCGCAGGGGCCGATGGTGGTGTTGGCGTCCACGCAGGGGTAGTTCTCGTCGTAGGGCTGCCCGTCCCAGCGGGCGTAGCGCTCATCCCACTGCACGGGGATGGTCGTCATGCCCAGGTACAGGTCGCTGGTGGTGGGGTGCAGGATGGAGACCAGGGGCACCGGCGGGATGCGGTAGGTGCTGCCGCTGGCCGCGCCCGTGAGCGAGTAGGTGTTGTTCGCGTTGACGAAGCCGGGATCGATGGTGCAGGCCCCCTGCGTGGGCACGCCGGCGTCGGCGAAGGTGCGCAGGCAGGTCAGGATGGCGAACTGGGCCACGAAGTTGATGCCCGAGGCCGTGGACGGCGCCAGGCCGTTGACGATGATCCAGCCCCCCGCCGGGTTTCCGGAGGCGGTCGTCAGCGCCTTGTTCATGTCCACGGTCCGGATCGCGGCGGCGGACTTGAAGCTGCTGCTGGAGAAGCCGTCCGCGTCGTCCGCGTAGAAGCCCCAGGAGGTGCTGGCCACGTAGGTGACGGCGGAGTACACGTCCAGGTGCGTCCGCAGGTTGGGGTAGTCGTAGAGGCTGTCCCCGGAGGTCATGTTCCATTCCTGCGGCTGGTTGCCGCCTTCGGTCAGGCCCCAGGGCCGGGTCACGTTGAAGGAGCTGGGCAGGGCGAAGTTGTAGTCGGATCCGAGCTGAATGCCGTCGTTGATCTCGGTGGCGTTGAACTGGTTGGTGTCGTGGTCGAAGGGCGTGTTGCCGTCGTTGGTGCCGTTTTCAAGCGTCGCGCAGCCGTTGCCGTAGTTGCGGTGGTAGGCCTGGTTGAAGTTGGAACCCGTGGAGGCCTGCAGGTTCCCCATGGGCTCGCGGTAGCAGGAGCCGCCCTGCTCGAGGTTGTTCAGGTTGCCCCAGGTGGAGCTGGTGCCCGCGGAACCGGACCAGAGCGGGGACTCCCAGTTCGACTGGTACAGGCTGTCCGGCCAGAGCTCGCCGAGGAAGGGCAGGGACTGCCAGGTGGGCGTCGTGGTGCCGTTGCCCTGGACCACGTAGGTCGCGCCGCTGGTGTTGGCCCCGCCGATGATCTCGTCCACGGTCCAGCTGTTGCTGGTGCTGCCCCAGGGGCCGCCATAGCAGGGCACGCCGGCCTGGAAGTCGTTGGAGTTGTCGCCGCCGATCTCGCCGCCCTGGCCGGCGTAGTAGCTGTCCCAGCCGGTCATGGCCGTGTAGACGCCGTTGGAGATCATCACGCCCTGGCGGATGAGCTGGAACAGCTTGGGGATGTCGATGTTCTGCTGGGTGTTGTACAGGTCGAAATTCGCCGAGGGCAGGAAGGGCTGGTAGTAGGAGTTGTCGGGGTAAAGGCTGTTGCCGTCGGTGAAGTTGCGCCAGAACCAGTTGTAGCCGCCCTGCAGGCCGTCGTTGAGGTTGCCGCTGTAGTCGAGCTCGTCGGCGTAGGGCACGAAACGGGGGTCGCCCACCGCGTCGAAGCGTTCGGTGTAGGGCACGACCGTGGACGACACGCCCATCCAGAAGTAGGAGCCCGAATAGTTCTGCGGATGCGTGGGCAGGGACAGGCTGGTGGCGTTGTAAAGGTAGTCGGGGTCGTAGACGCCGGTGTTGCAGCCTATGCCGTTGGCGCCGATGCGGGTCTCGACCCCCACGGTGAGGTTCTGGGCCGCGAAGGCGTATCCGGCGCCCACCGTGGCGCTCAGGTTCTGGAACACGATGCGCCAGCGGGCCGTGTTGACCGGCGCGCCCCAGGTGTTGTTGCTGAGCAGGTTGGTGGTGCCGCCCCCCAGGACGCCGTTGGGGCTCTGGGCGCTGAAGGTCATGTACAGCGGGTAGAAGGCGTTGGTGCCGGTGTTCACCACGGGGAAGGGCACGTATTCCAGGCCGTAGGGGCGCATGTTGGTCGGCAGGCCGGACCAGACCTCGGTGGTGGTCGGCGTGAAGGTGCACGAGGGCGTCGGCGTGGGGTAGCCCCCTGGGGGCGCGGTGGGGGTGTCGGTCGGCGTGCAGGCCGGCCCCTGCAGGATGAGCTCGATGGCGCAGAACTGGGCGTTGTCGCGGGAGGCCACGCCGGAGATGACGATGGCGCCGGTGGTGACCGTCGTGGTGAAGGTCAGGGTCTGAGCGATGTCCGCCCCGCCCGCCGAGGCGTAGATGTCGTAGTTCTTCTTAACGTCGACCCCGTTGATCCAGATGTCGAATATGCGGTCCCCGGCGGCGCCCCAGTAGACCTCGGCCTCGTCGAGGAGCACCTCATAGGTGCCGTTGGCCACGGAGAAACTGTAGGTGCAGGGGTTGCCCCAGCGGTTGTACTGGAAGAGCTTCTGGTCGGAAGTCCCGGATATGCTGTTGCCGGTCGACGCGGTGGAATTGGAGGCGGTGGAGCTGATATCCGCGAGCCATATGTTCCCGCTGCTGTCGGTGTAATTGGAGCTTTCGCCGCAGGCGACCCGCTCGACCGGCACCGAGTAGCCGCAAGGAGGGGTGGGGGTGTTGGTGGGGCAGGGTGTGCCGCTCTCGTAGATGACCTGGATGGCGCAGAATTGGGCGTTGTCCTTAGTCGGCGAGCCCGTGATGGTCAGGACATTATTGGTGACCGTGGTGGTGAAGGTCAGGGAGGTGGCGATATTCGCGCCCCCGGCGGCTGCGAAGATGTCGTAGCCAGTTTTGACGGTGGTGCCGTTGATGGCGATGTTGAATACGCGGTCGCCGGCCCCGCCCCCAACGTCGGCGACCACGCCCCAGTAGGTTTCCGCGTTGTACAGGACCACCATGTAGGTGCCGTTCTGCACCGCGAAGGTGTAGGTGACGGGGTTGCCCCAGCGGTTGTGGTCGAAAAGGCTGGCGTCCTTGGTTCCGGATATGGAGTCGCCGGAGGAGGTCGTGTTGCCGCCGCTGGAGCCGTAGTCCGCGCTCCAGACGTTTCCGCCGGAATCCGTGTAGGTGGAATTGCCGCATGCGACCCGCACCACGGTGATGTTGCCGCAGCCCACGATGGGCGTGAGGGTGGGCGTCGGGGTGTAGGACTCGACGATTTCGGTCTCGGTCTGGGCCTGGGTCAGGGTCTGGCCGGCGACCATGGTCTGGATGGCCCCAGCGGTCTGCGTCGGCGCCACCTTGACTTCGGTTTCCGTCGCGGCGACCACGTCGGTCTGGGTGACCGCTTCGGTTTGCGAGGGCGCCAGATAGGCCTCGGTCAGCGTGGCGGCGGCCACCATGGTCTGGGTGGCCGCTTGGGTTTGCGACGGCTTCAAGAACGTTTCCGTCATCGTCGCGGCGACGATGTCGGTCTGGGTCGCCGCCTGGGTCTGGGTGGCCGCGGCCACGTCGGTCTGGGTGGCGGCCTGGGTCTGGGTCGGGGCTTCGGTCTCGGTTTCAACCGCTTGGGTCTTGCTCGCGGCGGCGGTCAGGGTCGGGGCGGCGGTCAGGGTTTGGATCCCCTGGGTCATGCTGGCGGCGGCGGTCTGGGTGGGTACGGCGGTCTCGGTTTCGACCCCCTGGGTCTTGCTGGCGGCGGCGGTCTGGGTCGGGACGGCGGTCTCCGTTTCGATCCCCTGGGTCTGCGACTGGGCGGCGGTCTGGGTAGGGGCTTCGGTCGCTGTTTCAGCGCCCTGGGTCTTGCTGGCGGCCGCGGTCTGGGTGGGGACGGCGGTCTCCGTTTCAATGCCCTGGGTCCAGGTCGCGGCGATGGTCTGGGTGGCGGCGGCCACATCGGTCTGGGTGGCGGCCTGGGTCTTGGTCGCGGCAGCCACATCCGTTTCGGTGGCGGCCTGGGTCTGGGTGGCGGCGACGATATCGGTCAGGGTGGCAGCCTGGGTCTGCGTCGCGGCGGCGACATCGGTCTGGGTCGCAAAGTGAGTCATGGTCGGGGCTTCGGTTTCGGTTTCGATCCCCGCGGTCTTGCTCGCGACCACGGTCTGTGTCGCGGCAACGATATCGGTCAGGGTGGCGGCCTGAGTCTGGGTGGCGGCGACGATATCGGTCAGGGTGGCGGCCTGGGTCTGCGTGGCGGCAACGATGTCCGTCAGGGTGGCAGCCTGGGTCTGTGTTGCGGCGGCGATATCGGTCAGGGTCGCATAGTGGGTCAGGGTCGGAATTGGGGTCGCCCACAGGCCGACAGGGAGCGCCGACAGCGCCGCCAGGCCCAGGCCGCCAAGGAGAGCAGTGGTTTTCACGGCAGCCCCCCTCATGGCGAAGGTACCAGGCTATAGGGCGTACCACCGTTGTATTCGCGGGCCGTCGGGGTGGTGCCGAAGAGCTGTATGCGCAGGCCGGCCGTGCCGGTACGGCCCGCGGGCGTGAAGTCGTCGGCGTAGAAGGTGGCGCCGGTGGTGGTCGCGGATCCGGCGTCCGTGATCACGGTCCCGCCGTTGTAGGTCTGGAAGGTGGCGCCGCCGGAGCCGGCCACGCCCGAGACGAAGCGGTAGTAGGGCGTCTGGGAGTTGCCCTGGGTCCTGAAGATCTCGTAGAGGTTGCTGGTGTTGGCGTGGGGCACGAAGAGGGTGATCGTGTCGATCACCTCGTTGGGCGAGGCGTCCCCGTTGGCGTAGGTGATGACCCCGGGCGTGGCGCCGGTAGTGCTGATTTCGGCCGGGTTGGCGTCATAGCCGTACACGTCCACGGCCGCCAGCGATCCCGTGGGGTACCACAGGCGCTCGGGCTGGGACACGGCGCGGAAGGAGCGCGGCCCGGGGAGCCCGGCCAGGCCCCAATTGCTGTAGTAGTAGTCCGGATCCTTGGCCGCGTCCGAATAGTTGCGCAGGGGGGGCACCGGCACCATTTCGCCGTGCAGGTTGAGGATGATGGCGTTCTGCACGCTGGGGTCGTTCTCGTTGAGCAGCTCGAGCAGCATGCGCCAGCTGATCTGCGGCGCCGGCAGGTTCTGGTTCTTCGCGATCTGCTTCAGCACCGAGTACAGGTTCTGCTCGTCGGGATAGCGCATGGCGTGGTTGAACTGGTCGGCCATGGCGTAGCCGAGGTTCGGGCTGATCATGTCTGAGGGCCAGCCGGCGGTGTTGGGCAGGGAGCCGCCCACGTTGACGCGGCCGAGGAACCAGGAGGGCAGGTAGTAGTAGTCGAAATCGGTCCAGGCGGCGCTGGTGTTGTTGTTCCAGTTGTAGTCCACGTAGCCCGGATACACGTAGGACTTCATCAGGGAGCCCGTGGTGCTGACCGGGTTGTACTCGGAGTTGATTTCGGGGGTGTACTCCAGGTCCCGTCCGAAGCTCATGGTCTGGATCCAGTGCGAGCGTATGATGAGGCCGGGGTTCATGGCCTGCAGGCTCACCACCGAGGACTGCATCAGGGGGATCAGGTTCGAGGTGCGGCTCCACCAGCCCGGCACGTTTTCCAGGGCCACGAAATAGACGTCCAGGGACTGGTCCGGGGTGACCACGCTGCCCGCGCTGTGGACCACGCCGTAGACCTCGGCCAGGGGCGGGGCCGTCGGTTGGGCGGGCATGGCCACCGAGGAGCTGGCCTGGTCGCCGGGGTTGGTCGCCGCCGCGTAGACGCGCACGTAGATCGTGCGCACGTTGCTGTCCGCGGTGTTGCTGATGATGTCCACGTAACGCACAAAACGGTAGCCGTGGGGCCCCTGCGGGTTGGCGCTGAGGGGGTTCACCGCAGATTCGTAGTCCGGCACCGAGCTGGCGGTGTCGGTGTTGGTGGTGACGTCGTTCTTGGTGGTGAGGGTCCACTTGTAGTAGGGGCGGGCGGGCGTGCAGGTGTTGCAGAAGCCGTCGCTGTATTCGTCCAGGGTCGTCAGCGTGGCGTTGTTCGTCAGCACCAGGGCGCGCAGCTCCTCCAGCATCTGCAGCGCCTTTTCGGTCGCGAAGATGCGGTCGCGGTTGGCGACGGTCTGCTTGGCCAGGGATTGCACCAGCAGCGCCGCGGTCTGGGCCATGATGCCCAGGACCGCGACGGCCATGAGGGCTTCCATCACGGACTGGCCGCGCTGGCCCTCACGACGCCCGAAGAGTGAACGGAAAAAACGCATGTGCGCCTCTGGCCTAGAACTGATTGGCCACGATCGAGGAACTGTCCACGATGAAGCTTTTCAGCAGGCTCTGCACCAGGGTGATGGCGCCGCCGTCATAGGCCACGGTGGTCTTGTTCAGGTCCGACGCGTTGCCGAGCTCGATGCCGCTTTCGCTGACCAGGATGCCGTTGATGTCCGTGGGGCCGTCCAGGATGACCTGCCCCTTCACGTACAGCACGCCCGACCAGGTGGAGTTGTTGCCCGCGGGGATGGTCAGGTTCCCCTCGACGATGCACAGGCCCACCCCGCTGAGCACGGGTCCCGAGGTGGTGCTGCTGCCCAAGGTGATGTTCTGGTCGAGGAAGTAGAAGGCGGGCTGGTTGACCTGGGTTTGGAAGGATTCCTGGGTCACGGAGTTGGTGCCGTTGAAGACCGGCAGCTGCTCTATGCCGCCGACATAGCCCTGGATCGGGCCCCCCGGGGGCTCCAATTGGGTGGCGATCTTCTGCAGGGTGCCCCAGGTCTGCCCCGGGAAGCAGTTGGTGATCGAGGGCGCCATGTACACGATGTTGTTCTGCGAATAGGTGTCCAGGACCCCGGGTTCGTAGATGTTCGAATCCGGGTACAGGGCGGTCAGGGCGCTGCCGCCCGTGCCGTTGAGGATGGAGTTCTCGTTGAGCATGAGGGTCTGGCCGTTGACGGAGGCGCATTCGTCGCAGGTGTTCATGGTGGTGGCGGCGGTCGTCGTCGAGCACCAGGGCACCAGCACGGCCGATCCCGGAAGGTTGAAGTTCACGCGGGTCAGTTCCCCGTACACGCGGGCCTGGGCCAGCAGGAAGGGCTGGTTGTTGTAGTAGCCCAGCGGCGCGGACAGCAGGTTGCCGTCGGTGAAGGCGGCGGGGTTGCCCAGCAGGCTTGAGGTATAGCTGGTGGTGGTCACGGGATAGGGCAGGCGGATCAGGTAGCCCCGCGACACGATGGACCAGCGCGTGCCCGAACCCAGGGGCGACTGGGCGGCGATCGCGCTGATGTCATGGCAGGCGTCCGGATCCGTGTTGACCGTGGCGGTGTCCGGGCCCGGGGACCAGTTCTGGGTGTTCTGGCGCCGGATCACATAGCGGCCCCACAGCGTCGAGCCCGTCAGTTCATCGGACCCCGTGTAGGTCACGTATTGGTCCATGGGGATGTCGCCGATGATGCCGCCCGCGCAGGTCACGTTCAGCGCCGCGGCGTAGAGCGAAATGTTGGAGAAGAAGTCGGTGTTGCCGGCCAGCGGCAAGAAGGCGGAATCCGGATAGGTCGGCCAGGGGACCACCCAATTCTGGCTCAAGGGGGCCTCGGCCGAGGTCAGGTAGCAGCCGCCCGGGTGGGTGCGGAAAAACGAAAGGCCTTCCTCAAAGCCGGCCTTGGCGACGTTCAAGGCCAGTTCACGGTAGATCGTGCTCTGAGTGGTGGAGCGGGAGCGGCGAACCGCGTCCGCAACGTAGATGATCATGGCCGTGATCAGAAAGATGCCCAAGACCCAGCCGGCGAAAAGCTGGCCCCCTTCCTTTGGGCGTGGCGAGGAATTCGTTTCAGGGGGCATGGCGTTCCTGTGAAGGCTCCGCAAAGGGACGGGAGGCTTCAGTGGATTATACGCGGGGGGCTGTGAGATGTGACAAGAAATCTGCCAATTTTTAAGTTTCACTATTTGAAACTTTTCTTTTTGTTCTTCTTTTCCAAAGCTAAATTACCCATTTTTTTGATCCGTTCCTGGGCCAAGACTTCCATGCGTCCGCCGCGGATCAGTTTGAGAACCAATTGCGGATCCACCCCGGTGGCCTGGGATACCTGGTTCAAGGTCGCCCCCCGGTTGGTCTTGAGGTAGTCCAGGGCCCGGTCCACATCCAGTTTTTCCTGATGCCGGCATTCGTAGCATAAGGTGAACTTGTTCAATATCAGGGCCCGGCCGCATTGTTCACAGGCGCCTAGGTCCGAAACTTTGGGGTTTTTATTCATCACTCCATAATTTATCAGGGAAAAGCCTTCTTGTGCAAGCCGGGTTTTTGGGGAGCAGGCCGCGCTCGCGTCTGCTAAAATCCGTTCCACCTTTTGGATTTACGCGGGAGACCCGATGCCTTACCGGATCCACACTTTGGTCAACGGCTCTTTGGAGCAGAATTGCTATTTTATCCATGCCGAGGGCCGTTCCGAGGGCATTTTGGTCGATCCCGGCTCCAGCCCGGCGGATTTGCGCCGCGGCCTGGACCGAATCCCCGGCCGGCCCGCCCTGATCCTCGCCACCCACGGCCATTTCGACCATATCGGCGCTGTGCAGGACATGGCCGAGGCCTACCAGTGCCCCTTTGGCATGTCCCGCCTGGATGAAGCCCTGCTGGACACCCTGGTCGACACCAGCGCTTTCTACGGCCTCGGGGACACGCGCCGTCCCAAGGTCGACCTTTGGCTGGAGCCCTCCACCCTGGACCGGGCCGGCCTGCGCGTCAAAATCCTGGCCACGCCGGGGCACACGCCCGGCGGCCTTTGTTTCTGGCACGAAGCCTCCCGCTCCTTGTTCAGCGGGGACACGCTCTTCGCCGGCAGCATCGGGCGCAGCGATTTCGAGGGTTCCAGCCACGAGCAGCTGATCGCCTCGATCCGGCGCGAGCTCTTGTCCCTTGCGGACCCCGACACGATCACGGTGTACCCGGGCCACGGCGAGTCCACGACCCTGGGGCATGAGAAGCGCCACAACCCCTTTCTTCAATGAGCGCCCCGCGGGCCGCCAAAAAACCCCTGATTCCGGGCTTGCGCGGCGCTTTGAGGGTCACGGAACACTACGGCTGCTTCGAGGGCGAGGGCTCCACCCTGGGGGCCTCCACCTGGCTGATACGCCTCTCGGGCTGCGACCTGCGCTGCTGGTGGTGCGACAGCAAGCAGTCCTCCTTCCGCGAGGACGAAGCCCGCGACACGGATCCGCGCGCGCTGGAGGCGGCCGCGCTGGCCTCGGGCGCGGCCTGGGTCAGCTTCACCGGGGGCGAGCCCACCTGGCGCGGAGCCGCGGAACTCAAGGCGCTGGCCTCGCTGTGCCGGCGCCTGCGCCGGCGAGGGATGAAGGTGAAGGTCGAGTCCAATGGCCGCCGCATGCCGAAGGAAATCGCCGGGCTGGTGGACCTCTGGAGCCTGTCGCCGAAGTGGGACGGCCGGCGCGGCGCGGAGGCCGCCCGCACCGCGGCCATGGACTACGATGAAAAGGCGCTGGCGGACTTCGTGCGCAGCTTCGCTCCGCGGCGCCTGCAGCTGAAATTCGTGGTCACCTATGCGCCGGGGAGCCTCCAGCCGCGCGCCTCGGATCTCGAGCGTGCCTGCGCTATTTTGGAGGGCCTGCCCGCCGCGGCGCGGCGCACGCCCGTGTTTTTCATCCCCGAAGCCTACGCCTCCGGGGACTACCAAGCCCGCTGCCGCGCCCTGGAAAGCGCTGCCGCGGGCCTGATCCAGGGCCGTCTGGCGGGTTTTGACCTGCGGGTCCAGCCGCAATGGCATCGCGTCCTGTATGGAGACCAACGTGGCCGCTAAGGCGGTGGTGCTGCTTTCGGGCGGGATGGATTCGGCCATCGCCGCGGCCGCGGCCAAGGCCAAGGGCCGGCGCCTCTTCGGCCTCAGCCTGCGCTACGGGCAGCGGCACGCCGTCGAGCTTCTGTGCGCCCGCCGCCAGGCCAAGCTGCTGGGTTTTGAGCGCCATGTGGTGCTGACGCTGCCTTTGGCGCCCATCGCGGCCGGGGCCCTGGTGGACGGCGGGGCGCTGAACACCCGCGGGGCCAAGGGCGCGGTCAAGGGCGCCCAGCCCAAGACCTATGTGAGCTTCCGCAACGGCGTGTTCCTGGCGGCGGCGGCCTCCTGGGCCGAGGCCTTGGGCGCCGCGGAGGTCTGGGGCGGCTGGTGCTTCACGGACCACGCCGGCTATCCGGACTGCACACCGGCATTTTTCAGGGCTTTTGAACGGGTCGTGCGCGCCGGAACCTGGGCCGGCCGGCGCGGCGGGCTGTTCCGCATCCACGCGCCCTTGGGCAGGCTGGACAAGGCCGCCAGCGTGCGCCTGGGCCTGCGCCTGGGGGTGGACTTCGCCCACACCTGGACCTGCTACCAGCCGGGCCTCAAACACGGCTCGCGGAGCGGGCCCTTCTCCTCCAACACGCCCTGCGGCCGCTGCGACGCCTGCCGTCTGCGGGCCGAAGGCTTTGAGCGGGCCGGAATCCCGGACCCTTTATCCGCATGAATCCACGCAAGACCTCCGTCCAAGAGTCCCGACTGTTTGCCGCATCGCTGCTGGCCCTGTGCCTGACTTTTTGCGTTGCCGGATCCAAGGCCGCGGTCCCGCCCTTCCCGGCCCCCAAGCAGGCCGCGGACCCGGGGCTGGCGGACTGGAGCCTGCAGCCCTTCAGCGATTTCGCCAGCCACGGCGTGCTCTGGCGCCGCGGCCCGGGCCTCCTGGCTTGGCGCCTCAGTTCCGCGCGCGCCTTCGGCAGCCTGGCCGCGGCCCCCAACCCCGCCAAGCTCCTTTTTGACCTGGACCTGAGCGTGCTGGTCGAGGGCCAGGCCCGGCCCCGTTTTGTGTCCGTCACCGCGAGCCTGGAAGATTCGCCCTTGTGGAGCTCGGAAATGGCCCAGGACAGCGGCCTCCGGGCCAAGGCCGTGACCCTGTTCTGCTCCCAGGACGTGGCCCTGGCTGTGCTGACCCTTGAAAACACCGGCGGAACCGCCATAAAGCTGCGCCCCAGCCTGAACCTGAGCCGCGACGGATTGGGCTTGGCCGGCGCGGTTCAGGTGTCCGGCCACTATCCGGCCGTCTGGCTGAGCTTGGACCGCGGCCAGGCGCTTGGACGCAGCTTTGTGGAATACGCGGGTGTGTGGATGGAGGCGCCGGATCTGAGCGTGTCCATGGGTGGGCAGGGCCTGAAGGCCCGCCAAACGCGCGCCTTGGACAGCCAAGGATTCCATCTCAGCATGAGCTGGAATAGGGCCCGGCTTTTGAAGCCCGGCCAGGGCCTGCGCCTGCCGATCCTTTTGGCCTGGGGCAACGACGAGGCAGCGGTGCAAAAAACCGCGGAAACGCAGTGGCTGGCCTGGGCCCTGCCCCAGGGAAAGGCCCTGATCCAGGCGCACAAGCGTTGGGCCGCCATGCTGGCACCTTTGCCGCGGCTGGCCCAGCACGAGCGCCTGCTGCAGCGGGCGGCCCTGGACTTATACCTGGACAAGTACGGCCGGCAGGAAGCCCTGGGCGCGGACGAGTTCAGCGCCCAAAAAGGCCTGCGCGACGCGTTTTTCAGCGTGGACACTCCTTTGGCCGCCCTGGGCTGGTCGGAACTGGACATGGGCACGGCGCAGGGCGCGGTTTTGGACCTTTCCAGTTTCAGCGCCCGGGCCTCGGCCGCGGTCCCTCCCTATTGCGGGGATGAAAAGCTGTCCTGGGACGCCGCCGGCCTGCCCTTGAACGCCCTGGCGGCCTGGGAGCTCTACCATCGCGATCCCCAGCCGCAAAGGGCGGCCCAGTTCCTGGGGACTTTTGGCCAGCGCCTGCGCAATGAATGCGCATGGTGGCCGCCCAACCGCGACGGCGACGGCAATGGTTTGTACGCCTTTTCCGGGGCAGAGGAGGAGCCCAGCTATATGCAGGCTCCCGACAGCTCGGTATTTTCAAAGCCCGTCAGCCTGGAATCCTGGTCCTTGAGCCTGACGAGCCTGGTGGCCTGGCAAATGCAGGTTGCGGCTGCTTTGGCCCAGGCGGCCGGGAACAAGCAGGAATCCGACCAACTTCTGGCTATTTCCAAACATTCCCAAGAGGCCATCCATGACCAAGCCTGGGATTTGACGCGCAGCGCTTATGTGCAGGGTTTGGATGGGTTTTGGCCGCTGTTCTTGGGGCTCGACAACGACAATACCAGGGCCAAAGATGAAATTGAGGGCTGGTTTTTGAAGGCTTTGGCCCAAAACCAGGATCCTTGGATCGAAAACGGGTCTTGGGAGCCTTGGAGGGTGTATTTTGCGGCGCGAACCTTGGCCGCTTATGGCTATTTCAAGGAAAGTAAGGCCATTTCTGATGATTTTATAGATAAAATGGAGAAAATGGATTCATTTCCGTCAAAAATTAATGCTGATGGCACCTTTGAGGGCGGCGATTCCGCTGCCACCGCCGCCACAATTTTGGAGTTTTTATTGGAAAGAGAACAGCAAGAAGTATTTTTAACCCCATCAAGCGGCGAATTTTCTTCGAGATTCATCCAATTTCATTCTTTGGATGGTTCTTTTTATATGAGAAGAATGCAATTACCGCAAAAAAACGACAAATACGCCCTTATTAAGATAGAAACACCCAAGCATGGAAAAATCATGGATGAAAAGGCCTTTATTTTTTCCTGCCCTGAAAGCCTGACTGTGCAGATCCAGAGTTCCATGGGACTTGACATCAGCCGGGCCGGCAGCCCCGGCCGCCTGATCTTCAAGGACGCGCATCAGGTGGAATTATTGGCTCCGGCACGCCAACGCATATTGGTCCGTTTTGTGTCAGAACAGAAACAAAAGTAAAGGAATCTTGACTATTTGTGGGCATTTTTAGTAAAGTATTGAGCTTTTTCTTCCCTTTGCGCAGGAATGAATGAATCCACGCTTAACAGCCTTACGTGAAAAATTAAAGCTCGAACATCTGGACGCGGGCCTGATCTTTTCAGAGATCAACCGCAATTATTTGACCGGGTTCACGGGTAGTTCCGGGGCCCTCTTGGTGCTTCCTGACCAGACGCTTTTTATCACCGATTCCCGCTATACCCTCCAGGCCGGACGCCAAGTCCAAGGCGCCAAAGTGCTGCTCCAAACCCGCGCCCTGCTGGTCGACGCCCTTGAAATCATCAAAAAAGCCAAGGTAAAACGCGTCGGCTTTGAAGCCGGACACCTGACCGTGAGCCAGCACCTTTGGATGCTCAAACAGTGGCCCCAAGGCACCTGGGTGCCCTTGCAGGGGACCGTGGAATCCCTGCGCCTGGTCAAGGACGGCGGCGAAAAAGAGGCCCTTCGCAAGGCTGGCCGGGTAGCGGACCAGACATTCCACCACATCCTGCCCTTCATCAAAGTCGGGGCCGTGGAACGGGACCTGGCCTCTGAAATGGAGCATTTCATGCGCCGCCAGGGCGCGGACGGCCCCAGTTTTGAGACCATCGTGGCCTCGGGCTGGCGCTCCGCCCTTCCCCACGGCATCGCCTCCGCCAAACGCCTTGAAAAGGGCGATTTCATCGTTTTTGACTTCGGCTGCCGGCTGGACGGCTATTGTTCGGACATGACGCGCACCGTGTGCGTGGGCCCAGCCTCGGCCTTCCAGCGCAAAATCTACGGCATTGTCCAGAAGGCCCAGGCCGCCGGCTTGCGGGCCATCCGTCCCGGCCAGACCACCGGGGCCGTGGATTTGGCCGCCCGCAGCGTCATCGGCAAGGCCGGCTATGCCTCCCGCTTCGGCCACGGAACCGGCCATGGCGTGGGCCGGGAGGTCCACGAGGATCCCCGGGTCGGCCCCAAGGCCAAGGACCTGCTCTGGCCCGGCATGGCCATCACCTGCGAGCCGGGCATCTATCTTGAAGGCAAATTCGGCGTCCGCATCGAGGACCTGGCCCTGGTGACCGAAACGGGCCATGAAAACCTGTACCGCACCACCAAAAACCTCATCACCGTCTAATCTCAATAAAGGGAACACATGCCCACTCTAGGCGCCACCGAAGCCCGCATCAACACGGTCCTGATCATCGACGGAAAACTCTGCGAAGTCTTTGAGTACAACCATATCAAGCCCGGCAAGGGCCCGGCCAAGGTGAAAATCAAGGTCCGCTTCCTCAAGGACGGCCGGGTGGTGGAGTACACCGTCGGCATCAACGAAAGCTTTGAATACACCGAGCTGGAGTTGAAGGACATGGAATACCTGTACAAGGAAGGCGTCAATTTCGTCTTCATGGACAAGGAAAGCTACGAGCAGATCCACCTTCCCGCCAGCCTGCTGGGCGATCAGGTCCACTTCCTTCTGGAAAACGGCCCGGCCACGGTCACCTTCAACGGCGAGGAGGCCGTGGGCCTGCGCCTGCCCGCCTCGGTCACCCTCAAGGTCACCGAAACCTCCGGCGCCATCCGCGGCAACACGGTCAACAACGCCACCAAGGAGGCCGTTCTGGAGACCGGCTTCAACCTCCAGGTCCCCATGTTCGTGAACGAAGGGGAGCTGATCAAGGTCGACACGCGCACCGGCAAGTACCTGGAACGGGCCTGAACCCAAATCCGACCAACTATCCTGGAGCCAGCATGAGCATTGAAAAGTCCATCGGGCGACCGGCGAAAGCCCCGCGGGTGAACTTGAAAGACCTTAAGAAGCTCATCGATATGATGCGCAAGGCCGAACTCAGCGAAGTCCACATCGAGCAGGAAGGCCTGAAGATCAACCTCAAGAAGGACGAGAAGTCGCCCCTGGTCCCGGGTCCCGCGGCCCCCGCCGCGGCCCAGCCCGCGGCTTCCGCGGCCGCCGCCGCCCCCGCTCCAGCGCCGGCCGCCGCCCCGGCCGCCCCCGCCGCCCCGGCCCCCGCGGCCGCGCCGGTCGAGGACGGCGAGGTCGTGCATTCGCCCATGGTGGGCACCCTGTACCGCTCCCCTTCCCCGGACAAGGGGCCCTTCGTCAAGGAAGGTTCCCGCGTCGAGGTGGGCCAGACCGTCTGCATCATCGAGGCCATGAAGCTGATGAACGAGATCAAGGCCGAGAGCGCCGGGACCCTGGTCCGCTTCCTGTGCGAGAACACCCAGCCCGTCGAGTTCGGCCAGCCCCTGTACCTGCTCAAACCCTGAAGCTCCAGCCGCCCCGCTTTGTAGAGGTCCCGTGTTCAAGAAAGTCCTCATCGCCAACCGCGGCGAGATAGCCTTGCGCGTGATACGCGCCTGCAAGGAGCTGGGCATAGCCACCGTGGCCGTGTACAGCGAAGCCGACCAGGACAGCCTGCACGTCCGTTACGCCGATGAGAGCGTCTGCATCGGGAAAGGCCCCTCCAAGACCAGCTACCTGCACATCCCGGCCATCCTGTCGGCGGCCGAGATCACCGACGCAGAGGCCATCCATCCCGGCTACGGCTTCCTCAGCGAGAACGCCCATTTCGCCGAGGTCTGCGGCCAGTGCAAGATCGCCTTCATCGGGCCCAGCCCCGACACCATCCGGCTCATGGGCGACAAGATCCAGGCCAAGCAGACGGCCAAGTCCGCCGGCGTGCCCCTGGTCCCGGGTTCGGACGGCCCGGTGCGCACCGAGGCTGAGGCCCTGGCCGCGGCGCGCCTGGTCGGCTATCCGGTCATCGTCAAGGCCAGCGCCGGGGGCGGGGGGCGCGGCATGCGCGTCGCCCACACCGACGTGAGCCTCTCCAACGGCTTCAACACGGCCAGCCAGGAGGCCCTGGCGGCCTTCGGCAACGCCGAGGTCTACCTCGAGAAGTACGTCGAGGAGCCGCGCCACATCGAGATCCAGATCCTGGCCGACGCGCACGGCAACACCATCCATCTGGGCGAACGCGACTGCTCGGTGCAGCGCCGCCACCAGAAGCTGGTCGAGGAGAGCCCCAGCCCGGCCATCGACCCGGAGCTTCGGGAGCGCATGGGCGCGGCCGCCGTGGCCTGCGCCCGCGCGGCCGGCTACGTCAACGCCGGAACCGTGGAGTTCATCTTCGACAAGCACCGGAATTTCTACTTCATGGAGATGAACACCCGCATCCAGGTCGAGCACCCCGTCACCGAGGAGGTGAGTGGCGTGGACCTGGTGAAGGAGCAGCTGCGCATCGCCAACGGCGAGCCCATCCGCGAGGACTACCTCAAGAACCAGATCCGGCTGCGCGGCCACGCCATCGAGGTGCGCATCAACGCCGAGAACCCGGCCAAGGACTTCATGCCCTCGCCGGGCAAGATCAGCGTCTACCACGCCCCGGGCGGGCCGGGGGTGCGCGTCGACAGCCACGCCTACCAGGAATACGTGATCCCGCCCTACTACGACAGCATGATCGGCAAGCTCATCGTGCACGGCCGCGACCGCGCCGAGGCCATCGAGCGCATGCGCCGCGCCCTGGACGAATACGTCATCGAGGGGGTCTACACCACCATCCCCTTCCTGCGCAAGGTCATGGCCCATCCCCGTTTCCAGGCCGGCCAGGTCACCACGGCCTTCGTGGAACAGATGCTGCACGGAAGCTGACCACCGGTCCCTGGATAACAGGGGGCTAGACGGAGCGCCCATGTTCGCCACCCTGCGCCTCCTCTTCAACGCCACGGCCCTGCTGGCCCTGCTGTGCCTGGCGGCCGTCCTGGGTGTGGTCAGTCTGCACGGCCAAGAGCTGCCCTGGGAGCACCTGGCCCTGGGCCGGCAGCTCGCGGAGGCCTCCTCCATCCCCGACCACGAAAGCCTGCTGTTCACGGCGCCGGCCTCGGCCCCTTTCGACGCCCGTTCCTGGGCCTGGGACTGGGGCGGCTGGCAGGCCTACCACCTCTACGGCCCCTCGGCCCTGCGTTTCGCCGACGCCCTGGTCTGGCTCCTGGCGCTGGCGGCCCTGGCGGCGGCCGCCTTCCGCCGCGGGGCGCGGCCCTTCAGCACCGCGATCCTGGTGGCCTGGGCCCTGCTGGCGGCCCGCACGGACTTGAGCCCCGGCCCGGACCTCTTCGCGTTCGCGGCCTTCTGCGCGGCCCTGTGGATCATGGAAGGCGATTTCTGGCCCGCTTTTTTCGGACGCTTCATCTGGCTGGGGCCCCTGGCCGTCCTGGCGGTGAACGTGAGCCCCGCCGCCTGGCTCCTGGCCCCGCTCGTCCTGCTCACCCTGATGTTCGACGGCGAAGCCTCCCCCCTGGCGCCGCGCCACCCCAAAGTGGCGAAGACGGTCTTTTGGTCGCTCCTGCTCGTCTGCCTCTGCCTGCATCCCCAGGGGATTTCATCCCTGAGAAGCCTGCCCTCCGCCGTCGAGTTTTGGGCCCTGCGTCCGGAGGCCTTTGACGCGCGCCAGGGCGCCCTGCTGCTGATGGCCTTCGCCGGCCTCTGCCTGGTGGCCTCGTCCTGGGTCAAGGCGGGCAGGGCCAAGCTGGCGCGCGAGCTGGCCCTGCTGGCGGCCTTCGCCCTGGCCGCGCTGCTGTCGAGGGCCGCCCTGCCCTTTTTCCTGGCCCTGGCCGCCCCGCTGTCCGCCGCGCGCTTCGACATGCTGGCGGACGCCCTGCCCGCGCCTTTGCGCAGCCTGCGCTGGCCGGCCAAGCTGGTGGCGCTGAGCGTCCTGCTCGCCTGGGCCGCCTCCGGCGGATTGCTGGCCCTGTCCCAGGCGGACGGCGGCTCCCCCCAAGGGCCCCAGCAGACCGAGACCTTTTACGCCCAGCAGCTGCTGGACGAGGACATCCTGTGCCCGCCCGACTGGACGCCCCGGCTGGCCTGGAAGCTGGCGCCCAACGCCCGCTTCGCCCTCGATCCGCGCGGGGTGGCGGATCCCGTGCGGGCCGCGGCCCTGCAGGACGCGCTCCAGGCCCGCGGCGACGTGGCCGCGACGCTGGCCCAGCAGGGCGTGGGCATGTGCTGGCTGCCGCGGGGTTCGCCCCTGGCCCTGGCCCTGGCGGGCAGCCAGACTTGGCAGCCGGTGAGCTTCGACGACGCCGCGGTCGTCTACGTGCCCGACACGCCCGCCAATGCGGAGATGATCCGGGTGTGCGCGCCGCGTGGACTGCGGCCCGGGGACCCGGACCAGCCCTTTGACGCGACGCGCCTGGTGCAGTCCGAGGCGGACCTCGAGGCCGACCTGGCCCGCGACCCGGGCATGGGCGTGGTCTACCTGTACATGGCCCAGCTCTGGCTGGCGCGGGGCCACGCGGCCAAGGCGCGCGAGACCCTTGAGGGCGGGATCCGGGCCGACCCGGATTTCGCGCCGGACTACGCCCGCCTGGCCGCCCTGCGCGCCGGCCTGGGCGACGCCTCCGACATCGCGGCCGCGCGCCTCCTGTACCGGGGGGCTTTGCGGCTCCAGGACCGGCCCGAATGGCGCCGGGCCCTGGCCGCGCTGGGGCCCGCGTGAAGGCCCTCTGCCTCCTGCTGGCCCTGAGCCTGCCCGCGGCCGCGCGCGCCGGCGGCAGCTTCGACAGCGGCTACGGCATCTGGTCCCCTTCCGGGCTCTGGCACCGGGTCACGGCGCCGGCCTGCGTCAGCCCGCACACCGGCTCGGCCTGCGTCTATTACGGCATCGACTCCAGCTGCACCTACGACAACGGGCAGGTGCAGGACGCCAGCCTCACGACCCTGGCGCCCGTGGCCTTGACCGCCTCCACGGCCTTCATCAGTTTCTGGCTGCTCTACGACGTGCAGAGCCTGGATCCGGCCTGCCAGGACCGCCTGCGCCTGGAATACAGCCCGGACTCGACGCATTGGTACCTGGAGCAGGAGCTGGGGGCCCAGAGCGACCCCAGCGGGGGCTCGCCCCAGGAGGGCTTCGCCAGCGGCAGCGGCGTGGGCGGGCCGCCCCTGTGGCAGTTCGTGGACCTCAAGCTGTCCTCCTTCGCCGGCACCTCCTACTACTGGCGCCTGCGCTACCTTTCCAGCGACGAGCAGGCGGGCAATGCCCTGTGCGGCCCGCCGGACCTTCTGCAGGGCTTCCTGGGATACGCCATCGACGACGTCAATATCGGCGATCCCGCCCCGCCCCTGGCCCTGCAAAAGAGCGCCTCGCCCTCCCTGGGCGCCCCGGGGGGCAGCTTCACCTTCACCCTGAGCGTCACCAACACCTCGGCCGCGTCCGCCACGGTCAGCGTGTGGGACACCCTGCCCGCGGGTTATTCCTCGGCTTCGGCGTCCCCCCCCGGATCCGTCAGCGGCGGGCTGGCCCAGTGGACCCTGCCGGACTTAGGGCCGGGGCAGTCCGCCAGCGTGCAGTTGCAGGTGCAGGCCGCCCCGGGCCTCGTCCCTCCCGTGGACTGGATCAACACGGCCGCGGCCTCCTGCAGCCTGAGCGCCGCCGTGGTGCTGAGCTCCCAGGTGCTGGTCAAGCTGCGCACGCCCGCGCTGGTCCTGACGAAGTCGGTGAGCCCCACGAGCCTGACGAGCGGGAACACGGCCACCTACAGCCTGGTCCTGGAGAACGACACCGCCGTGACGCAAAGCGCCCTGACCATCACGGACACGCCGCCGCCGGCCTTCTCCCCCACCGAGTCCTATCCCGCGCTCAGCGGCAACACCTATTGGAACCTGGGCCCCTTGGCCCCGGGCCAGATCTTCAGCTGCATGCTGTCGGGCCCGGTGCTGGGCCAGAACGGCCAGGTCGTGGTCAACACGGCCCAGGTCGGCTCCGGCAGCACGGTCCTGGGGAGCGCATCGGCCTCGCTGAGCGTGAGCAATCCGGTGTCGCCGTCCATCACGATCCAGGCGGTCTTCCCCAATCCGGCCCCCTCCCGCAACCCGAGCCAGCCCCAGGAGGCCTTCGTCGCCTACACCTTGAGCACGGCCATGCCCGTGAACCTCGACATCTACGACGTGGCCGGCGAGAAGGTGCGCAGCCTCAGCGCGCCCGGAAACCAGGGCGAACAGCAGGTGGCCTGGGATTTGAAGAACTCTTTCGGATTGAACGTGGCCTCGGGCCTGTATGTCCTGCGGCTGTGGTCCCCCGCGCAGAGCCAGCCCGCGGCGCAGGCCACGGCCACCCTGGCGGTGCGGCGGTGAGCGCCCCGGGACAGGGGCCGGCCTGCGCGGGCTGCGCCAGGGTGGCGGAAGCCCTGGCCGGGCGGGATCCCTGGCTCATCGCGGCCCTTCCCCACAGCGTTCTGCTCCTCGGGGACCACCAGGCCTTCGAGGGCTACGCCGTGCTGTGGAGCCGGGCGCACGTGAAGGAGATGCACCACCTGGATTCCGCGGCCTACGCCGGCTTCATGGACGACCTCAAGCGCGCCTCGCGGGCCGTGGAAAAGGCCACGGGCTGCCTCAAGCTCAACACCGTGAGCCTGGGCAATGTGGTGCCCCACGCCCACGTGCATTTGTTCCCGCGCAGCGGAAACGATCCGCAGGCCCTGCAGCATCCCTGGGTGCATGAGGCGCGTTTCGAGGAAGCCGGCCGGGCGGACCTGCGCCGGCGCTGGGTGCGCGCGCTGCAGGAGGTTTTGGCATGAGATACCCCCAGGTGGTGGCCCATCGCGGCCTGGCCAGGATATTCCCGGAGAACACCCTGGAGTCGGTGCTGGGGGCCTTCGACGCCGGCCTTGCCGCCGCGGAGATCGACATCCAGCTCAGCCTCGACGGCGTCCCGGTGCTGCAGCACGACCAGGATTTGAAGCGGATGACCGGCCAGGCCGGGGACCTGCGGCGTATGCCCTTCTCCAAGCTCAAGGGCCTGCGCATGTCCGAGCCCGGGCGCTTCGGCTCCCGCTTCCGCGCGCGGCTGTGCTCCCTGGCCCGGCTGGCCGAGGCCCTGGCCCCGCGGAGGGGCTACACCCTCTTCGTGGAGCTGAAGGAGGAGTCGCTCAAGCCCTTCGGGCGCGCCTTCATGCTGCAGGCCGTGGCCCAGGCCCTGCGGCCCATACGGAAGCGCTGCGTCTTGATCAGTTTTGATTGGGAGGTCTTGCGGCTGGCCCGCGAGTGCACGCGCTTCCCGGTGGCGCCGGTGCTGCGGTCCCTGGACCAATGGCGCAGGGGCGCGCGTGCGCTGAAGCCGGAATGGGTTTTTTGCGACCGAAAAATGCTGCCTAAAAAAGGGGGCCTGAAGGCCCTGTTCGGAGCGTCCCGGCTCTGCATCTATGAGGTGCCGGACTGCGCCGCGGCCCGCGCGCTGCTTGACCGCGGCGCCGCGGCCGTGGAGACCTTCCGCGCGGACAGCCTGGCCCAGGAACTGGCGCTCTATGCCTGGAAAAATTAGGGTGCTTTAGATTCCGGCCCGATAGGCGCTGAGGGCTTGGCGGCCTTTGGTCAGGGCCAGCTCGGTCTGGGCCACGAGGTTGGAACCCGCCTGCCAGGACTGGCCGCTGAGAATCTGGTCGCAAAGGTCTTCCAGGCGCGCCAGGCCCAGGCTGCTGGCGCTGATCTTCAGGCCCTTGGCCGCGGATTGCGCCTGGCTGAGCGTCTGGGCGTCCTTGAGGTCCTGCATGCGCAGTTCGGCCAGGTCGTTCAAACTGCCGATCAGGGCGTCCAGTTTCTTCTTTCCGCCGAGTTTCATGACGCTTTGCACGGTGTGCAGATCCAAATAGGGGATCTCGGGACCAGAATCCATGGTTTCTTCTCCAAAGGCGCTGCGTAAGGCGGCCATTTTGTACCCTGGGGAGCCGCCGCGCCACCGGATTTGGAGTTCGCGTCCGCTGCCCGCGCTTGGCGCAAAAAGCCGCGCAAGATTGACGTTTTTTAGACCCAGGTGCTACAATGCGAAACTCTGGGGAGCTTCACTTTTACAAGGGGAACCTATGGTCCGCTTTTTGCGTTTCGGCATTTTTACGCTCGCCGTGGCCGGCTTAGCCGCCTGCGCCGCCAGGGCGGATGCCCCTAAAAGCGTGGTTCTCGACGATTTTGAGCGCGTGCCTGATCCCGGTTTGCTGAAAAGCCAGTTCGACCCACTGGAAGCCATCAAGCACCCCACCTATCCGTCCCATGACTTCGATGTGGCCACCTCCGGCTACGCCTCCCTCAGCTCCCTGAGCAAGGACGAGGCCCGCGCCGCGAAGGACAAGCCCCTCTATGAGTTCATCCAGGGCAAGAGCGCGGCCCAGGTGCGCTTCACGGTGCCGGGCGACTACCGCGAAAAAGGCGAGGATTTCCCCAAGACCTGGGAGAGCGGTTTCGGCCTGACCATCGACAGCCACACGCCCCTGAAGGTCACGGACTGGTCCCCCTACTCGTATTTCGATTTCAGGGTCTACAACCCCGCCCCGCTTCAGCAGACCCTCTACATCCGCTACAACGACTCCGCCTCGGCCGTCACCGTCACCTCGGTGCTTGTGCCGCAAGGGGAATCCGAGGTCGAACTCCCCTTAAGCCAGCTCTCCGAAGCCCGCCTGGACCAGTCCGACATCAAGGGCGTCATGCTCTTCCTCGACACGGCCGGCCAGGACACGGATCCCGTGCTGATGTTCGACCAGCTGGCCCTGTACAACACCGACGCCGCCACGCGCGTGAAGCTGGCGCAGGAGGACGGCGAGGACCAGGACCAGGATGAGGAGGATTGGGACAGCGAGGACGAGGACGTCGTGCGCAAAGTCCGCGTCGTGCATCCCGGCGAGATTCCGCCCCCTGCGCCCGCCGCCGTGTCCGCCTCCGCGGGCGCGCGCTAGGCGCGGGGCGCAGACCTTGGTGGGCCTTTGAAAGCGATGGATTGGCTGCGCCTGGCGCGCCCCAAGCAATGGTCCAAAAACCTGCTGCTCTTCGCGGGCCTGCTGTTCTCCGGCTCCTACCGCGACATCCCCGCGCTGGTGCGGGCGGGGGATTTCCGGGGCGCCTTCCTGGCGCCCGCCCGGGCCCTGCTGGGCTGCCTGGCCTTCATCCTGCTGTCGGCCAGCGTCTACGCCCTGAACGACCGGCGCGACCTTGAAGAGGACCGCCTGCATCCGGTCAAGCGCGGCCGGCCCGTGGCCGCCGGCTTGGTGTCGCCCAATGAGGCGGCGCTGCTGGCCCTGCTGTGGGCGCTGCTGGGCCTGTGCTTGGGCGCCTGCCTGGGCCTCCCCTTTTTCCTGCTGGCCCTGGCCTACCTGGCCCTGTCCACGCTGTACTCCCTGTGGACCAAGCACCAGGTGATCCTCGACGTGCTCAGCCTGGCCGCGGGCTTCGTGCTGCGCGCGGCGGCCGGCGCCGCGGCCGTGTCCGTGGAGATCTCGGCCTGGCTCCTGCTGTGTTCCACCCTGCTGGCCCTGTTCCTGGGCTTCGTCAAACGGCGCTCCGAATTGGTGGGGCTGGCCCCGGGAAGCCGGGCGGCGCGCGTGACCCTGGCGCACTACAGCCTGCCCCTCCTCGACCAGATGATCGCGGTGGTGGCCTCCGCCACCCTGGTGGCCTATTCGCTGTACGCCTTCTCGGCGCATCCGGACATGCGGGGGCCCTGGATGATGCTGACCATCCCCTTTGTCCTCTACGGCATTTTGCGCTACCTGTACCTGGCCCACCAAAAAGGCCTGGGCGCGGCGCCCGAAAAAGTGCTGCTGGGGGACAGGCCCCTGCAGATCGACCTGGCGCTGTGGGTCCTCTGCAGCGCGGCCATCGTCGCCCTCGCCAGGCCCTAAAAAAGCGCGCCTTCCTTGTCCAACTCCGGTTTCAAAGGGGCCTCCCGCTTGCCACGCCGCCGACCCGTCCGCCGCAGTGTCCGTCCCGCCTCCACCGGCCCGGACGTTTTTGATTTTGAATGGCTCCTGGTCCCCTGGGACGCCCTGATGGCCGCCCCGGGCGCGGCCTGGCGGACCCTGATCGGGGGCGTCAAGGCGGTTTGGGTGGCCCTGCGCACCCAGCGCGCGGCCCGTTATTTCGTCCTGCTCTTCCTGGCCGCCCTCGTCATCCGCCTATGGCGCCCGGATTGGTACCTGCAAAACAACTTCCATCCCGACGAACGCTGGATCTTCGACAAAGTCTCCGCCTTGAGCTGGCCAGGGGAGCCGGGCAAGGACGACGGCGCGGGCCTGCAGTACGGAAGCCTTCCGCTGTATACCGTGGCCGCGGCCAAGGACGTGGTGGTCCATGTCTTCCACGGCGACGCCTACGGCGCCGTGATGCAATGGGGACGCACCCTCACAGGCTGCGTGGACGCGCTCACCGTGCTGGGGACCTTCCTGCTGGCCTGGCAGCTGGTGGGCGGCATGCCCGCGCTCCTGGCCGCGCTGTTCATCGCCTGCGCGCCCCTGAACATTCTGTTCTCCCATTTCTTCACGGTGGACCCCTGGCTGGCCTGTTTCGCCACCTTCATCCTGGCCGCGGGGGTGCGCCAGGCCCGCAGCCCCTCCTGGAAGGGGAGCGTCTGCCTGGGCGTCCTCTACGCCGCGGCCCTGGCCAGCAAGACCTCCGGCCTGCCGCTGGTCCTGCCCATCGTGGTGGCGCACCTCTGGCCCGTGCTGTCCCCGGACATCGCGTCGGGGCAGCGCCTTGAGCGCCTGAAGCGCTGCGGCCTGGGCCTGCTCACGGCGGCCGGGGCCACCCTGGCGGCCTTCTTCGTGTTCATGCCCTGGGCCTTCCTGGATTTCCATAAGTTCTACGACAACCAGACCTCCCAGAGCGCGATGCTGGTGACCGGCTCGCCCATGGGCACGCCCTTCGTGCGCCAGTATTGGGACACGGGCTTTTTCTTCCACCTGAAGAACGTCAGCCTCTTCTACCTGGGCCTGCCCACCGGCCTGCTGGCCGTGCTGGCCATGCCCCTCATGGGCGGCGTGGCCGCGCTGAAGGCCTGGCGCGCCTGGAGCCCGCCCGCCGCGGCCGCGCCCAAGGCCAAGGCCGCTTCGCTGGCGGCGCGCGCCTCGGGCTGGGACGAGGTCCTGGGGCCCCTGCTGCTGCTGTCCTGGCTGCTGCCCTACATCTCCATCGTCAGCTGCAGCTTCGCCAAGTTCGCGCGCTACATGCTGCCGGCCCTGCCGGCCCTGGCCGTCCTGCTGGTCTGCGCCCTGGTCTGGCTGCGCCAGCGCAGCGGGCGCGGCGCCTGGATCCTGACGGCCCTTTGCTTCCTGTTCTCGCTGGGCTACGGCTCGGGCTATTTCTTCACCTATTGGCACCAGCATCCCTGGCGGGAGACCTCGGCCTGGACCTACGCCCACATCCCCGCCACGACCGCCGACGCCGGCGTCCCGGGCGGCATGCGCCAGACCCGGATCCTCAACGAGGACTGGGGCGACGACCTGCCGGTGCCCCTCGACGGCCACCTGAACAACTACAACAACCTCAAGGACCAGCCCGGCCAGGTGGACATCGTGGAGTGGGACAGCTCCGACAAGCTGGCGCGCTTCTGCACCAGCCTGAGCCAGACCGACGTGATCTACCTGGCCGACCCCCGCGGCTACGGCACCTACCTGCGCATACCCCACCGCTTCCCTCTGACCAACGCCTACTACAGCCTGCTCTTCAGCGACCCGGCCAAGCTCGGCTTCGCGCTGACGCACGAGTCCAGCAACCCGATCAAGCTCTTCGGGCTTTTCCCCGTGCCCGACAGCCGCATCCCCTCGGTGCCGCTGTGGCGCTGGGCCGACGAGTCCTTCACCCTCTACGACCGGCCCCACGCCTTCACGTTCCAGCGCGTGGCGCCCAAGACCCCGGACCAGGTCCGCGCCGCCCTGCTGGACGAGGTCCAGGCGCTGCACCTCAGCATGGCCTTCATGACCGGGTCCGCGCCGGACCAGCTCCAGGCGGCCTTCGACGGGCAGGCTCCGGCGGCGAGCTCCGCGGCGCAGCCCGCGGATGAGGCGGCGCCCGCGGGCATGCTCAACCGCAATTTCGGCATGAGCCGCGGCCTGCTGACGCCCCTGGGCAACCCGGTCCTGGTCTGGTGGTTCCTGGTGAGCGTGCTGGGGCTGCTGGCCCTGCCCTTGTGCACCCGGATCTTCGCGGGCTTCCCGGCCGGAGGCTACGCGCTGAGCCGGGCCCTGGGCGTCTTCCTCTTCGCCTGGCTGGCCTACAACCTGGCCCTGCTTTTCCCGGGCCTGCTGCCCTTCTGGCAGTCCCGCCTCTGGCTTGTGCTGGCGGCGGGCGCGCTGGGCCTGACCTACGCCGTGCGCCGGCGCCGCGCGGAGGTGGCCGCCTGGTTCAAGGCCAACCGCGCCGAGATACTCTTCACGGAAGCCGTCTTCGCCGCGGCCTTCCTCTTCTTCACGCTGGTGCGCGCCTACAACCCCAACATCCACGACATCACCGGCCAGGGCTACTTCGGGGGCGGCGAGCCCCTGGGCATGACCTACCTCTCGGCCGTCACGCGCTGCGCCACCTTCCCGGCCTACGACCCCTGGCTGTGCCTGGCCAACTCGTCCTACTACTATTTCGGCTACGTGCTGGCGGGCACCCTCACCAAGCTCTCCGGCATCGCCCCGGCCGTCACCTACAACCTCAGCCTGGCGCTCTTCTTCAGCCTCACCGTGCTCAGCGCTTTCGGCCTGCTGCGGGCCCTGGTGTCCAAGCGCTGGCTGGCCCTGGGCGGCGCGGCCATGGTCGCCCTGTCCGGAACCCTCTGGACCGTATCCTACATCGCCATACAGTCCCTGCAGGGCTCGAGCTGGCTCGGGGCGATGTTCTCCCACGGCTTCATCTGGGACCCGACGCGCTTCCCCGACCTGGTGAACGGCCACATCTTCGAGTTCCCCTTCTTCAGCTACCTGTACGGCGACCTGCACCCCCACAACATCATCCTCGGCTTCTCGATCATGCTGGCGGCGCTGTATTTGAAGCCCTTTCTCAGCCGTGAAAGCGGCTGGCGCAGCTTCGGCAAGGGCGGCCTGGACGCGGGCCTGTGGCTGCTGGTGGTTGCCCTCCTCCTGGATGCCCAGTACGCCATCAACACCTGGAGCTGGCCCGTGTTCGCGGCATTGGGCGGCGCCTGCATGTGCATCGGCCCCTGGGCGGGCAAGGGACTGGGCTTCAGGAAGGCCCTGGTGGCCGCGGCCTGGGGCCTGGCTTTTTTCCTGGTCGCGCTCCTGGCGGGCCGCATCCTGATGTTCGGCTTCCGGCACTACTTCCTGCAAAACGGCGCGAACCGCGTGGGCAGGGTGCAGTCCAGCGAATGGCAGATGAGCGCCTACATCCCCCTGGCCTATTACCTGCCCGGGCTGATGGCCTTGGCGGTCCTGGGCGGCATGCGCCTGAACGCCTGGGGCCGCTCCCTGGCCGGGCCCCTGGGCTGGGGCAAGCTGAAACGCTACGACGAATTCGACAAGGTCCTCATCCTGGGCGAGCGTTATTGGGACCGTTTCCCGCTTTCCTTCGTGGGCCTCATCCTGGTCTTCATGGCCGTCGCCTACCTGATCGTCGGGGCCACGGTCCACTGGCAGACCCAGGGCGTTTGGGCGGTGGGCTTGGGCCTGGGCCTGAGCTGCCTGTCGCTGTTCGCGCTGGGCGGCTTCAGCAGCGGCCCCGAAGCCTACCTGTGGATTCTGGGCGGCTGCTTTTGCCTGATGTTCTGCGGCACCGAGTTCCTCTTCGTGGCCGACCGCATGAACACCATCTTCAAGGTGTGGATGAACGGCTGGATCTTGATGGCCCTGGTCTTCGGCGCGGGTTTCGCCGCGGCCTTTGACAGGGCGCCGACGCCTGACCCCAAGCCCCTGAAGGCGCGCAAGCCCAAGCCCGGGCGCCTGCGGCCCGAGGTCCTTTTCCCGGTCCTGGTCGCCCTGGGCCTGGTCGTGCTGGTGGCCCTGTGCGCGGGCGTCGACGCCCGCCTGATGAACCGGAACGGGCGCTTTTTCGTAAGTTACATGGTCTTCGGCCTCGGCCTGCTGGCGGCCCTGTTTTTGGGCGCCTTCTACGGGGATGCGCGCTGGTGGCGCTGGGTCCGGCAGGGGCTCTTTTTCGGGCTCCTGGCGCTGGGCCTGCTCTATCCCATCGGTGCCGTGGGCCGGCGCATCTGGGAGGCCTCCCAGTTCAGGGACCCGCACCTGGACGGCCTGCGGTTCATGGCCGAGCGCGAGTCGCGGCCCGGCCCCTACAACGCGGACTACGACCGCCACGATTACGCCCTCATCACCTGGCTCAACGAGAACGCCCCGGTGACCGAGACCCTGGTGGAGACCCCGGGCATGGATCTTTACAAGGGCTACAACCGTTTCTCCATCTACACGGGCCTGCCGACCCTCCTGGGCTGGAGCTACCAGGTCGGCCAGCAGCTCGGCGAACGCACCGGCGACATCCTGGGCGAGCGCCTGCGCGACGCGTCCATCATCTACGGGCCGGACGACGCCGCGGCCGTGGCCCTGCTCAAACACTACCACGCCCGCTGGATCGTGGTGGGTTCCCTGGAGCGCAAAACCTACGCCGCCCCGGGACTCGACAAGTTCAAGCATCTGGCCACCGTGGCGGCCCAGGACGGGCCCTCCGTGCTGTACCGTTTCGATTGGGATAAACCGTGAAAATTCTAGGATGCGCGGCGGTCCTGCTTTTGGCGGGGCTGCCCTTCACAGCCATGGCGGAACCGGCGGCGACCCCCGTCCCGGCGGGTCCTTTGACCTCCAGCGCCCAGGCCGAGCCTATTTCCACCATAGCCCCCTCGCCTGTTCCGGCGGAAATCGCGCCCTCACCGATCCCGAGCGGGGCCGCCGCCGCGGCCCCTGCGCCGGCATCAAGCAGCGGGGCAAAGCCGGCCCGGCAGCGGGATTTTTCCGGCGGCTCGCCGGCGCCGGGATTCCATAGGCGCAGGGAAGCGGCGTCGAGCCCGCCTCCCGAAGAACCCTGGAAGTGGGGCCAGCAGGGGCCCGAATACCGCTTCAGCCTGGGCGCGCTCAAGCTGGCCAACGGCCAGGCCCTGAGCTACATGCCCCTGGAGGTGGGCTGGCGCTTCGCCAGCGGCTGGCGCCTGCGCGCGGGCCTGGAACTTTTCTACTACACCGGGTTGGACCAGGACAAATACACCGCGGACAACAGCCTGGGCCCCCAGCAGTTCTACTACCAGATGCAGGACGTGCGCCTCAGCGCGCTGTATGAATGGCCCCTGCGTTCCCGCTGGCGGCCCCTGGCGGGCATGACCGTGGACACGGTCTACGGAGGCCGCCAGTTCTCGTACACCTACAGCGGCGCGAACCCCACGCCCCCGAATCCGGCGCCGCCCCAGGAGCCCGCCTACAGCTTCGAGGCGCTCGGGGCCGAAGGGGGCGTGGAATACCGCGGCGGCCCGCATTGGTCCCTCAGCCTGGAAGCGCGCTACGTGCTCGGCCTGGGCTACTGGGCCAATATGGCCGGAATGGATTTCGGTTGGCACTACCTCTTTTGACCGCGCATGCCGCCTAAAGCCAGAGCTCTGAGCGCGGCGAAACGCCCCGCACTCTCCATCGTCGTCCCGGCTTTCAACGAGGAGCGCCGCCTGGGCCCCAGCCTCGAGCTGCTGGACGCCTACGCGCGGCGGCGCCGTCTGGCCTACGAAATCCTGGTCGTCGACGACGGCTCCACGGACGCGACCGCGGCCCTGGTGCGCGGGATGCAGAAGCGCCTCAAGGGCCTGGGCCTGCTGTCCCTGGGCCTCAACCGCGGCAAGGGCGCGGCGGTCAAGGCCGGCGTGCTGGCGGCCAAGGCGCCGCGCATCCTCTTCACCGATGCGGACCTTTCCACGCCCATCGAGGACCTGTCGGTGCTGGAGGAGGCCCTCGACCGGGGGGCGGACCTGGCCGTCGGCTCGCGGGCCCTGGACAGGACGCGCGTCTCGGTCCACCAGCCCTTTTACCGGGAGGCGGGCGGGCGCCTCTTCAACACCCTGGCGCAGGGCTTGAGCGTCCCCGGCATCCAGGACACCCAGTGCGGATTCAAGCTGTTCACGGCCGTCCTGGGCCGGCGCGTGTTCCGCATGCAGCGGGTGCCGCGCTTCGGTTTTGACGTAGAGCTGCTCTTCCTGGCGCGCAAGGCCGGCTACCGCATCGCCGAGGTCCCCGTCCACTGGGTGAACTCCCCGGAAACGAAGGTGCGGCCCTTCCGCGACGGGGGCCGGGCGTTTTTGGATCTGGCGATGATCCGGCTCTACGATTGGCAGGGAAGCTACAAAGGCTTGTAGTTTTTTGCGTATGAGTTCTAAAGATTGCGCCATCTGTTTCACCAAATGAACTAATTTTTAAAATGATTGTTAGATAAGCGTTTTCGTGAATTTAATGATTCATTTGTTTAGGCGCGAATCGTTGACAGTTTTCCAGAAAAAAGTATAATTTTTAAGCCTTTTTTGGAATTTTAAAATCCGAGGAAGGTTTAAAAAAGCTGCGCTTATTTATGGACTGGGGGCCGGGTTGGCGTCCTTCGCTGGTATTTTTGTCTGGTGGTTCTTCTCGGTGCTGCTGGCCCTCCTGGCCTGGCCCTTGACCTACCGGCTATTCCAATGGCTGCCCGACCGGGGCCTGGCTTTCAGTCGTTTGGTGGGCTGGCTTTTCACCGGCTACCTGGCCTGGTGCCTCGGTTTCATCTCGAATTCCTGGTTCAGCTCCGTGCTCGCCTGGGCCGCCTTGGGCTTCCTGTCCTGGTCCCTGTTCAAGCGCCGGAGGGAAGAGCACCTGGAATTCCTCAAGGCCAACACCGGATTGCTCTTCGTCTATGAACTGGCCTTCCTGGCCCTCTTCTTCATATGGTCGGTGGTGCGCATGAAGCACTCCAACATTGAGGGCCAGGAAAAGTTCATGGATTTCGCCTTCCTCAATTCCATGTTCCGCAGCGTCCGCATGCCGCCCCTCGATCCCTGGCTGGCCGGCGCCCACAATTACGTCAACTACTACTACTTCGGCTACTTCCTCAACGCTGCCTTCGCGCGGCTGACCCTCATCAGCCACGACATCGTCTACAACCTGGCCATCAGCAACGACTACGCGCTGTGCGGCCTGGCGGCCCTGGGCCTCGGCTTCAACCTGACCAGGGCCCTCTGGCCGGGCCTGGTGGGGGTGCTGTCCCTGCAGGTCTTCGGCAACCTGCACGGCGCCCTGCAGGTGCTCGGCTGGCAATGGGACCAGCCCTTCAGCTGGTGGGAGCCCACCCGCCTCATCAAGGACGTCTCAGTCAACGGCCACTACCTGAACCGTTGGTGGTGGAGCGCCAGCCCCGCCAGCCTGGCCGCGGCCGGGCTGGGGCCGGACGCGACCCGCGACGGGCTGATCAGCGAATTCCCCTCCTTCAGTTTCCTGCACGGCGACCTGCATCCCCACGTGTCCGGCCTGCCCCTGACCCTGCTGGTGCTGGCCCTGGGCCTCAACGTGGCCAGGAACCCCAAGGCCGAAGCCGTGGGCCTGCGCCCGGCCTTCGACGCCCAGGCCGAGTGCCTGCTGGCCCTGGTCTTGGCCCTGGGCGCGGTGTTCATGGCCAACACCTGGGACCTTCCGGCCTACGGGTTCCTGACCTCGGTCCTGATCCTGGCCCAGCTGCACGCCGGCGGGAATTTGGGGCCGTCGCGCTGGGCCAAGGCCTGGCTCCTGCCCTCGGCCCTGCTGCTGCTGGGCCTGCTGCTGGCCGCGACCCCCTTCCTGGCCTTCTTCAGCAACCCGACCAAGGGCTTCGGCATGAGCGGGGCCCACACCGGCCTGCGCGACACCCTGGTGTTCTGGGGGCTCTTCCTGGCGGTGCTCCTGCCCTACGCGATGCTGCGCCTGAAGTCCCTGGGCGCCGGCGACGCGGGAACCTCCGCCGCCGCGCTTCCGTCTCTCGCGGGCGCGGCCAAGCCGGCCAAGGCCGCGCAGCGCCTCTGCACCCAGTGCGGGGCCAAGCTGCGTCCGGGCAAGGATGTCTGCGGCCAATGCGGGCACGTCCACGCCGCGCCCGCCGAAGCCGCTCCGGAGCCCGCCACCCAGGCGCCCCCGGCCTGGGCCGCGGCCTGGCTCAAGCTGTGCACCCGCCCCGGCGAGGCCTTCGCCCACCCGTCCGTGAAGTTCGGGGCCCCCGTGCTGCTCGGCCTGTGGCTGGCGGCCGCGGTCCTGACGCCCACCATCGCGGTGTTCTCCGGCCTGGCGGCCCTGAGCTGCCTGGCCCTGGCCGCCCGCGGCGGGGACCGGGAAAGCCTGTTCGTCGCCGCGCTCGTCCTGGTCGGCAGCATGCTGGTGCTGGCCACCGAATGCGTCTACCTGCGCGACGTGTTCGAGGGCAACCCCGCGATCACGCGCATGAACACCGTGTTCAAGTTCTATTTCCAGGCCTGGATCCTTTTCTCCGTGGCCCTGCCCTTCGCGCTGTGGTGGACCCTCCGGCGCCTGCGCGCGATTTCCCTGGGCTGGAACCTGGCCTACGCCTCGGTCTTCTTAGTGCTGGCCCTGGCGGCCCTGGTCTATCCGGTCCAGGCGATCGCCTTCGTGTGGAACGACTTCGACCAGAACGCCCGTTTCGCGCCGACCCTGGACGGGGCGGCCTGGTTCGAGCGCGACTACCCCGCGGACTTCGCGGCGGTGCAGGACCTGCGCGCCCTGCCCGGCCAGCCCGTCATCGCCGAAGCCGTGGGCGACGCCTACACCCATTTCGCGCGGGTCAGCGCCTACACCGGCTTCCGCTCGGTGCTGGGCTGGGGCAACCACGAGAGCCAGTGGCGCCCCAGCGGCTGGCCCATGCAGACCCAGAACGACGTCAACGAGCTGTTCAGCACCGCCGACCCCAAGCGGGCGCTGCAGCTCCTCGCCCAATACCAGGTCGACTACGTTTTTGTGGGCCAGTTGGAGCGCGAAAAATACGGAGCCGGCGTCGACAAATTCGCCCAGATCCTGGGCGCGCCGGTGATCAATGAAATGGGCACCCTGGTCTACAAGGTTCCCAGTCCCCAAACGGCCCAATAAGGGAGAACAGAATGCCAGGCATCGCTTGTCCCCAATGCGGGGCTGAAAATCCCAAAGCCAACCGTTTTTGCGACACCTGCGGCGTGAAGCTGGCGTCCGCGGCCGAGGAGCCCAAGGCCGCGGCGAAGGAAGCCAAAGGCCCGGGCCGCGCCGCGGCCGTTGCCGCCGCCCCGCGCAAGCGCGCGGAGGAGGATGCCCCCTTCAAGCCGCTCCTGGCCCAGGCCTCCGGCGGCGCCCTGCTGGGCGGCATCGACGCGAACAAGCTGTGGTGGTTCCTGATCGTGGCCTTCGGGGCCTTCCTGCGCCTGTGGGCCCTGGGCGCCAAGCCCCTGCACCACGACGAGAGCATCCACGCCTGGTACGCCTACAAGCTGTTCCAGGGCGAGGGCTACCTCTACGACCCGGCCTACCACGGCCCCTTCCGCTACCACATGACCGCCCTGATGTTCTTCCTGTTCGGGGACTCCGACTTCACCGCCCGCATCCTGCCCGCCGGCGTCGGGATCTTCGGCCTGATTTTCCTGTGGCGCTGGAGGGGCATGCTGGGCGAAAAAGGCGCGCTCTTCGCGGCGGCCATGATGGCCATATCGCCGACCTGGACCTACGACGCCCGCTTCCTGCGCGACGACATCACCATGGCGGTCGGCTGCCTGGTGGTGGTGTGGGGCCTCTTCAACTACTTCGAGACCCGCCTGCCGCGCTACCTGTTCTGGGCCGTGGGCGGATTCGTGGCCTCCTACACCTCCCATGAGGGCACCTGGATCTTCATGGGCATCATGGGCTCCTACCTGGGGATACGCTGGATGTGGGAGCGCTCCGAGGCGGTGGAGCCGGAATACGCCGACGTCACGGGCCTGGTCTCGGCCCTGATGCCGCAGTGGTACGCACCCCGGGCGGACGCCGCCGGCGGCGCGGCGGCCCTCCTGGTCCTGGTGCTGGGCCTGGCCAGCAAGGCCTGGACCGGCCCCGGCGTGATCATCTGCGGCCTGCTGGTGGCCTACGCGGTGACGGCCCTGGCCGCCCGCCTTCTCTTCTTCGGCAGCAAGGAGAGCCGCTGGCTTTGGCGCGGACTGCTGGCGGTCTTTTTCATCCCCTTCAGCATCCTCTACAGCACCGGCTTCACCAACCTCGACGGCTGGTTCAAGGGCGCCTTCGACTCCATCGCCTACTGGCTGGGCGAGCAGAAGACCGGCCGCGCGGACCAGCCCTGGCAGTTCTACCTCTACCTGCTGGGCCTCTACGAGCTGGCCATCTGCTTCTTCGCCGCCTTCGGCGGCCTGCGCCTCTACTTCGGCAGCGGCAAGGCCAAATTCTTCTTCCTCAAGATCCTGGCCTTCTTCCCCTTCGTCTTCGCCATCTTCCTGCTGATCAACTACCCCAAGGACCCCATCATGGTCCCGGTGATGGCCGTCTTCGCGGTCATCGGCGGGGGCTGCGCGGCCTGGAGCTCCTTTGAGCAGGCCAAGGGCAACCACTTCAAGACCTTCCTGCTGTACTGGAGCATGCTGGCCCTGATCATGTTCACGATCGCCGGCGAGCGCATGCCCTGGCTGACCCTGCACCCGCTCACGCCCCTGACCCTGCTGGCCGCCCTCTACCTCGACGACTTCTTCAGCCGCGACGAGGCCAACCTGGCCGAGCATTGGCTGGCCTGGGCCATCCTGGCCCTGCCCCTGGCGGTGCTGGCGATCCTGCTGCCGCGCCAGCTGGCGCAGGCGGCGGTGCAGGCCCCGCGCGAGATCGTGGCCTGGCTGCAGGCCTTCGCCACCGGCGACCGCTACGGCAGCTTCCAGGTCTCGAGCTGGGCCGACAACGTGTGGGGCAACACCTTCGTCCAGGCCATGATCGCTTCGGCCTTCGTGGCGCTGGCGATCATCATCCCCCTGCTGGGGCTGTCGCGCTGGCCGCACCTGAAGAACTGGACCAGGGGCATCTTCGTCGGCCTGTGCCTGCTGGGCCTTGCCACCCTGAGCCACGGCACCATGAACCTGTGCTTCAAGGGCGACGGCGCCGACCCGCGCGAGCAGGAAGTCTACGTGCAGAGCTCCGTGGAGCTGCCCGAGGTGGCCGCCAAGCTCGACCGCATGAGCCGCGCCCTCACCGGCGGGCCCTACCTCAAGATCGCGGTGGAGGACAGCTGCTCCTGGCCCATGAGCTGGTACCTGCGCCGCATGCCCAACGCGCAGATCGGCTTCGGCGCCCCCCTCACCATGGACAAGGTGCCGAATTTCCCGGTCATCATGACGGGCGCCGACGACACCCTCAGCCCGAACCACGACCAGGTGGTGGCCGACAGCCTCGGCAACAGCTACACCGCCTACCCGGTCGATTTCCGGCGCTGGTGGGCCCCGGACAAGAACGCCTTCTTCCAGGGCAGCGCCACGGACCAGGCCAACCTGCTGTGGCGCCTGTACATGTACCGCGAGCCCTGGATGCCGGCCGCGCCGATCGTCAACCCGCGCTTCTCCAACTACGTCTACCCCAAGGCCGACAGCATCGGCTCGCCTTTCGGCAGCTTCGACGCCTACGTCTGGGTGCGCAAGGACGTGGACCGCTACTTCCAATAGTCTTCAAGGCTGATTTTCTCTAGAGGGAAACCATGCAACTGAACAAGACCTATCTCAACGTCGGCATCGGACTGGTGGTCATGGCCGGCCTGACCGCCTTCCTGGTGCTGAAGGCGCCCAACCGCAACGGCGCGGCCGCGGCCAAGCCCTCCAGCGACCCCGTGGGCCTGAACCAGCCCCGCGGCCTGGCCTTCGCCTCCGACGGCGACCTGATCGTCGTCGACAGCCGCAACCACCGGCTGGCGGTCCGCCACACCGACGGGACGCTGGTGAAGTACGTGGGGGCGGCCTTCGGAACCGAGGGCGAAGGCAAGGGCGAGTTCCGCGAGCCCTGCGACGCGGCCGTCGACGCGGCCGGCGACGTCTTCGTGGCCGACACCTTCCACACGCTCGACGCCCACCAGGGCCTGCCCTGGGGCCGCATCGAGAAGTTCAACAGCGCCTATGACTACCTGGGCGAGGTGTCCCAGTCCCCCAGCGGGGCCCAGGGCTTCTTCGGCCCGCGCGCCGTGGCGGTGGACCGCCAGGGCCGCGTGTGGATGAGCGACACCGGGAATTCCCGCCTGCTGGTCTTCGACAACGACCTCAAATTCATCCGCGCCATCGGCACGCGCGGGACCGGGAACCTGCAGTTCCAGGAACCCTTCGGCCTGGCCGCCGACGCCGAAGGGAACATGTACGTGGCCGACCGCCTGAATTTCCGCATCCAGGTCATCAGCCCGGACTTCCGCCTGCTGCGCCAGTTCAAGGTCGACGGATGGGAGAGCAGCCAGATCAACCAGTTCCCCTACCTGGCCGTGGACAATCATCACCACTGGCTGTGGGTGAGCGATCCGACCAAGCACCGGATCCTGCGCTACGGCCTCCAGGGCGGCGGGCGCAAGGTCTTTGACAAGGCCCTCTTCGGACCCGTGAGCTCGTCCATGGAGCTGCCCACCGGCGTGGCGGTCGCCGCGGACGGCACCCTCTACATCAGCGACAGCGGTTCGGGCCGCATCCTGACCCTGAAACCCTGACCTTTTTTCTTCGGTATACGGAGGCCCCCATGGTCGAGAAATCCAAGAAAAAACCGGCGCGTTCGGGACGCGGCAAACGCCTGGCCATGATCCTGCTCTTTTTGGTCCTGCTCGCGGGCGCGGGCACGGCCCTCTTCCTGTACAACCGCGGACCGGCGGAAATCCCCCTGACGGCCGTCGTCGCCCAGACCGTGGGCACCCACGGCATCGGGCACGGCGGGCTGGACAGCCCGCGCTGCCTCGCCATCGCGCCCGACGGCGACTTGTACGTGGTCGACCTGGGCAATTCCCGCATCGAGGTCTTCAGCGCGGCGGGCGCCTACAAGTTCGCCTTCGGCGTCAAAGGCGCGCCGGGCGGGGCGGACAAGCCCGGAGAGTTCAACGAGCCCTCGGGCATCGCCATCGGCAAGGACGGGACGGTCTACGTGTCGGACGCGTGGAACGCGCGCGTCCAGAGGTTCAGCCCCAAGGGCAAGCCCGAGGGCGAATTCGGCGGGCCGCATTTCTCGTTCTTCAGCCCCCGCTCCCTGACCATCGACGGAAACGGCATGCTCTACGTGGCGGACACCGGCAACAGCGTGGTCAAGGTCATCGACACGGCCAAGGGCAACCTGGACATGGTCCTGGGCAGCCAGGGCAGCGGCGACGGCGGCCAGTCCCACGAAACCTTCGGCATGGCCGTCGACAGCCACGGCGACATCTTCGTTGCCGACCACGGCAACCACCGCATCCACAAATTCTCCGCGGCGGGCGTCTGGATCAAGGACCGCAAGGTGCTGGGCTGGGCCGAGTCGGACCCCTTCTGGCCCCAATTGGCCATCGACAAGCAGGGCCTGATCTACGCCGGGGATTCCGGCAACGGCAAGATCTGGATCTATGACAGCGACCTCAACTACCGCGGCACGCTGGAGGGCCCGCCCCAGGGCGAGGACCCGCTGTCCGTGCCTGTGGGCCTGGCCTTCTCGCCGAAGGGGGACCTGTGGGTGTCCGACATGGGAGCCAACCATCTGGTGAAGCTGGCGCCCTTCACAGTACCGGCCCCGCTTCAGTGAGGCCGTGAACGGCCGCCGACTGGGCGCCGCTTCGGCGGGCTTGTTCGCCGCCAGCATGGTGGCGAACCTTTCCATGGTCGTGTACTACCGCGTCCTGAGCGACCGCCTGGGATCGGCGTACTCGCAGCTGTGGGCGCTGATGGGCGTGCTGAGCGTCCTGGCCAACGTCACCCTGGGGCTGAACACCTACCTGGTGAAGGCCTTCTCCGCCGACCTGGAGCGGACGGGGCCGGGGGCGGTCAAGGGCCGCCTGCTGCGCCTGCTGAAGCCGGGCTTCATCAGCCTGGGGGCTTTCGCCGCCCTGCTGGCCCTGCTCTCCCCCCTGCTGGCGTCCTACCTGAAGCTGCCTGGCCTCGGCCTGGTCCTGATGATGGACGCGCTGTTCACGCTCGGGGTGCTGCTCCTGGCCCTGCGCTCGGCGCAGCAGGGGCTGCACCATTTCGGCTGGCTGGGCCTGAGCCAGGGCGGCGAGGGCCTCGCCTGCGTGGGGATGGTGTGCTGCGGCCCGGTCACCAGCGTGGCGGGGGGCCTGTCGGCCAGGCTCCTGGGCCAGGGAGTCGGCGTGCTCTGCGCCCTGGGCGGCCTGCTGGGGCTGGGGCCGGCGCGGCCCCCGGCGGCGGTTCCGGGCAAGGGCCGGGACCTGCGCGGGGCCCTGTTTGAAGGCGGCTCGGACACCCTGGCCCTGACCCTGCTGGCTCTGCTGTGTTACCTGGACGTGGTGGTGCTGAAGCACTACTACAGCGACGACCGCGCCGGCCTGTACAGCCGCGCGGCCCTGGTGGCCAAATCCTTCCTGTTCCTGCCCGGCGCCCTGAACATCGTCCTTCTGGCGGCGGCGGCCCGGGAACTGGCCGGGGGCCGCGATCCGCGCCGCCTGCTGCGCTTCTTCCTGCTGGGGGCGCTGGCCCTGGACTTGGCGGGCCTGGCCGTGGTCTGGAACTGCACCTCCTTCTGCATGGGCCTCCTGGCGGGCCCGGATCCGCGTTTCAGGACCGACGCCATGCTGGCCTTGACGCGCTGGTTCAGCCTGGCGGTGATCCCCCTGGGCCTGCTGCAGATGGTGGTGGTCTATCTCCTGGCCATACGGCGCAAGGGGGTGGCCTGGGGCCTGGGCGGCCTGGCGCTGGGCTATCTGGTCCTGCTGAGCCTGGTCAAGGACAGCGAGTTGGCGGTGGTGGCGTCCCTGGGCGCCTGTTCACTGGCGGGCCTGGCCGGCGCCCTGTGGGTGGCCCTGGCGCGGCCGCCCCTGGCCGCGGCCGCGGCGTGAAGGAGGGACACCCGATGGGAAATCCTGCCCCACGCAAGCGCGCGGCCCCGAGCCCCAAGGGCATGGTCTCGGTGGTGATGCCGGCCTACAACGAGGGCCTGCGCATACGCGCCAACATCCTGGCGGTGGACCGCATCTTCAAGTCCATGGGCCGGCCCTACGAGATCGTCGTGGTGGACGACGGCAGCGGCGACTGGACCTTCGAAGAGGCGAAAAAGGTGACCGCGGGCGCCCGGGCGCGCATACGGGTGCAGCGCCTGGCCGTGAACCAGGGCAAGGGCTACGCCCTGAAGGAGGGCTTCCGCCACAGCCGCGGGTCCTGGGTGGTCTTCCTGGACTCGGACCTGGACATCGACCCCTCCCAGGTGGAGCTGTTCTTCGAGATACAGCGGCGCGACAACCGCGACGTGGTCATCGGCAGCAAGCGGCACCCGGACTCGAAGCTGGACTATCCCCTGAAGCGGCGCGTCATCTCGGCGGGATATTTTTTCCTGGTGAAGCTGCTGTTCCGGCTCCCCATCCGCGACACGCAGACCGGGCTCAAGCTGTTCCGGCGCGAGGTCCTGACCAAGGTCTTCCCCAAGGTCCTGGTCAAGCGCTACGCCTTCGACCTGGAGCTCCTGGTGCTGGCCAACCATTACGGCTTCAGCATCGCCGAGGCCCCGGTGGTGGTGAACTACCGCGGGAAATTCGGCCACATCGGCCTGCGCGCGGTCTTCAACATCTGGTGGGACACCATGGCGGTGTTCTACCGCCTCAACATCAGGCGCTACTACGACAAGGCGGGGCAGTGAGCGCCAGCACCGGCGCGGCCAGCCTGGGCCGGGACATGCTGGGGCAGGGGGAAAGCCTGGCCGTTGAGCGTTTCCGGAGGCGCCTGCTGGGGAACCTGGACCTGGCCGAAGGCAGGGGCCGCAGGGCCCTGGACCTGGGCTGCGGGGACGGGCTCGAAGCCGTGGAGCTGCTGCGCCGCGGCTGGAAGGTGGACGCGGTGGACCTGGAGGCCCATCCGGGCTGGGCCCGGCTGGGGGCCCGGTACGGGAGCCGCATCCGCTTCCGCATCGCCTCGGACGCGGAGTTGGCGCGCTGGAAGGGCTCCTACGGCCTGGTGTTCCAGAAGGACGTGCTGCACCACGTGCCCGACCCGGCCGCGCTGCTGAAGACCCTGGCCCGCCTGACCGCGCCCGGGGGCGAGCTGTGGCTGCTGGAGTGCAACCGGCGCAATCCCGTGTCCTATGTGCACCTGACCCTCCTGGGAGGGCACCAGCACTTCACGGCCGGGCGCCTGCGCAGCCTGGCCGAAGAGGCCGGCCTGTCCGGGGCCGCGGCCTGGGCCCGCGAAGCCCGGGTCTGGCCCGTGGAATCCGCGGCCTTCCAGGACGCCGTTGAGCGGATCCAGGATCGGCTCGAAGCCCTGCCTTTTTGGCGGCCCTGGGCGGTGTACAACCTGATGCGCTGGCGCAAGCCGGCCGGGCCCGTCCTTCGCAAGCGTGGGAGCAAAGCATGAAAGTCTTGATCACCGGAGGGGCGGGCTTCATCGGCTGCAACGCGGCGTCCCGTTTCCTGCGCCAGGGCCACGCGGTGACGGTCTACGACAACCTGTCGCGCCCGGGCACGGCCGCGAACCTGAAATGGCTGAAGGCCCAGGGGCCCCTCAAGTTCGTCAAGGGCGACGTCCGCGACGCCAAGCGCGTGGCCGCGACGGTGCGTGGCGTCAAGGGCCTGGGCGCCGTGCTGCATTACGCAGGGCAGGTCGCGGTGACCACCTCGGTGGTCGACCCCCGCAACGACTTCGAGATCAACGCCCTGGGAACCTTCAACGTCCTGGAGGCGGTGCGCCTGGCCCAGCCCAAAGGCGCCGGGCCCAAGATCGCCCTGCTCTACAGCTCCACCAACAAGGTCTACGGCGGCATGGACGACATCAAGATCGTGAAGCGCGACGGCCGCTACCAGTACAAGGACCTGCCCCGCGGCATCCCCGAGGACCGCCTGCTCGACTTCCACAGCCCCTACGGCTGCTCCAAGGGCGCGGCCGACCAGTACGTGCGCGACTACGGCCGCATCTACGGTTTCCCCACCGTGGTCTTCCGGCAGAGCTGCATCTACGGCTACCGCCAGTTCGGCGTCGAGGACCAGGGCTGGGTGGCCTGGTTCACCATCGCCGCGGAGCTGGGCAAGCCCATCACGCTCTACGGGGACGGCCGGCAGGTCCGCGACGTGCTCTTCATCGACGACCTCATCGACGCCTACCAGGCGGCCCTGAAGAACCTGAAGCGCTGCGCCGGCCAGGTCTACAACATCGGCGGCGGGCCCTCGAACCAGATGTCCCTGCTCGAGCTGCTGGGCCTGCTCGGCGGCCTGGCGGGCAAGCCCATCCGGACCGGCTTCGGCGACTGGCGGCCGGGCGACCAGCCCGTGTTCGTCGGGGACATACGCAAGGCCGCGCGGGACTTCGGCTGGAAGCCCAGGATCGGCGTGCGCGAAGGCGTCACGCGCCTGCACCGCTGGGTCCGCGAGAACCGCGCCCTGTTCACCCGCGACCGGCTCTGATGGCGCCCTCGCCCGCCGACGACGCCCTGCCCACGGTCAGCGTCGTCATCCCGGTCTACAACTCGGCCTGGGTGCTCGGCGACTGCCTGGAGCGCGTCAGGACCCAGGACTATCCCGCCGACAAGGTGGAGATCATCCTGGCCGACGGCGGATCCAGCGACGGGACCCTGGAGCTGGCCGCCAAGATGGGGGTGCGGGCCGTCTTCGACAACCCGCTGCGCACCGGCGAAGCCGGCAAGGCGGTGGGGATCCTGAAGGCGCGCAACGACATCATCGCCCTGATCGACAGCGACAACCTGCTGCCGGACCCGCAGTGGCTGCGGCGCATGGTGGAGCCCTTCGCCGACCCTGAAGTCTTCGCCAGCGAGCCCTGGGAATACCTGCGGCGGGCCGAGGACAGCCTGATCACCCGCTATTGCGCGCTGCTGGGGATGAACGACCCGCTGTGCTATTTCCTGGGGAACTACGACCGCCGCTGCGTGCTCAGCGGGCGCTGGACCGGGCTGGAGCTGCAGGAGATGGACCGCGGGGGCTGGATCAAGGTCTCCCTGAGGGAGGACGCCCTGCCCACGATCGGGGCCAACGGCTTCCTGATCCGGCGCGCGGATCTCCTGGCCACCCAGACCCAGCCCTACCTCTTCGACATCGACTGCGTGTATGACCTGGTGCGCGCCGGCCGCGTCCACGTGGCCAAGGTGAAGGTGGGCATCATCCACCTGTATTGCCGGGGTTTCGGCGACTTCGTCCGCAAGCAGCGGCGCAGGATACGGGACTACCTTTACTACCAAAAGCACGCCCAGAGGCGCTATCCTTGGGCCTCTTTCCCCAAGGCCCGGCTGGCCTGGTTCATCGTCGCCACCGTGCTGGTGCTGCCCACCCTGCTCCAGGCCCTGGTGGGCTGGGTCCGCAGCCGCGACGCCGCGATGCTGTTCCATCCCCTGGCCTGCCTGGCGACGCTGGCGGTCTACGCCTCCGGGGTGGTCCGGGCGAGGCTGGGCAAGTCCGGGATCCTGGACCGCGGCGCCTGGGGCAAGCCATGAGGGCGGCCAAGCCCTCGGCCTTCGCCGCGAAGAGGGTTTTCGTCGCCGGCCACGTCAGCGAGGTCTACGGCCCGGTGCAGGCCCTGCGCCGCTGGCTGGAGGAGGGCGCCTTTTCCGCCGCCTTCCTGACCCACCCCTTCCCCTACACGCGCCTGGCGGCTTCGCGTCTGGAAACCCTGGGGCAGGGCCGCCTGCTCAAGTCCGCGGAGCTCGGAGCGCGCAGCCGCCTGGCCCCCTGGCAGTTCCTGCGCAACGCAGTCTCGGACCTGGTCCAGGGCTGGCGCTTCGGCCGCTGCGACGTCTACATCGGGATCGGCAACCTGAACGTGCTGCCGGGCCTGCTGCTGCGGGCCTTGGGCCGCTGCGAACGGGTCGGCTACTACGTCATCGACCACACCCCGGGGCGCTTCCCCAACCCGGTGCTCAACGCGGTGTACCGCTGGGTCGACCTGCTGGCCTGCCGCCGCGCCGACTTCCTATGGTGCCTGAGCCCGCGCATCACGCGGGCCAAGGTCGAGCGCGGCGCGCGGCCGGAAGCCTGCGTGGACTGCCCCGTGGGAGTCGCCCTGGACGAGGTGAGGATGCCCGGGCCCAAGGCGCGGCGCCGGCAGGTCCTGGTGGTGATGAGCCACCTGACCCGGGAAAAGGGCGTGCAGCTGGTCCTGGACAGCTTCGCCCAGGTGCGCCGGCGCCACCCCAAGGCCCTCCTGGAGGTCATCGGCACCGGGCCCTATGAGGAGGCGCTCAAGCTCCAGGCCCGCGAGCTCGGCCTGGGGCCGGCGGTGCGCTTCCTGGGCCTGATGAACCACGCCCAGCTCTTCCGGCACCTTCCCACCTGTGGCGTCGCCCTGGCGACCTACACCGAAGACGAGGACAACATCGCCCACTTCGCCGATCCGACCAAACCCAAGGAATACCTGGCCTGCGGCCTGCCTTTGGTCATCACCAAGGTGCCCTGGACCTGGGAAAAAGTGGCCGACCCGGAAAAGCCCATGGGCGTGGCGATCCGCTACACCCGCGAGGAATTGGTGGCGGCCGTGGACAAGCTGCTGGGCGACGGCGCCTTCTACGGCCGCTGCCGGCGCAACGCGCTGGCCTGGACCCGCACCCTCGGCTGGGAGGCGATCTTCGAGCGCGCCTTCGCCGGGGCGCTCGCGGCGGGGCGATGACCGCGGCCCTGGACTCCGAGATCCGCGCGGCCCTGTCCGAGCACGGCGCGGAGGCGCGCCGGGTGCTGGAGCCGGTGGTGGCCACGCGCTATGACCGCAAGTGCTGGCCCACCTACGGGCAGTATGACTGGTTCTGCGCGCAGGTCCTCTACTCCCTGCTGCGGGCGCGCAAGCCCGCCCAGGTGCTGGAGGTCTCGACCTCCTCGGGCTACTCCTCCTGCATCACCGGCCTGGCCCTCAAGGCCAACGGGGCGGGCCGCCTGGACACCTTCGAGCTCGACGCGGCCGTGGCCGCGGGCGCGCAGAGGAATTTCGAGCGCCTGGGGGTGCAGGGGCAGATACACCTGCACGTCGGCGACGCCCGCAAGACCAGCCTCGGCCTGGCCCACCTGAGGGACGCCGACATCCTCTTCCTGGACAGCCTGCACACGGCCGAGTTCATGCAGTGGTTCATGGACGCCTTCGTCGTGGGGGCCGCCCCCGGGGCCCTCGTGCACGTGCACGACGTCACGCCCTGGTCCGCGCGGCTGCGCTCCTACGGGAGCCCCGGGCGCGGCCTGGTCCTGGACGCCCGGCGCTGGCTCTACAACCGCTGGGTGGCAGGCCTTCCAAGGAGCGAAGAGGTCCTGCCCACGGTCCATCCGCCCCAGGCCGGCGTGGCGGGCGACAAGCCCAGCTACAACGGCATCGAGACCATGGAGGCGGTGCTGGCCAACGAGCTGGCCCTGCTCATGCCGCCGGGCGCCTACGCCTTCCTGAACCAGCTGGCGCCCCTGGTGCCGGAGGCCGAGGCGCAGAAGTTCGGGGGCATGAGCATCGGCCGCCAGGACCGCTTCGGCGCTCCCGCCGAGTGGAACGACGCCTTCTGGGCGCGGGCCGGCGACACCGCCGCGGCTTTGGCCCGCTGGCGCGCGTCCGGCCGCCCCTTGCGCCCGGACTTCGAACCGGGCTCCGGGGCCTGATGGCGACGCTGCGGCCCGGCCAATTCAGCATCATCATCCCGGTGAAGGCCTACAACGCCTACTGCCAGGAGAGCCTGGCGGCCTGCCGACGGCTCTACCCGGACCAGGAGCTGCTGTTCTGCCCCGACGCGGCCCCGGACCTGGCCCTGCCCGGGGTCAGGGTGCTGCCTTCGGGCCCGGTCGGCCCCGGGGCCAAGCGCGACCTGTGCGCGGCCTCGGCGCGCGGGGAATTCCTGGCCTTCCTGGATGACGACGCCTATCCGGCCGCGGGCTGGCTGGAGGCCGCCGTGGAGGTCTTCGCGGACGGGGAGGTGGGCGCCGTGGGCGGCCCGGCCGTGACCCCGGCGGACGACCCGGTCGAGCGCTGGGCCAGCGGCCTGGTCTATGAAAGCGTGCTGGTGGGCGGTCCCTTCGCCTTCCGCTACCGGCCCCTGGCGGCGCGGGATTGCGACGACTATCCCACCTGCAACCTCCTGGTGCGCCGCTCCGTGTTCGAGGCCATCGGCGGTTTCGACACGCGCTATTGGCCCGGCGAGGACACCGTGGCCTGCCTGAAGATCGTCCACGAGCTGAAGAAGAGGATCGCCTACGATCCGCGGGTGCTGGTCTACCACCACCGCCGCGACATGTTCGCGGCGCACCTGCGCCAGCTCAACCGTTACGCGCGCCACCGCGGCTTCTTCGTGAAGCGCTTCCCCAAGACCAGCCTGCGGCCCAGCTATTTCGCGCCCACGGCGCTGCTGGCCTGGTTCCTTCTGGGCTGGCTTCCGGCGGCGCCGTGCCCCGCCTGGCTGGGCTGGTGGGCGGCGAGCCTGGGCCTCTACGCGCTGGCGGCCCTGCTCGAGGCGGCGCGCCTGGCCCTGGGGGCGCCCAAGGACCGGCGGGGGCTGAGGCTGTGGCTGCTCACTGCCGGGGGCCTTGCCGCGACGCACCTCAGCTACGGATGGAACCTGATGGTGGGGCTGCTGTCCTCCCGCATGACAGAGGAAAGGTCGGCCATGACCGGTACCGCGGCATGATCAAGAAAAAGCGCGCGTCCGCGGCCCCCGCGGAGCGGGCCAAGGGGGGCTACGACTGGCTCTCCAAGCTGCGCTGCCCGGCCTGCGGCCACGGCAGCCTGGCGAAGCTGGCGCCCCGCGCGGGCGACTGGGGCGCCTGGGGCGTGCCGGGCCTGCGCTGCCCGAAATGCCGCGAACGCTACCCCGTGGAGGAGGGCGTGCTGCGCCTGATCCCCCAGGGGGACTACAGCCGCTACGCCTACTGGGAGAAGTTCCACTCCACGGTGACGGCCGAGGACATCGCGGCCCTATACAAGCGCCGCTTCGGCTTCGACGAGGCCTTCCTGCTTTCCTATTACGCCATGCCGCGCCTGGCCCGGCGCCTGGGCTGGAAGGCGGAGGAAAGCCTGGAACTGGGCTGCCAGTGGGGATCCAATTCCCTGACGCTGCAGCGCTTCGGCGTGACCGAACGGGTCTGGCTGCTGGACATCAGCGTCTTCGCCCTGAAGGCGGCGGTGCGCTTCTTCCGGCTCTTCGGCGTCACGCCCTACGCCATCCAGGCGGAGATCCACAAGCTCCCCTTCAAGGACGCCGCCATCGACCTGAGCATCTCCGGGGGCCTCTACGAGCACTTCGTGGGCGAGGAGCAGGAGCAGGTGGTGGAGGAAAACTGCCGCATCTCCCGGCGGGTGCTTTGCCAGGTGCCCGAAAGCAGCGCCGCCTATTGGGGCTACCGCCGCCTCTACAGCCTGCTCAAGGGCGGCTGGCCCTTCGGCTTCGAGGTGCCCGTGTCCTGGGGCCGCTTGAAGGCCCTGTTCACGCGCGGCACCTTCCGCCTGGCGGGACGCGACTGGCACGACCTGCTTTCCGCCGTGCGCATGGTCGTGGGCGAGAAGCGGGCCTGGGCCCGCGCGGTCACGGCACGGCCCTTCTTTTTTTACCTGTTCCGGCACGATGCCGTGATCGCCGTGGAGCGCAGGGCTCCCGACGGTCCGGCATCCGGCGCCTGACGCTCGAGGAAGCACATGGCTGCTACGAAGAAGAAGAAAACGGCTCTGAAGGTCGCCGCGCCGAAAAAGAAGGGCGCGCGCGCGCTGAGGGGGGCCTCCCCGCGCAAGTCCTCCAAATTGTGGGTCGTTCCCGTGGGCATGCTGCTGGTGCTGGCCACGGTGGGCATCTTCCTGGTGGCCCATGCGCGCTACCTGGCCTCCCTGCAGTTCGACATGCTGCGGGACGCGCCCATCGTGCCCCAGGGCCATGACCAGGGGCAGGCCACGGGCCTGGCCAACCTGGCCGGCGATCCGCAGGGGCACGTGTTCGTGCTGGAGTCCCAGCCGGGCACGCCCGTCCGCCTGCAGCGTTTCGACGCCCAGGACTCCCCCAACACCCTGGTCTACAAGCCCGCGGGCAAGGGCGAGGACCTGACCGCGGCCGTGGACGTGGATTGCGACCCGCACGGCCAGGTCTACGTGCTCCTGCGCGACGGGAGGGTGCAGGTCCTGAGCAACGACCTGAACTACGAGCGCAGCATCTTCACGGGCATCACCGGCGGCTCGGCCATCTCGGTCAACAGCGCCGGCCGGATCTATGTCGCCGACGAGCAGAACAACAAGGTCGTCTTCTTCAACCCCACCGGCGCGCGCGGGGGCGAGTTCGGGGGCCCCGCCAGCGCCGACGTCTCGCTGGTCACGCCGATACTCATGCGGGTGGCGGCGGACGACGAGATCGTCGTCGTCGAAGGCACCCCCACGGGCATGCGCGCGCGGATCTTCAACAAGGACCAGACCCTGCGCAAGACCTTCCTGGTGGACAAGCTCAACGAGGCCCCGCCGGTGCACATGGGCATCAACAGCCAGCTCAAGATCTTCTTCAACGACGCCTCGGGAAGCTCCGGCATCGACTGCTGGGACCTCGTGACGGGCAAGTTTTTCGGCGCCTCCCAGGCCACCAAGGACGGCGTGAAGTTCGTCAACCCCGGCTGCATCGGGGCGAACCGCTACACCCCGGACGTCTTTGTGCACACGGTCCCCGGCCTGGTCAAGTGCCAGCTGCCGCCCCCGGGTGAGCAGTCCGAGGAGGCCCAGTAATGAAGCGGAGGGGGCGGGCGTCGTCGTCGCGGGTGCGGCCTCAGGGCGCGGACCGCCTGGCCTGGGCCGCCTACGCCGTGGGCTTCCTCTGCTTCGCCGCGGGCCTGGAGCTCCTGATCACCGGCCACGCCGGCCCGGGCGCGGCGCTGTCCGTGGTCGGCATCCTCGCCGTCAGCCTGGGCTACCTGGCTCCCATGATCCCCTGGTCCGCCTGGAGCCAAGGCCTGCGGGCGGCCGTGAAATCGGGCAGGTCGGCCGGCGGCGCGGGCGCGAAGGGCCTGTCGCGCCTCGCCGTCGGCGCCCCCGAGGGGCTGCTGGCCTTCCTGGGCGACGGCGACAGCCTGAGCATCAGCCGCCTCTTCCTGCTGGCCCCGGTCATTCTTTTCCTGGTCGCCAGCGCGGTCCTGTCCCTCGGCTCCACGGTCCAGGGGGCCGGGGCCTTCGCCGTCGCCGTCATGATCCTGGCCGTCTATTTCCAGGACATGACGCAGCCCCTGGAGCTGGACCACCTGCGCCAGAACACGCTGGCGGTCCTCGCCCAGATCCCGGCCCTGCCCTTCCAATGCCTAGGGGTCTGGCTGCTGGACACCCGCTACGACAGCGCCGCCATGGTGTGGCTCGGCTTTTTCATCTGCGCCGGCGCCAGCGCCTGGATGTATTTCGCGCTCCAGCGCTGGCCCCTGGACCTAAGCCTCGAGGGGGCCCCCGAGCCGGGCCTGGATTGGACGCCGCCGAAGCCCTTCTACAGCCTGTCCCGCATCAGCCTCATCACGGGGCTGGCCGCGGCCAGCGCCATCGCCGCCTGCCTGGCGGTCTACGTGTTCCCTGGGGACCATTCCGGGCTCTCGGTCGCGGCCGGTTTCCTGGCCATGCTCCTGCTCCTGGGTTCCTTCCCCTGGATCCCGACCGGCCTGGCCTTCCTGCCCCGCGTCCGGCCCGCCCAGGCGGCCACCCTGGCGCTGGCCGCCGCGCTCCTGGCCTTCGGCCTGGCGGCCCACGGCCAGGACCTGATCGAAGCCGGCGGCATCTCCGAAGGGCTCTGGTTCTTCCTGGCCGGCGGGACCGTGCTGGTGCTGTGTCTCAGCCGTTTCGCGGCGGATCCGGGCCGCGCCGAGGCCCGCGAGGCCGGGGCCTGGCCCCGCCTGGAGGTGGCGGCGGTGCTGCTGCTGGTGGCCCTGTCCTTCGCCTTCCGCATCTGGAAGATCAACTCTTTCCCCTTCGGCGTCGAGGGCGACGAGGGCGGCGGCGGCCTCTGGGCCATGGACGTCCTCAAGGGGAACGTCGAGAACCATTTCATCAACCAGAACTACCCCCTGGCCTTCTTCTCGATCACGGCCCTGTTCTTCAAGCTGGGCGGCCTCTCCCTGGCGACCCTGCGCCTGCATTCGGTGGTCTTCGGCACGCTCTCGATCTTCACCGCCTATTTTTTCCTGCGGCTGAACATGGGCCGGGTGGCCGCCTTCCTGACCACGCTGCTGATGAGCTTCAGCTACTGGCACCTCCACTTCAGCCGCTTCGGCCACTACAACATCGAGCAGGTGGCCGTGCAGATGGCGGCCTTCTATTTCGTGTTCAAGGCCCTCAGGACGGGGCTCCTCTGGCAATGGGCCGTGGCGGGCGTCTCCTTCGGCCTGGCCATGTTCCCGCACATGGCGGGCCGCATCCTGCCCTTCGAGGGGCTCGTGCTGGTCGTCTACTTTTTCTTGGCGCGGCGCGACCTTCTGCGCCGCCACCTGCCCGGCTTCCTGGCCTTCGTCGTCCTGGCCTGGGCCGTGGCCTCCCCGGCGGTGGTGTATTGGAGGCGGGCCCAGAGCGTCTCCATGAGCCGCATCAATGAGGTCTCCATCTTCGACAAGAACAACACCAACGCGCCCATCGACACGCTGCAGGGCTTCGTCAGCAACTGCAGGTCCTCCATGCTCATGTTCAACTACCAGGGCGACAACCGCGCCCGCGACAACCCGGTGGCCCCCGACAAGATCCTGGAGCACTGGACCGCCATCCTCTTCGGGCTGGCCCTGCTCTATGTGCTGTACCACTGGCGCGAACCGGTGAACTTTTTCCTGCTGGGGGTCTTCTTCCTGAACCTCTGCGCCTCCGTGTTCTCGGTGGAGGCGCCGCAGACGCTGCGCACGGCCGGGAACATCCCCATCGTCTTCGCCTTCATGGCCGTGCCCATCGCCGACCTGGCGGCCGCCCTGAGGGGCGCGGGCCGGGCCTGGGTGCGCACGGCCTTCGTCGGGCTGCTGATCGCCTTCTCATTCTTCAGCTACCGCAGCGCCCGCCGGCTCTTCGTGGACGCGCGCGACCTGTCCTTCGACGCCTCGCCCACCTACATCGCCCGAACGGCCGGGCTCGAAGGGGGGCCCGACACCCAGGCCGTGTTCTGGGGCACGGGCTTCGCCGCCAGCCATCCGCCCATGCTCCTGTTCAAGATGGACACGCCCTTGAGGAACTTCTACGGGCCCTTCGAGTACCTGCCCGTCACCACGGCCACGACGCACGACCACCTGCTGTTCCTGTCCGACTCCTACCAGCAGATCATGCCCTATCTGCAGTGGCTGTACCCCGGCGCCGCCATGCGGCCCGTGCCCGACCAGCAGGGCAGGCCCCTGGCGCTGTATCTGCGCGTGAACAAGGGCATGATCGCCGCCGGTGAGGGCCTCGACGGCTCCGCCCGCGTCGGGGGGAGGACGGTGCCGGTGAAGGGCATGCCGCCGGTCTGGCCCAGCCCGGGCCTGGAACAGGCCCGCGAGATCAACGTGGGCGGATCGCTGAGCGTGGACAGCTTCGGGACCTACGGCCTGGAAGTCAGCGGCGTCGGCGACGCCAGGGTCAGCGTGGACGGCAAGCTGCTGTTCAGCCGCAGGTCCGGCTCCCTGGAGCGGCACGCGGCCCTGCTCGCCAAGGGCCTGCACACGCTGAGCCTGCGCCTGGATCCGGCGCGCGGCGACGCCATGCGCCTGCTGCTCAACGCCGAGAAGGCCGGCCCGTCCGGGGTGCCCTGGTCCTTGTCGGTCCTGGGCCTCAGCCCGGTCGACAAGACCCACACCCTCCGCATCCAGCCCAGCGGCTTCTTCGGGAGATACTTCGAATCCATCACGCCGCAGGGGGATCCGGTCTTCGAGGTGGTCGAACCCATCGTCATGGACCATTGGCTGGACCCGCCCCTGCTGGGCAATTGGAGCGCGCGCTGGCACGCCCGCTTCAAGGTCGACGCCGCGGGCTACTACCGCTTCAGCGTGGCGGGGGGCAACTACAGCCAGGTGCGGGTGGACACCAAGCTGGTCTGGAAGCAGGGGCAGCTGGACGGGGTCAACGAGCCGGGCCTGCCCCAGCCGTCCATCCACCTGTCCCCGGGCTGGCACGACTACGAAGCCGAATTCTGCACCACGGGCGGACCGGGCTACGAGCTGGACTGGACCAAGCCCGACGGAAGCAACGGGGTCTTCTGGGTCCCCGACATGCGGCCCCTGCCTTGAGCCCAGCGCGCGCGCGGAAGACCGGCGCCAAGGCCGCGAAAAAGGGCGTGCGGGCCGCGTCGAAGCCGGCCTCCGAAAAGGAGGCCCGGAGCGCCGCGGCCCGCCCCTCCGGGGAGCGCCCCCGTCCGGGGCGTTTTCTGGCGGCCCTGGTCCTGGCGCTCCTGGTCGGGCTGGGAGCCTTCAAGGCCGCGCAATCCAAGGTGGCCCAGCACCTGCTCCTGCAGCCCCTTGCCCCGGTGGTGCTCCAAGGGTCGACGCCGGGCACCCTGAGCGGGGTGACGGCCCTCAAGGCGGACGGGCGGGGCGGCGTCGTGAGCCTGTGCGAGGTGGGCGACCTGTGGAGGGTGCAGCACTTCGGCCCGGGCCTGGCCCTGCTGGACCACGCGGATTTCACGCTGAAGGAGATGGGGCAGCTCAGCGACCTGGCGGTGCTTCCCGACGGCGAAGTGCGCCTCGCCGGCCTGGACGGCTCGCTGTACAGCCTCGACCCCAGGCTGCGGCGGGCGCGGCGCGGCTTCAAGGCGGCGACCGGGCTCAATGAGCTGCACTCCCTCGACCGGCTGCCCGACGGACGCCTGGCGGCCTTGGACGTCCTGACCGGCTCCCTGGACATGCTGGACGGGCAGGGCAAGGTGCTGGCCGAGGTGCCGGTGCAGAATGCCGCCCTCGTGGTCAACGTTGCGGTGGTCCCCGAAGGCCTGGCCCTTTTGGAGGGGGACGGGCAAGGCTACTGGGTGAGGGTGCTGGACCCGGGAGGCAAGCCCCTGCGGCACTTCAAGGTGGAGGAGCTGCCGCCGGCGGCCGCGGTGCGCATGGCGGCCTCCGCCGGGGTGCTGGCCTTCAACGATTCGGGCGGGAGCCGCGGCCTGGTTTTCTACACCGTTTCGGGCAGGCCCCTGGGCAACAGCGTGTGCCTGGGGCCCAACGAGTTCGCGATCGGGGAGCCCAACCTCGAGCATCCCGGCTTCGTAGGGGGCGACCCCGCCGGGGGCCTGCTCTACATCCACTATTCCATCGGGCTGCTCAAGGTGCGGCTGCCCTGGCCGGCGAAAGGGCCCGAGTGAAGGCGTCCACGCGCATATCGGAGAGCCTGCCGGCCCTGCGCTGGGGCCTGCTGGCGGCGCTGGCGGCGGCGGCCCTGTGGCTGGCCCTGCTGAAGCTGCCCGGCCGGGCAGCCTGGATCAACGGCGGGGTCCTTTTCTCCGAATACATCTGCCTGTCCGGTTGCCTGCTGGTGGCGGCGGGCGCCTGGGTGCGCGGGAGCCTGCGCGGCCTGGGCTGGCCCGTGCTGCTCCTCTTCCCCCTGGTCGCCGCCCTCTTTGTGCGCGGCGCGGAGGTCTCCAGCGACGCCCTGGTGAACTTCGGCGCCATCCCCTACTTCAGCGCGGGCACCCTGCTGTGGGCGGCCCTGGGCGCGCGGGAGACCGGGCCCCCCGCCCCCAAGGCCCCCGGGCCCTGGCTCTGGGCCCTCGGCCTGCTGCTGCTCGGCGCGGGCCTGGGCACGGCCTTGGTCCTGCTGCGCCGCTGGGTGCCGACGCGCCTGCAATGGTCCGTGGACCTGACCTCCGTGGGCATGCTGCTGCCGGTGCGCATGGGCAACTGGATGAACGACATCAGCGGCGGGCCCTTCGCGCAGTGGGACTGGCTCGGGGTGGTGGCCCTGTGGACGGGCCTGCTGGCGGCCCTGGTGGCCCTGCGCGGACGGATCAAGGAAGCCTGGATGCCGCCGGCGCTCTTCGTCGTGGCCCTTCTGGGCAAGCTGGCCATGGCGGGCCTCTCGACGCAGGGCATGGGGATCGTCCCCATGAAGATAGAGTCCCTGAACAACAACTACTTCACCTACGCCGGCACCATCCGCAACCCCCTCAGCTTCCTCAACGGCTTCAACGCCGTCCAGGGGACCGCCGGCCCCCACATCGACGTCCATCCGCCCGCGGCGGTGCTCCTGTATTGGCTGCTGCGCACGCTGCTGTTTTCGCAGCCGACCCTGGTGGCCCTGGCCATCATGGCGCTGTCGGCCGCCGCCGTGTGGCCCTTCTACCGCCTGGGCCGGGGCCTCGGCGGGCCGGACCTCGGCCTGGCCGCCGCCGCGCTCTTCCTGACCTCGCCCCTGAGCCTGATCCTGGGCAACGCCGGCATCGACAGCGTGGTCCTCAGCCTCGTGGCCCTGAGCGCCTGGTGCCTGTGGGAGGCGGTGCGCGCCGGCTCCTGGAAATGGGCCGCGGCCTCGGGCGCCGCGCTGGGCCTGGCCATCCTGAACAGCTTCGGCGCCATCTCCACCCTCGTCTTCCTGGGCAGCTGGGGGCTGCTGCTGCTTTGGCGCCAGGAGCGCGGATGGGACGATTTTTTGAAGGCCAACCTGGCGCTGTGGGGCGTCTTCGCGGTCACCGCGCTGCTGCTGGTGGGCTCCCTGTCCCTGGGCGGATTCGACTACCTGAAATCCATGGCCAGCTCCAAGGCCGTGCACATGGCCATGAACCAGTACCGCTCCTACAGCCTTTGGTCCTGGGGCAATGTCCTGCTCTACGCGGCCTACGCCGGCATGGGCCTGGTGACGCTCTGGGTCCTGAGGGTCGGCGGCAGCCTGTTCAACGCCGACACCTCCGACCCCTTCACCCTGGCCGGCGCGGCCACGGTCATGGTGCTGGTCCTGTCGGCCTATGGCCGCGCCGAGGTGCAGAGGGAGTACCTTTTCGGTGCCGTCTTCATGCTGCCCGCGGCCGCGGCCGCCCTGCCCCGCGGGCGCGGCGGCCGCCTGCAATGGCAGGCCCTGGCCGTGGCCCTGGGTCTGAACGTGCTCAGCGCGGTGCTGCTGCAAATATGCGTCCTGGACTACTGGTGAGCGTCCGAAGGGGAAGGCCCAGCCATGGCTGCTAGAGCGCCGAAAAAAAGGCCCAAAGTCATCGTGGTCATGCCCGCCTACAACGCGGCCAAGACCCTGGAGAAAACCTACCGCGACATCCCCAAGGGGACCGTGGACGGCGTCATTTTGGTCGACGACGTCAGCCTCGACGAGACCGTGGAGGTGGCGCGGCGCCTGCCCATCAAGGTGGTCGTCCACCGGGAGAACAAGGGCTACGGCGGCAACCAGAAGACCTGCTACACCGAGGCCCTGCTGGCGGGGGCGGACGTGGTGGTCCTGCTGCACCCCGACTACCAGTATGACAGCCGGCTGATCCCGCAGATGGTCTCCCCCATCCTGGACGGGCACGCCGATTTCGTCATGGGCTCGCGCATCATCGGCGAGGGGGCCCTCAAGGGCGGCATGCCCTGGTGGAAATTCCTGGCCAACCGCGTCCTGACCCTGGCGGAGAACATCATCCTCAACCGCAAATATTCGGACCTGCACACCGGCTTCAGGGCCTACAGCCGCAGGCTCCTGTGCGACCTGCCCTACGTGCTCAACAGCGACGACTTCGTGTTCGACAGCCAGATGATCGCCCAGGCCAACTGGAAGGGATACACCACCACGGAGATCCCCATCCCCACGCGCTACTTCGCCGAGGCCAGCTCCATCGGCTTCAAGACCAGCGCGGTGTACGGGCTCAAGACCGTCTGGGTCATGGGCCAGCTGGCCCTGCAGAAGCTGGGCTGGGCCCGCCACGCCTGGCTCGAGGCCACGCTCAAGGACGTCATCGGCAGGGACCACGCCGAGAGGATCTTCGGCTCCGGTGCCGCCGGCTCCAAAGGGGGCCGCCGTGGCCGGTAAACGGCAGGTGTGGATCGGGCTGGCCCTGAGCGCGGTGGCCCTGGGACTGGCCATGCCCTGGAAGGACATGCCCCAGGTCTGGGTCTCCCTGGAGCAGGGGCAATGGCAATGGCTGCTGCTGGCCCTGCCCCTCTACCTGGTGGGCTACTGGAGCCGCGCGCGCAGGGTGGCCCAGCTCCTGGAGCCCATCAAGCCGGTGCCCACCGGCCGCGTGCTGCCGGCCCTGGTGATCGGGTTCCTGTTCAACAACATCCTGCCCGGCCGCCTGGGCGAGCTCATCTTCGCCCACCTGCTCGGCCGCCGTGAGGGGATCTCGCGCACGGCCTCCTTCGCGGTGGTGGTCCTGTCGCGCATCCTGGACGGCATCACCATCGTGGCCTTCTTCCTGTTCGGCCTCTTCACCTTCCTGCAGGTGGGCGGCGAGACGGGCGGCTCCACGGTGGACCTGGCCGGCCACGTCTTCAGCCGCGCGGACCTGCTGGGCAAGGTCTACCTGGCGGGGATCGGCGGCGCCATCCTCTTCGGCCTGGTGTCCACGGCCTGCTTCCTGCTGATCGCATGGCAGGACCTGGCCATGCGCGTGCTGGACAAGCTGCTGGTGCTGCTGCCGCAGAGGCTGTCCGCCCGCGGCCGCCATGTGCTCGAGAAGTTCATCGCCGGCCTGGGCATCCTCAAGAATCCGGGCCTGCTCTTCGCGGTGTTCGTGTTCAATTTCGTGCCCTGGGGCCTGGAGCTGTTCACCTACTATTTCGGGGCCCACGTCTTCGGCCTGGACCTGACGGTGCGCGAATGCGCCCTGATCATGGGCATGACCAACCTGGCGATGATCGCCCCCTCCATGCCCGGCGGCATCGGCCTCTTCGAGGGCGGCGGCATGATCGTGATGGCCCTGCTGGGGGTGGAAAAGGCGACGGGATTCGCCTACATTGTGATGATCCACCTGCTCATCATGCTCCCCATCAACCTGTGGGGGGCCTGGTTCCTGTGGCGCGAGGGCATCTCCTTCCAGGACGCCCTGCACTCGGGAGATGAGCCCTCCGTGAAACGCAGACATGGCTGACAAAGGCCCATCCGCCTTTGACCCGGCGGATCTGTTCCGCGATGATCCGGAAGCCGGCAAAGGCCTCGCCAAAAATATTGAGGATTTTTTCGGGGAGCCCCCCGCGGGTCCCTCGCCCAAGCGCGCCGAAGGGGAGGCGCGGGCGCCCGAGGCGGGCCACGGGGGCATGAGCGAAGAGGAATGGAGGGCTTCGCCCCAGTACGAAGAATTCAGGAAAAAGGTCATCGCCCGCCATCTCCAAAAAAAAGCCGAGGAGGAGGCGCGGGCCCAGGCTTCCCAAGGCCCGGGCACGGCGCCGGTCGAGCAGGGCCCCACGGACGAGGAGCGCAAGCAGGAGCTCCTGGAAAAATACAAGGCGGCCAAGGCCGCCACGATCGCCCAGCGCAAGGCCGCCGTCCCGCCGCCACCTCCTCCGCCCCTGCCGCAGCCGGAAAAGGCCCCGGCCCCTCCCAGCCCTCCGCCGAAAAAGGAACCGCCCCCTTTGCCGCCCCTGAAGATCCTGCCGCCGTCCGCCTTCTCCCCGCTGCCCCCGCTCCGGCCCCTGCCGCCCCTGCCTTCCGTCCCGCCGAAGGAGAAAGGCAATGGCTGAGGCGCGCGGCCTGAAGGTGGCCGTGGTCGGAGGCGGACTGGGCGGACTGGTGGGCGCCCTGGAGCTCGCCAAACGGGGGCACCGGGTGACGGTGTTCGAGAAGTATCCGGTATTCGGGGGCCTGGCCTCGGCCTTCGCCCTGCGCGGGACCCATCTGGAGCGCTTCTACCACCATATCTTCGCCACGGACCTGGACCTGCTGGACCTGGTCGACGAACTGAAGCTGCAAGACTCCCTGGTGTGGAACAAGGAGAACAACGCCAACTGGAGGGCCGGCCGCACCGCGGGCATCAGCCCGGCCTGGAAGCTCCTTTTTTGGGGGGAACTTTCCCTGCCGGGCCGTTTCAAGCTGGCCTTTTGGAGCAAGTGGATCAGCATGCAGAAGGACTGGCGGCCCTACGACGGGGTCACCGCCCGCGACTGGATCCTGGCCCACATGGGCGAGGAGGTCTGGGCGGTCATGTGGGAGCCCCTCTTCCGCTCGAAATTCGGCGCCTACGCCGAGCAGGTGTCCATGACCTGGCTGTACGGGCGCCTCAGCGCCCGCTTCGGCCCGTCCAAAAAAGGGGCCCCCGCCGGCAAGCTCGGCTACATCATGGGCTCGACCCAGGTGGTGGTGGACGCCCTGCTGGCCCGTTTGAAGGAGGCGGGGGTGGAGCTGCGGCCGTCCCAGGGCGTGACGGCCCTGGCCGGGGACGGCCAAAGGGTGACGGGCGTGGTGACCCGCGCGGGCGAGCAGGGCTTCGACGCGGTGCTGTGCACCTGCGCCACGCCCGAGTTCCTCAAGCAGGCCGGCGCGGTCCTGCCCGAGGACCTGCGCAAGAGCCTGGAGCGTTTCCGCTACTTCGGCTCGGTGGTGGCGGTGCTGGAGCTGCGCGGGTCCGTGACGCCCTTCTACTGGACCAGCGTGCTGGACAGGGACCAGCCCTTCTTGGCGGTCATCGAGCACACCCGCATGATCGGCCCGGAGAACTACCAGGGGGCCCACCTGCTCTACGCGGCCCGCTACCTGGACACCGCCGACCCCTTCTTCCGCGCCCCGGACGCGGAGGTCCTCAAGGAATACTACCTGCACCTCAAGCAGGTGGTGCCGGGCTTCGACCCGGCCCTGGTGGAGAAGGCCCACGTCATGCGGGCCGACTTCACCCAGCCCATCGTCACCACGGGCTACGGTTCCAGGGTCCCCCCCCACCGCCTGCCGGTGAAGGGCCTCTACCTGGCCAACATGACCCAGATCTTCCCCGAGGACCGCGGCATGAGCTATTCCGTGGCCCTGGGGCGCAAAGCCGCCGCGATCATCCAGGAAGACGCGGCGCTCCTTTAAGAAAAAAAGGAACTTCAAGCCATGCCCCAGCGTCCAGTGAAGGCGAGCCCTTCCGCGAAAAAGGCCCCCAAGGCCAGGCCCAAGGCGGCGGCCGCCGCGTCCCGGCCCTCCATCTCGGCGTTTTTCCCGGCCTACAACGAGGAAGCCAACATCGCGGCGCTCTGCCTCAAGACCGCCGCCGTGCTCAAGCGCCTGGCCTCGGACTGGGAGGTCATCGCGGTCAACGACGGGAGCCGCGACGGGACCGCCCAGGTGGTGGAGGCCCTGCACAAAAAAGAGCGGCGCATCCGCGTGGTGTCGCATCCGGTCAACCGCGGCTACGGCGCGGCGGTCAAGAGCGGCTTCGCCGCGGCCCGCATGGACTGGATCTTTTTCACCGACGGCGACGGCCAGTTCGACGTGAACGAGCTGGAGCGCCTGGCGCCGCTCATGGCCGGCCATGACCTGGTGGTGGGCTACCGCATAAAGCGCGCCGACCCCTTCCAGCGCCTGGCCAACGCCTGGGCCTGGGGCACCCTGGTGCGCACGCTGTTCGGGCTCAAGGGCGTGCGCGACATAGACTGCGCCTTCAAGATCGTGCGGCGTTCGGTGTTCGAGAAGTTCAGCCTCGAGACCACGGGCGCCATGATCTCCACCGAGCTGCTGGTGAAGGCCCAGAAGAACGGGTTTCGCGTCGTCGAGATAGGGGTGAGCCACTATCCGCGCACCGCCGGCGTGCAGACCGGGGCCAAGCTGGGCGTCATCGCCAGGGCCTTCAAGGAACTGTTCTTTTATTTCATCAAGTGGCAGTCGCGCGGCTACCGCTGATCCCGCACCCAGGGGCCCACGCTCCCATGCCCGCCCGCCTCCTATTCCTCCTCCTGTGCCTTCTGCCCGCCGCGGCCCACTGCGACCAGGGGACCAGCGGCGACGACTTCTTGAGCACGCGCCCCTCCGCGCGGGCCTCCGCCCTGGGGGGCGCCTTCGTCGCCCTGGGCGACGACCTGTCGGCCCTGTCCTACAACCCAGCCGCCCTGGAAAAACTGACCGGACCCTCCCTGGATTTTTTGCAGTTCAGCCAGGTGGCGGACGTCAGCCTTGAGGACATCGCCTACGCCCAGCCCCTGCACTTCGGCACGCTGGGCGGCGGCATCGTGTACCAGGGCCAGCCCTCCATCGACAACGCCGAGGCCACCGACGCGCCCATCGTGGCCTGGAACCTGGCGATCACCGCGGCCTACGCCTTCAGGCTGAACCAGTGGGGCCTGCCCCTGCCGGGCTTCCTGCAAGGCGCCGACGCCGGCCTGGCGGTCAAATACGTGCAGTCCCACCTCGGCGAGTTCGACGCCTACGACGGCGCGGTGGACCTGGGCGTCCACGTGCCCCTGGACGAGGGCGTGCTGCTGGGCGTTTCGCTCCTGAACCTGGGGCCGCCCGTCACCTTCATCACCGTGGCGGACCCCCTGCCGGCCACGACCCTGATCGGCCTGAGCCGCGCCTTCCCCCCCTTGTGGAACAACCAGGTCAACCTGGCGGCCGACCTCGATTTCCCCTTCCAGGACATCACGCGTTTCCATTTCGGCATGGAGGATTGGATCAACAAAAGCATAGCCCTGCGCCTGGGCTACCTGGTCGACAGCGCGCAATCGCTCAACGGATGGACTTTGGGTTTCGGGGCGCAGCTCGTGCAGGAGGGGCTGACCTTCCACCTGGATTACGCGCTTCTTCCTTATTATTTCCAGGGCTTCAGCAGCTTCGAGGCCCAGCAACAGTTCGAACTCGGATTGGTTTTTTAACTGAAACTTCAGCAGGTCCCCAGCTTGTCGGGAGCCTCCCGGTGGGCGAGATCCCAGGCCTGCGCGGCCCGTCCGGCCTCCTTCTGCAGGCCGGGCAGGGCCTCCTCGAAACCCCAGGCCGGGTTGAAATAGCCGAAACGCAAAGCCGGGAATTGCTGCCTTAGTTCGTTGAGCAGGGCCGGAATGCCCAGCGCCTCCCCGGCCTCGATCAGGGCTTCGGGGCCTCCCAGGGTCTCCACGTACAGCTCCGGATCCAGGTTCAGGTTGCGCCACTGGATCATGTGCAGGCCGGTCTCGCCGACCAGGTCCAGCAGGGCCTCGATTTCGCGTTCGCGGTCGCTGACCCCGGGGAAGACGAAGTAGTTGATGCTGGCCTTGCGCCCCGCGCCGACCATGGCCTTCAGGCTTTCCTTGAGGTCCTTGAACGCGTAGCCGCGGGGATGGTAGTAGGCGCTGTACCAGGCCTCCTGGGCGCTGTTCATGGAGACGCGGATGGCGTCCAGGCCCGCATGGGCCAGTTCGAGGACTTCCCTGGGCCTGGAGCCGTTGGTGTTGAGGTTGATCACCCCGCGCTTCGTGGCGCTGCGGATGGCCAGGATGGATTCCTTGAGCAGGGGCGCCTGCAGCAGCGGCTCGCCCTCGCAGCCCTGGCCGAAGCTCGCCACCGGCAGGGAGCTTTTCTCCAGGTGGGCCACGGCCAGGGAGGCGATCTCCTGGGTCGTGGGCGTGAAGGTGATGCGCTTCTGGGTCGAAGGGAAGCCGGCCTCCGGCTTCTGGAAGCTGAGGCAGCCCACGCAGTCGGCGTTGCACTGCGGCGAGCTCGGCAGGGGGATCTCGAAGCGGCCGAGAAAATAGTTCTGCGCCGCGGCGCAGCGGTTCACCAGGGCGCAATTGCCCAGGTGGGCCAGCAAGCGGTTTTGGGGGTCCTGCTTCAGGCGCGCGCTGACCCCTTGTTCGATGTCCGCGTCCGCGAAGATCGGCGGGTCCTGGCGGGGATCCCCGTCCACGCGGATCCCCGCGGCCCAATAGTGGCCGTCGAGCCAGCCCAGGGCGGCGTAGGCGAAGAGGGGAAGCTTGGGAGCCTTGGGATCGGGCTGGGCATAGGCCGGCAGCAGGGTGGCCGTATGGGCGGGCGCCAGAAAAGCCGCGGCCGGCCAGCACTCCTCGCCGTCGGGTCCTTCCTCCAGGGGCACCAAGGCCCCCGTGCCCGGGTCAAAGCCGATGGCCAGTCGGCTGGGCAGGCAGAACAATTCGCTGCCCGGGGGCAGGGGGATGAACTCCTCGGCCCGGGCTTCCACGATGTCCGCGCCGGAACGGCCGGCCACGCGCAGGGTCGGATGCGGCAAAAGACGGCCTTGGACGTCGGAGACGACAAGATAAGGGACTTCTTCGGGTTGCTTCACGCAGTTTCCTTGTCAGAAATAGGGACTGAGAATACATCCTCCAGTGCTGTTTTCCTAGCGCCGGGCTGGAACGAAATTTTGGGGCAGCGCGTCTTTGCATCACAGCCGGGGCTCTGCTATACTCCAAGGCCTTTTCCATGCGGGGCTGGAGCGTCGCGGCATTACGATTGATTTGGACGGTATGACACAATCACCAAGATTCCTTAGACTCGCCGCTTTTGTCGGGCTGGCCTTGTGCGTCGCCGGAGTTTTGCGGGCCGATACGCCTTCCCCGACCTTCAGCCCCACGCCGACCTTCAGCCCGAGCCCCAGCCCCACCCCCGGCCCAGGCTCCTATAGCTATACCGTTTTCAACCCGCTTGAGACGGCCCTGCCCACGCCCTTTGTCGTGCCGGGGAACAGGGGCAACAGCCTGCAGATCGACTATACCTTGGACACCACCTTCGCGCCGGGCAGCACCCTGGCTTTTGATTTCCCGCCCGACCTGTGCGCGGCGGACGGGGATACGCCCAACACCTACACGTTTTACGCGGGCCCGGAATTCCAGCCGCAGCTGACCTACACGATCAGCGGCAGCAGCGCCAACGGCTACGCGGTCACCGTGACCACCGCCAGCAACCTGACCATCAACGCCGGGACCTCCCTGATCTTCACCTACGGCCAGGACAGCGGCGGCGGCTTCACGGTCGCCGGCGGCACCACGCAGACCTCCGAGTCCTTCATGGTGTGGGCCAATCCCCAGCCCCAGGCGGCCTTGCCCGGGGCCGGCGGCCTGGTGCCCGCGCCCTCGCCCATCCTGGTTTACACCGCGACCGCCTCGCCCACGGCCACCCCGATCTTCACGGCCAGCCCGAGCTTCACGGTCAGCCCCACCTTCACGGTCAGCCCCACCTTCACCGTCAGCCCCACCAGCACGCCCTGCCCCACCAACACCCCGGTCGGGCCGATCCGGGCGAGCCTGGGCTTCTACACCTACCCCAACCCCTTTGACCTGCGCCTCTATCCTTTTGTCACGGTGCGCTTCCCGCCCACCTCCGAAACCGTCAACATCACGATCTTCAGCCTGGTCGGCAATCCTGTGTGCGAGATCTCCCAAGGGAACATCCAGGCCGCGATGGGGGTCGCCCAGTGGAACGGCACGGACGACTATGGGCGGATCGTGCCCGGCGGGCTGTACTTCGTGCGCATGAAGACGGCCTCGTCCACGGTGGTGCATAAGATGACGGTGTTCCATTGAGGCCGCGCGTGGACAGATTCCTGGGCGCGGCCTTCGCGCTTGCCCTGCTCGCGGTGCCCGGCTCCGCGGCCGCGGCGGACGGAGCCGCGGGCACCGCCTTCACGAGCCTGACCCTGCCCCTGGACGCCCGGGCCGTGGGCATGGGCTCGGCCTACACCGCCGTGGCCTCCGGCGCCGATTCCATGGAATGGAACCCGGCCGGCATGAACCAGCTCCATTACATCCAGGCCGAGGCCGGGCACCTCTCCTGGGTGCAGGACATCAACGACGAATACGTGAACGTGGCCCTGCCCATCTACGGCATCGGGGCCTGGGGCCTGGGGGCGACCTACCTCTACACCCAGGACCAGTATTACGACGACGAGGGCAACGCCGGCGGGACCTTCAACGACTTCGATTTCACGGGCTCCGCGGCCTTCTCCCTGCAGGTCAGCGACGCCATGAACCTGGGGATCGAGTACAAGATCCTGCGCCAGGGCTACGCCACGCAATTCGACATGGGCTCCTGCTTCGATTTCGGCTGGCAGTGGCGCGACGTGTGGTCAGGCTTCGACCTGGGCGCCGCGGCCCTGAACCTGGGCACGCCCATGTCCCTGGGCGGGACCTTCAACGCCCTGCCCCTGTCCTTGAAGTTGGGCGCGGCCCAGCACTTTGGGCCCCTGGCCACGCTGGCCCTGGACGAGGAATACCAGCCCATTGATTCCTTCAATTTCCTCCACGCGGGCCTCGAAGTGGGGACCCAGTTGGGGAGCATGACCCCCATGGCCCGCGTCGGCTACATCCTGGGGCCGGGCCAGGCGGACGGCGGACTCACGGGCCTGACCGTGGGCCTGGGCCTGGCTTTCGGCGCCTGGCAGGTCGATTACGCATACGCCCCGCAGGGCGACCTGGGCACGGCCCAGCGCCTGACCCTGACCTGGAACGGCGGCGACTGAGGTCGGCCGACGCCTTCCTTGATTTTTTTTAGGTTTTTTATTTAGGCACGCTGAAGCGCGCCCGCAATTCGCGTTTTACGTAGGTAAGGCTCGAATACGCGGCTTCCGCCTGAAAAACCAGAACATAATTCCCGGCCGCGGCGGGTCCGCCCGCGCCGAGCTCCCCGTTCCACCACAGCGTCTGCGCGCCCTGGCGCTGGAACTGGTGCGTCAGCAGGCCGGCCAGGCGCCGCTGGTCCGGGTCCTCGACCCAGGCGTCGACCCAGGCGCCTTCGGACAGGTGGTAGTCGACGCGCATCGAGCCGCCCTTGGCCAGGGTGTCGAGGTGCGAGAAGCGCAGGCCTTCCACGTCCGCGCCCACCCACAGGTATTGGGCGCTGTCGCGCTCGACCACGACCACCTGGCCGTAGGGCCGGTTGATGCCGATGCCGCGGGGTTCGTCCAGGGCGCCGTCGCCGCCGCCGGGGTGGCCCCAATCGGCGATCCACTGGAGATGCTTGTCGAACTTGTGGATCTGGTCGTTGAGGCGGTCCGTCACCCAGACATTGTCGAAGTAGTCCAAGGCCAGGCTGTCGAAATCCACCCGGGCGCGGCCCAGGGCCCGGGCCGTGGCCTGGCCCAGGAAACGGCCGTCCAGGCCGAATTTTTGCAGGCGGCCGCCGTCGAGGTCGATCACGAAGAGCGCCGATTCCGGATGCTCGGCGTCGGGCTCCAACGCGTCCACCACCGCGATGGCCCGCGGCCGCAGCACCGCGTTGTCGGCGCGGGGGTCCCCGCCGAAGGACTCCAGGAAGCGGCCCTTGCTGTCGAAGGATTGGATGCGGTTGTTGCCCGTGTCCGCCACGTAGAGCCGCCCCTGGCTGTCCAAAGCCACCCCCCGCGGCGCGAGGAATTGGCCCGGAGCCTGCCCCCGGCTTCCCAGCGTGTGGCCCCAGCGCAGCTCGCCGCCGCTGAAGCGCAGGAAGACCACCCGGTCGTTGCCCGTGTCCGCGACCGCGACGCTGCCGTCGGGCAGGCAGGCGATGCCGGTGGGGGCGGAGAAGAGGCCGTCGCCCGAACCCGAGGCCCCGAAGACGGCCAGGCTCAGCATGGTGGGGTTGTAGACGATCTGCCCGGCCCCCCGGTTGACGCCGAAAACCGTGAGCTGCGAGCTGTCCTCGCCGCCCTCGCGCATGTGGGCGCAGGCCAGGCCGGCGGGGTCATCGAAGCGGGCCCTTCCGCCCAGCATCAGGTCCAGGAGCTGGGGCGTGCCGCGGTGCAGGCCGAAAAAGGTGTGCCAAAAATCCGGATAAACGAGGCTGGACGGGACCTCGTCGACGCGCGGGAGGGCCGAAACAGCGGCGTTCAGGGCCAGCAGCGCGGAGCACAGGCCAAAGAGGAGACGGGGACGGCGTGGCATGCCTCGCATGATAGCATCCCCGCCGCGCAGCTTAAACGCCTTGCCGCGGGCTCCCGGGCCCCGTAAACTGACTTGTTTTCAGCCCGCTTCTTTGGAATTGCATGGCCTTCTGCGTCGTTCTGATCACTGCGCCCGCGGGCGAAAAAGCCGCGGCTTTGGCGCGGCTGCTGGTGGAGCAAAAGCTGGCCGCCTGCGTCAACCGGGTGCCCGGAGTCGAATCCGTTTATTGGTGGAAGGGTAAGGTCGAAAGCGGGGCCGAGGAGCTGCTCATCGCCAAGACCGACAAACTGAAGGTCAAAGCCCTGGTCAAGGCCGTCAAGGCCGCGCACCCCTATGAAACGCCCGAGGTCATCGCCCTGCGCATCAAGGAGGGCAACCGTGATTACCTGCGCTGGATCGCCGATTCCCTCGGCACCCCGCGCAAGAAGCAGCGCGTCCCGACGGGACTCCCCAAAAAGCCGCGCGAACCCAAAAAAACGGCGCTTCCACAGCCATAGACTTGAGCGAGGGCAAGACCTTGACTAAATCGTCCCTGGTAGCCGGCGGTTCCGGATTCATCGGTTCCCACCTCTGCGAAGCCCTCCTGACCAAAGGCCACAAGGTGGTGGCCGTGGACAGCCTGATCTCCGGCCGCCGGAGCAACCTGGACAGCCCGGTCTTCCGCAAGCACCGCGCCCGTTTCACCTTCCTGAAGCGCGACATCCTCAAGCCCATCAACCTGAAGGCCGACTTCGTCTTCAATTTCGCCTCCCCGGCCAGCCCGCCCCACTACCAGGTGCACAGCATCTACACCCTGCGCACGGGCTCGGAGGGCACGCGCAACCTGCTGGAGCTGGCCAAGCGCGGGGGCGGGCGCTTCCTGCAGGCCAGCACGAGCGAGGTCTACGGGGACCCGAAGGTGCACCCCCAGCCCGAGGACTACTGGGGCAACGTCAACCCCATCGGGGTGCGCAGCTGCTACGACGAGGCCAAGCGCTACGGCGAGGCCCTGTGCATGGAATACTGGCGCAAGGAGGGCGTCGACGTCCGCCTGATACGCATCTTCAACACCTACGGCCCGCGCCTGGACCCCGACGACGGCCGTGTCATCAGCAACTACATCAAGCAGGCCCTGCGGGGCGAGCCCTTGACGGTGTTCGGGGACGGCAAGCAGACCCGCAGCTTCCAGTACGTCGACGACCTGGTCGCGGCCATCTGCAAGGTCATGTTCACGCCCGGCCTCGGCGGCGAGGTGTTCAACACCGGCAATCCGGTGGAGTTCACCATGCTCCAGGCCGCCCGCCTGGTCAAAAAAATCACCGGGTCGAAGTCGCCCATCGTGCACCGCCCCCTGCCCAAGGACGACCCCACGCGCCGCAAGCCGGACATCTCCAAGATCCGCCGGCGCCTGGGCTGGAGCCCGCGCGTGAAGTTCGCGGAGGGCCTGAAGCGCACGATCGCCTGGTACCTGCTCAACGAGATCAAGGCCTAGGGCGGATCAAGACTGAGGGGGACGGGCATGCCTAGAAAAAAGGTGCTGGTGACGGGCGTGGCGGGCTTCATCGGCTCGCACATGGCCGACGGCCTGATGAAGAAGGGCTACGCCGTGGTCGGCCTGGACAACCTGTCCACCGGCGAGAGGCGCCTGATCCCGAAGGGCATACGCTTCATCAAGGGCGACGTCACCCGCGACGCGGACTTGGGGAAGGCCTTCGGCGGCGGCCTCGCGGGCGTCTTCCATATCGCCGGGTGCGCCAGCACCATCAAGGCCTTCGACGACCCCGAGGCGGACCTCAAGACCAACACCCTGGGCACGGTGCGGGTGGTGCAGCGCTGCATGAAGCACCGCGTCAAGCGCCTGCTCTACGCCAGCTCCATGACCGCCTACGGCTTCGTCGACCGCCTGCCCGTGGACGTCGACAAGGCCATCCCCAAGCCGGTGAGCTACTACGGCATCAGCAAGTACGCCGCCGAGCGTTACGCCCTGGCCAGCGGCCTGCGCAGGGACCTGGGCTTCGACTTCGGCGTCACGGCCTTCCGCATGTTCAACGTCTACGGCAGGCGCCAGAGCCTCACGAACCCCTACCAGGGAGTGGCCAGCATCTTCATCGGCAACATCCTGCGCCAGGAGCCGGTGAAGATCTTCGGGGACGGCGAACAGAGCCGCGACTTCATACACATCAGCGACGTGGTGGCCGCCTGGATCAAGGCCTTCACCACCAAGGCGGCCAAGGGCGAGGTGTTCAACCTCGGGACCGGGCGCAGCATCAGCATCAACACCCTGGTGCGCACGGACATCGCCGCCTTCGGCCACGACCCCGCCGCCTATCCCATAAAGTATTTTTCGGTCCGCCCCGGGGACCAGCGCCACATGCGCGCCGACATCGGCAAAACCCTGCGCGTGCTCAAGGGCTGGGCCCCGCGCATGCCTTTCGACAAGGGCATGGGCGACGTCATCGCCTGGGCCCGCGAGGAAGCGGCCCGGCCCCCCAGGGCCAAGGGGAGCGCGCGTTCCTGAAGCCTTAGGACGGGCTTGCGTGGACAAAACCTGTGTGGCGCTCCTCCTTATTTTTTTCGGCGCGGCCGGCGCGGCCCGGGCGCTGGGCCCCCAGGGCGTCGGAACCAGCTCGGCCGCCTTCCTGAAGCTGGGTTCGGGCGCCAGGTCCGAGGCGATGGGCGAAGCCTATGTGGGCCTGGCCGACGACGCGGAGGGCATCGCCTACAACCCCGCGGGCATGGCCCAGAGCCTCTCCGGCGAGCTGGACGCCACCCACACGCTGTGGTTCCAGGGCCTGGCCTACGACAACTTCAACGCCATGGCGCCCCTCGGCAGCGACGGGATGCTGGGCGGATCTTTCGATTATCTTTCCGCGCCGCAGCTGGCGAGGACCCTCCTGGTCGGCGCCGGCGACAACCCCGACCCCAGCCAGAACTACCAGTTGGACGGCTCCTTCTCCCCCTATGACCTCGCCGCGGCCCTGGCCTACGCCCGCCCCCTGGGCGCGGGACTGCTGGGCGGGGCCAGCCTCACATTGATCGACCAGTCCATCGACACCGACAGCGCCGTGGGGCTGGGCCTGGACCTGGGCCTTCTATGGCAGGCGCCCCCGGCTCTGGGGGGGCTCAAGCTGGGCCTGTCCGTCCAGAACCTGGGGACGCCGATCAAGTTCGAGAGCGAGGCCTTCGAGCTCCCCATGGTCCTGCGGGGGGGCGCCTCCTACCGCACCTTGGGCGACGCCCTGGTGCTGTCCTTGGAGGGCGACCTTCCCTCCGACGAGACCCCGGTGCTCGCCGCGGGCGCCGAGCTCAACATCGCGGACCGCTTTTTTCCGCGGGTGGGCTGGCGCTACGACGACGAATTCAATCCCTGGACCCTGGGCTTCGGCCTGCGCTACGAAGTGTGGGGCCTGGACCTGAGCGTGGTGCCCTACGGCGCGCTGGGCATGACCTACCGCGCTTCGGTGGACTGGCGCTTCGGCCAGCCCGGGGTGGCGCTGGCGGCCCGCCTGTCCTACGCCAGCACGCTGGGCGCGGGCAAGTCCGCGGTGCTGGACCTGGGGATGGGCGCGGGCGCCCAGGTGCGGGCCTGGGCCGTGTACATCTACGACGCCGCGCAGCCCGGCCGGATCGTGCGGGTCTTCAGCGGCTTCGGCCCGCGCCAGGACGCAGTCGTGTGGGACGCCAGGGACCAGGACGGGGCGCCCGTGCCGGCGGGCGTCTACTGGGCGGTCCTCTCCGTGCGCTACGCCTCCGGGGCCACCGTGGACAGCCCCTATGTGCGCCTCGAGGCCAGCGACAGCGCCCCGGTGGTTTCATTGAGCATCAGCCCGGCCTGGCTCAACCCCGGCGCGCCCGGTGAGGCCTTCGTGCCCACCAGCTTCCATCCGGCGCTCGAATCCGGGCGGGAGCTCGCGGCTTGGCGTGTGGACATCCTGGATCCCCAGGGCAAGGTGTTCCGCAGCATCAGCGGAACGGGGGACCTGCCCGACCAGGTGCTGTGGGACGGCAAAGGGGATCAGGGGGACGAGCTGATCTCGGCGCAGGTGTACTCCGCGCGGCTGTGGGTGAAGGACGTCTTCGGGGCCGAGGGGATGAGCGCCGCGCCCTTGAGCTTCAAGGCGGTGTTCAGGAGATGATCGGGCTGGCGGAAAATTTTCCAGGGGGAAGCGATGGACAGTGACACGAAGGTCGAGATCGCGGTGCAGGTGCTGCCGCACGGCGAGGGCCTGGAGCTGCCGGCCTACGCCACGCCCCTGGCCGCGGGCCTGGACCTGCGCGCGGCGGTGGCTGAGCCGATGACGCTGGCGCCCATGCAGAGGGCCCTGGTGCCGACGGGCCTTTCGCTGGCGCTGCCGGAAGGCTTTGAGGCGCAGATCCGCCCGCGCAGCGGGCTGGCCCTCAAGCACGGCATCACCTGCCTCAACAGCCCCGGCACGATCGACGCGGACTACCGAGGAGAGGTGAAGGTGTTGCTGGTGAATTTGGGGACCGAAAGTTTTTCCATCGCCCGCGGCGACCGCATCGCGCAGATGGTGGTGGCGCGCCACGCCCGCGCCGTGCTGGAATCCGCGACGGAGCTGTCCGCCACGCAGCGCGCGCAGGGCGGCTTCGGACACACCGGAGTCTAGCCGCGTTTATAAAATTTTGCGCCGAATGTCCAGCTTGTTAGACCAATGTTCAAAACTTGTCTAAAACTCCCTTTCCGCGATCCGGAAAAAGTCGCCCCTTAAAACAGAGTTTTGTATTGACAGTTTTGCAATAGGAAATATACTAGCAGTCGCGTGGTCAATTTCGACCATACCAAATCTAGATGAAGGGGGGGATTACTTTGGCGACCAAAAAGGCGAAGAAGAAAGCTGCTAAGAAGAAGAAGTAACAAACAAAACAAATTGTCGATGTCATCAAAGCTATGCCCCGTTGTGAAACGGGGCATAGCTTTTTTTAGGGCCTTTTCCGGCTTTGGGCGCCCCCTGTGTGGATAAGTCCGTTTGGGCCCCTTCCGCGCGGGCAGGCGGGCCCGCGGCCACGTTGACATGGATTGCCCCCTTTGCTAAAGTTCCTGCCCTTCTGTCTCGATTTTTGGACGGAGCGTTTGTGGCCCGCCTCGCAGCCATCCTGATCGACCGCAAGCGTGACGACAAGTTTCGCTCCGAAACGCCGAAGCTCCTGCATCCCTGCGCCGGACAGGCCCTATGGCGCTGGGCCCACGGCGCCATGGTCCGCGCGGGCGCCCAGGGCGTGGTGCTGGTCGGCGATTCCGACGGCGTGGCCGCGCTCAAGGGCGAACTGGACACGGCCGCGACCTTCGAGGACGCCGTGCGCCGCTTAGGGTCCGTGGAAGGCTACCTGGTGGCCTTCGCCGACGCGGCCCTGCTGGCGCCCGAAGACCTGGCCGCCCTGGCGCGGGAAGGCTCCGACGCCGGCGAGGCGCGCCTGCCCAGGCTCATGGGCGAGGGCGGCGAGATGGAGCAGGGCTATGAGAGCGTCTTCGTCTTTGTGCCCGCGGCCGCCCGTGAGATCCTGAAAGGGCTTCCGGGCCCCGGGCTTCTGCCCCGGGGGGCCCGCGCCGGGGTCAGCGCGGTCGAAGTCGATCCCTATGAAGCCGGCCTGCGCGTGGTGGACCGCCGCGACCTGGGCGACGCCGAAGCCTGGCTGCGCGGGCGCATCATCGACGCGCACCTCGAAGCCGGCGTGACCTTCGTGGATCCGGCCACCTGCTATGTCGACGCCCAGGTGACGCTGGGGCGCGACACGGTCATCCATCCCTTCACATTCCTCACCGGCGACACCGCGGTGGGGCAGCGCTGCCAGGTGGGGCCCTTCACGCGCGTTCACTCCAGCCGCCTTGAAGACGGCTGCGTGGTCGAGCAGAGCGTCCTGGACGGGGCCCGCGTGCGCAAGCAGGCTATGGTGGGCCCCTGGACCCGACTGCGGCCCGGCTCCGACGTCGGCGAAGGGGCCCACGTGGGCAACTTCGTCGAGCTGAAGAACGCGCGCCTGGGGAAAGGGGCCAAGGCCGGCCACCTCGCCTACCTCGGCGACACGGACATCGGCGACGACGCCAACATCGGAGCGGGCAGCATCACGGCCAACTACGACGGCAAAGCCAAGCACGCCAGCAAGGTCGGCAAGGGCGCCTTCATCGGCTCCGGCAGCATCCTGGTGGCGCCGGTCAAGGTCGGGGACGGCGCGGTCACCGGCGCGGGTTCGGTGGTGCTGAAGGGGCGCGACGTGCCGGCCGGCGCGGTCGTCGCCGGCGTCCCGGCCAAGGAACTGAAACCGAGGAAGAAATAGCCCGCCGACGGGCTAAGGAAGGGACACAGGGGCGATGGACAACGAGATGAAGATCTTCAGCGGCAATTCGAACCCGGCCTTGGCGGCCGAGATCGCTGAGTCCCTGAACGTCAGCCTGGGCCGCGCCGAAGTGGGCAAATTCCCCGAAGGCGAATGCAAGGTCAAGATCGCCGACAACATCCGCGGGGCCGACGTCTTCATCCTGCAGAGCACCTGCCCGCCGGTGAACGACAACCTCGTGGAGCTGCTGGTGATGATCGACGCGGCCCGCCGCGCCAGCGCCCGCCGCATCACCGCGGTCATCCCCTATTTCGGCTACGCCCGCCAGGACCGCAAGGACCAGCCGCGGGTGCCCATCACGGCCAAGCTGGTGGCGAACCTCATCACCGAGGCCGGGGCCGACCGCGTGCTGACCATGGACCTGCACGCCCAGCAGATCCAGGGTTTCTTCGACATACCCCTGGACCACCTGATGGCCCTGCCCGTCCTGGTGGACCACTTCAAGGCCCTCAAGATCCCCGATCTGGCCATCTGCACCGCGGACGTGGGGGGCATCAAGGGCGCCTGGAAATTCGCCGAGAAGCTCAACGCGCCCTTGGCCATCGTGGACAAGAAGCGCAGCGGAGACACGCAGGTGCAGGCGCTGGCCCTGATCGGCGAGGTCAAGGGCAAGAACATCGTCATCCCCGACGACATGATCGCCACGGGCGGGACCCTGGTGAACGCCGCCCAGTTCCTGCGCGAAAACGGGGCCAAGGAGATCTACGCCTGCGGCACCCACGGGGTGCTTTCCGGCGGGGCGGTCGAACGCATCAAGTCCGCGGGCTTCAAGCAGGTGGTGATGACCAACACCATCCCGCTGGCCCCCGACAAGCAGCAGCCGAACTACCGCCACCTGAGCATCGCCCGCCTTTTCGGCGAGGCCATCCAGCGCATCCACAAGGAGACCTCGGTCTCCTCGCTGTTCGAAACCTAAATTTTTCGCCCTGCCCCCGCTCCCAGGCGCCATGGCCTGGCAACGGGGATACAGGGCAATCCAGCCCGCGCCAAACCCGCGGGCGTAAGCAAAGAAGGAGCACCCCATGGCCGAATACAAATTCACCGCCACGCTGCGTTCAACGAAGGGCAAGGGCTCGTCCAAGGGCCTGCGCTCCAAGGACCGCCTTCCCGCCATCGTCTACGGGCCCGGCCGCAAAGCCTATTCCGTCGAGGTGAGCGCCAAGGAAATCCCCCTGCTCTACCTGCGCACGCTCGGCAAGAACTCCCTGCTGACCATGAGCGTCACGGACGAGAAGGGCGCCGTCGCCGACTCCACGGTGATGTTCAAGGAGGTCCAGCGCGAGCCGGTCAAGAACCGCTTCCTGCACGTGGACTTCTACCATGTCGACCCCGCCCACCCCATCAATCTCAGGGTTCCGGTGGTGCTCGACGGTTCCGCCATCGGCGTCCGGGAGAAGGGCGGCATCCTCAGCCATCCGACCCGCTCCCTGCGGGTGCGCTGCCTTCCCGCCGACATCCCGTCGGAGATCAAGGTGGACATCAGCAAGATGGACATCGACCAGAGCCTGCTCCTGAAGGATTACACCCCGCCCAAGGGCGTGACCTTCCTGGGCGACCCGCACACGGTGCTGGCGCGGGTGAGCATGGTCGAGGAGGAGAAGGTCCAGGAAGCGACCGCGGCGGCCGCGGCCGAAGGGCCGGAAGTCATCACCGCCAAGAAGCCCGCGGAAGGCGAGGCCGCTCCCGCGGCCGGCGCGAAGCCCGCGGCTGGCGGGGACAAGAAAGAGGCGGCCAAGCCGGCCGCCAAGGCGCCGGCGAAAAAGTAGTCCGCCACGCCCGCCCGAGCATGGTCGAAAAAAGCCCCGCCGACTGGCGGGGCTTTTTTTGTTAGACTTATGCGGTGAATCGCCGCTACTTTTTCGGCCTGGGTAACCCGGGCCCCCGTTATGCCCGCACCCGCCACAACGTGGGTTGGTGGGTCCTGGACGCCCTTCAAAAGGCCTGGGACCTGCCCGAGGCCGGCAGCCGGAACCAATCCGAGTTCCGGCGCGGGGTGGTGCAGGGGGTCAAGGTGACCCTGGTGTGGCCCCAGACCTTCATGAATTTGAGCGGGACCTGCCTGGCCGAATGGAAGCGCCGGGAGGGCCTGGATCCGGCCACGGAAGCGCTGGTGCTGTACGACGACATGGACCTGGCGCCCGGGCGCCTGCGTCTGCGGCCCGCGGGCAGCGGCGGCTCCCACAACGGCATGAAGGACATCGTGGAGCGCCTTGGAAGCCCCGCCGTGCCCCGCTTGCGCTTGGGGGTGGGCCGGCCGTTGGATCCCGCCGATTGGGCGGACTACGTCCTCGCCTCCATAGCCCCCGCGGAAAAATCGGCTTTGGAGTCCGCCGTGGCGCGCGCCGTGGAGGCCTGCGGGCTCTTCCTCACCGAAAGCGAGATACCCAAGCTGATGAACCGGGTCAACGCCGCATGAGCACATGGAAGCCCGGAACTCCCGAGGAGGCTCTCCTTGAGGAAGGCTGGATCCGCGCGTGCCAAGCTGGCGACCTGGACGGCCTGGAAGCCCTCTACGACAAGTACCACCGCCAGCTTTATGCCTATCTGCTGGCGATGCTGCGTTCCCCCCACGCGGCCGAGGACGTGGTCCAGGACATATTCGTCAAATTGCACCACCAGATGGGCTCCTACCGCTTCCAGTCCCCTTTCCACCATTGGCTCTTCCGTCTTGCGCGCAACCAGGCCATCGACCATCTCAGGCGGGAGAAGGTGCGCTTCACCACCAGTTTGGACGAGAATCCCCTGGAGGGGGTGCCGCTGCGCGAACGGGTGCCCTCCCGGGGAGGTGACGCCGCCGAGGCCCTGGTGGGGGAGGAACGGGCCGCGCAGGTGCGCGCAGCTGTGGCCGAACTGCCCCAGAGCTTCCGGGAAGTCGTGATCCTGCGGGAATGGCAGGACCTGGCCTATGAGGAGATCGCCCAAAGGCTCGGCTTGAGCGTCGGAACGGTGAAATCCAGGCTTTTCAGGGCTCGGAGCGAACTGGAAAAGCGCCTGAAAAATATTCATATTTGAGAGCGTCAAACACGGAACTCCGGACCGATCTGGCGCGTCACTGTCGGGCTGGAAGAGTTCCATCAAGGTGTTGAAACCCCATGGCTGAAGACCTGAATTCAATCTTAAACGCATACCTCGACGGCCGCCTCAGCCAGGCGCAGCGCGCAAAGGTGGAAGCACGCCTGAAAACGCCGTCCGTGGCCCGCAAGCTTGAGGGATTGCGGCGCGTGCGCGCGGCAGTGCGCGAGGCCCTGCCGCAACCCAGCCAAGAACAGAGCCGGCGCATGTGGGCGTCCATCCAGGGGCAACTGGGCCCCGCCGCTGCCGATGCCCGGCTTCCCGAACAGGCGCCCCTTGTTTCCCCGTCTTTGGACCCGTCCCCGGCTGAGCCCTGGCACGCGTTCTTCACCCGCCCCTGGATGCGCCCGGTATGGGGCATGGGGCTCGCCGGGGCCGCCTTGGTCCTGGTTTTGTTCCTGAACCCCCGCATGTCGACCCGTGTCGCGCCGCCGCCGGTGGCCCCCTCCTCCCAGATATCCGCTGGGACGGGCGCTCCGGCCTCCCTGGCCTCCGAGAACAGCTCCAGGACCGCACAGATCTCCGCGCGGACCCAGGAGCCAGTCGAGGCCGAACCCGGGCCCGCCGCGGTCCTGGCCGAGGCACCCAAACCCAAGGAGACCCCCGCGGAAAGCGAGCCCCTGCCTACGGAAGCCGCGGCCGCCCCTGCCGTGGCCGCTCTGCCCGCGGCTGTTTCCCCGCCCTCCGCCGCCGGGCCCACGGAAGTGGAACTGGCCCTGGCCGACAACAAGGTCGACGACATGATCGACCAGTTCATGACCGTGCGGCAGCCCAGGAGCGTTCCGGCGGTGGTGGACATGGAGCCGTCCCCCCAAGCCCAGTCCCCTTCCCTGGGATTCTCGGGCGCGGACGTGGACTATCAGCAGGCCGCGGTGCCGGTTCAGCCCGCGGACGCGGATGGCCCTGCGGGCCGGGTCCAAGGATCCAAGGACGCCGGCGGGTTCTGGAACTGGACTCCGGCCGCGTCGGCCTTGAACCAGCGCAATTGGCCGCAAGCCCGCGTCGAATTGCAGGCCGCGCAAAACAAGGCCTCCGAGGCCGCGGAACGGGCTTTTGCCGATTCGGCCCTGACCTTGCTGTCCGCGCCGGGGGGCCCCTTGGAAGCGGCCTTGCCGGCCTTGCCGCCCGTCGGCGATTTGCGGGTCTTGAGCGCGGGGACCTGGCAGTTGTTGGTGGACAGCAAATTGGCCCGTTTCGGCGGCGGCGTCAGCGTGCGCTTGCCCGGCCTGCGCGAGGACGGCGATTCATTCCTCCTGGATCTGACCTTTGATCGCGGAGAATTCGCGCCCGGGGCCCACTTCGTCCGCGTCAGCGGGGAAGCGCCGGTCAAAGTGATCGACTCCGCCAAGCAGCCGGTATCTGCGGACGATTTTTATGCGCCCAATGGAGCGGACTATGACATTTCGGACCACGAATTGAGGTTACGGTAAAAAACAAGTTCTTGCCCAATGGGGACTGCATTTTTGGGTCAAAATTGATTAAAATCAAATCGTTTGAATTTTTGGAAATTCATATTTTGTAATTTTATCGTCAAATTTACCTCCCAAAAAGAGCCATAAATATTGACAACATTTTAGGTATTTTTGTAAATATGTACTCCTGCTGGCTAGCGAGAATATATCATAAAACGCTCGATTTCTAGGATAAAACGGGTAAAATGTAGGACGCTCCAGGGCCGCGACTTACTTAAACTTTAAACGCTTCAAGACGATGGCTGAAGAGAAGAAGGAAGACCTGATAGGATACGGGGTTTCATAAGCTCATTTTGAAGAAGTGATGAAAGCGAAAAACATAGTTTCATATCGCGGATTTATCTCCGGGGCGCTTTTCGCGCTCGGCCTGATGCTGTGCCCGATTAGCCTCTTCGCCGCCTTGGACCAGATCCCTTGGGTCCTGCAGGGCAACGCCGTCAATGCGCAGACCGGCAACGTGGTGATCGTCCCGGACCAGAACGGCCTGACCGGGCCCGGTAACCAGGTCGGGGCCATGTGGGACCCCTGCGCCATCAACGTCAATGACAGCTTCAACCTCAGCTGGACCGTCAACCTGGGCGGCAACGAAATGCCCTGCGGCGCCGACGGCATGGCCTTCGTGCTGCAGACCGGCGGCACGGGCGTCATCGGTCTCGCCTCGGGCGAGCACGGCTATGACAACGGCAGCATCCCGACCACCTCGCTGGCGGTGGTCTTGGACACCTACCAGAACGTGGGAGGGCTGTACCAGGATCCGGCCTACGAAAGCCTGGGCATCGAGGACAACAACAACGTGGAGGACGCGTCCTGCAACGGGACCGGGCCGGTGACGATCGCCAACACCTTCGGCGGCTGCCGCCCCCCCATCCTTCCCGGCGGGGCGAACGCGAGCAACGGCCAGAACCTCACCGTGGACTTCATCTGGACCCCCAACACGGTCACGGGCGACGCCACCTACGAGGTTTTGGTCAAC
>DATHOE010000010.1:0-1698 GCA_035485275.1 bacterium
TAGCTGTGGCGCACCCGGTCGTCGGAGAAATCGGTGATGCCGTTGATGTAGCCGTCTCCGCTGCCGATGGCGTGCGGGCGTAGCGCCTCCCACAAGCCGCGGACCCAGCTGCGCTCGGCGTCCAGCAGCCCGGCGTCGGGGCCAGGCCCACGATGAAGACGCCGCACCGGGGTGAGCGCCCGCCGCTGAACGCTGTCTCGTCGTCGCCGGCCTGGCAGTGGTAACGGATCAGAGACCGTCGCCGCACTGAGCATCGTCCTGCCCCGCCCGGTGGACGAGGGCTTCCATTTCCGCACCTCTGAGGGCTGGCTGGGCCGGTTAGCTCTTCCCGGAGACACACTGGGCCGGGATGGACTGCGGCTGCGGTGTGAGCTTCAGCTTCCACGACAGCCACGGCAGCGAATCCTTGAAGGCCTGCGTCCAGAAGTCGAAGCCATGGCGACCCGGCGGCGTCATTATGCAGGTATCGATCCCCGCGTTCGAGGCCAGTGGCGCCAGCGTGCGCGCGGCCTGCAAGGCAGCGGGGTCCTGAGCTCCGGCCGCGAACCAGCCCGCCAGGCCGGTGAAATGCTGATGAGTCAAGATGTAGGGCGGATTGTGGGAGTTGTAGCTGGCTGGCGAGTCGCCGAACAGGATCTGAATGGTCTGGTCCTGGTTGTCATCCTGGTAGGTTGGCGATTCGTCGCCTGAGTAGTTGCCGAAGGCGGCGTATACGTTGGGGTTGTTGAGGGCCAGGGTCGTGGCGCACAGGCCGCCTTCCGAAAGTCCGGCTACCGCGACCGATCCGGAAACCGTGCTGGCGTTAAAGCTGTTCCGCATGAATTGGGGGACGGTCTGGGTCAGGTACGTCTCAACGGCCCCGAATACCGGGCTGTTGACGCACTCGCTGTCCGCGGGATAGGACCCGTTGATGTCCGGCATGACGATTATCGGCGCCACCCCGTGGTGCTGCTGGGCGAAGGCGAGCGCCGTGACATCGGCGTCAAGCGCCTTGGTCCAGTCAGAAGGATTGCCGGGCGTGCCGTGCAGTAGCTCGATGACCGGCAGTTGAGGAGGATTGCGCGCGAACCACGCAGGGGGAACCCACACATACGCCGGCCGGGGCCTGAACTTCAGGTTCTCCCCAGGGATGGGAACGGTCACGGTGACGCCGTGGCCGGGCAGTTGGCCTGTTTTGGCCACCTGGCTGCGTATGCCATTGAGCTCTGCGTTGTTGAGGAAGTGACTGGCGCTCGTGCCGTGGCCGGCCTTCGGCGCAGCCAGGACCAGGGTCAGGCTCAAGGCGACCGCGGCTGCGGCCATCATGGCGACGCCGGCCAGGATCCAGCGCCAGGACCGCGACCGGGACCGGGATGGCCCAGTCGTCTGCTTGGTGGTGGTATCGGTCTGGGTGCTCATAGCGGATGTCTCCAAGGTGGTCAGGACCGGATGACTTTTGAGCGCATGCCGGGAATCCTGACCATGCGCGGTCGGCGAGGTATGACATGCCCCCTTTCCTCCGCCCAGGAGGAGGAAAGGGGGCCGCAACTTCGTGCGCCCCGGGGGGAGTCGAACCCGCCCAACCTCCGGATTAAGAGTCCGTTGCTCTACCGCTGAGCTAGGGGCGCCTGATTCCTTTCTCAATTCAGTTGTTCTGTGCTTATGGATCCAGTGTGGCCCGGATCGAGGCCGCGGTCCCTAGAGAAACTCCCTAGTTCA
>DATHOE010000011.1:0-146801 GCA_035485275.1 bacterium
AAATTTACGGCGAAGCGTAGTTAGCACCCGTCCAGAGACGATCCGGATTCGCAATGGCATGCGAAAATCCCTAGAAAAACAAAGCGCCGCTATCCATGACAGATAGCGGCGCTTTGTGAGTTTTGGAGGCGGTGGGAATCGAGGGATCGTCCGTATCGCGCGGAACCCCCGGTTTCACGGGGGTTTTGTGGGCCATCGAAGCCCCATACCCGGATTCATACCCGGCTTGCCTGGGGCAAGATTGGACCGGCCGTACCTTTAGGCCGTACCTTTCGCTGCATGCACGGCCTTGGAATCGGGCTCAAGCACGACGCGAACGTGGGCATTGAGCGCCTTGGCCACCCGCCGCAACATTCGCATGGAGTGGCCAGAGTAGCGGGAGGATTCAAGGCGGCAGATTTGTTGTTGGGATGTTTTCACCCTTCGTGCCAAGGCCGCTTGGGACAAACCTGCCCGTTGTCGGAGGTCCGCCAATTGCAGCGCCAAGTCCCAGGCTTCACCGGCCCGTTTAAAGCGGGCGGCGAACTCAGGGTCTTTGAGCTGTTCCTCCAAATCACGATCGAAATTCGTCTTTTTCATGATTTATTCCTCTTTTTCCAGTCGTTCATACGATCCTGGGCCGTCTTCAGATCCGTGGGAGGGATGGCTTGACCTTTGTTCCTGATGCCGTGAACCGCCACAATTCTCTGGCCCTTGAAGAAAAACCAGAGCACCCGCGTGTTCAGCTTTCCAACATGCCTTAGTTCAAACAGGCCGCCGCCCAAAGGTGTGGTCAAGGGCGAACGATGGTTCTGGCGGTCCTTGAGCTTCCCTAGCCCCGCCATCACAACCGCATGGTCGTCTGGATCGCTGGCCTTGAGTTCGTGCAGGAAGTCGCTGACAGGACAACTCTTTTGTTCGTTCTCGTAGTACTCTACGCTAAACTGCATATAACCTCAACATCAAATTTGATTTAACGGTCCGTGGCACGCCGCCCAAAGAAGGCATGGGGAATTTAGCACCAAGGGCAGAGCGAAGCAAGCCGAGTTCGTCTCAAATTGTATCATATGAACATTTCTTCTTGACCTCATCACCTGATACAAAGTAGACTCCCTCCCATGAAGACCAGCAGCGAACGTCGTCAGGTCAACGGGGAATGGGTCAAGGCCATGCGAAAGCACCTTGGGCTTAGCCAGGAAGTGCTGGCTGAGCGCGTAGGGGTATCGCGTCCAGCGGTGGCACGCTGGGAACTTGGCACTTTCAGACCGTCCAAACTCGCGGGTAGGGCACTTTTGGAATTCGCGGACGCGCACCGCGATGAACTGGGTGCCTTGGCCGAGGGGCAAATACCTCCGTTGACCGGGCTAAAGGTTCGTAAACCTCAGCACAGCCAACGGAGTAGCCATGATCCAAGTAAACGGAAGCCTCATCCAGGAACGGCGCAAAGAAAAGCCCGTTGAGTTTTCGAAGCTTAAGGAAGTAACGGCAAAGCCGGAGCATCCGAGCCTTCTCTCCGAAAATGGTTTTCTGCGCCTGCCCCAGATTGTCGGAGACCGGTCTTCCACACCTCGCGTCCCCCCGATCGTTCCAATCAGTAAATCCACACTATGGTCTTGGGTGAAAGCGGAGAAGTTTCCCGCACCCATCAAGATCGGGCCGCGGACGACCGTCTGGCGTATCGAGGACGTTCGCGCATGGCTCGAAAGGACGAGAGGCTAGGAAAACAAGCCCTTGAATCTCAGCGCAGCCTTTGGATCTCAGCATAGCCCGGGAGAAAAACGTGAATATAGTGCTTACAGAACGTGATGAGTATTTGTTGAGCTGGCTGTGGCAGGTACGGTATGCGACCCCGCGGCAGGTGCATCGGTTCATCTTTGAGGACACAAAACGGTGCACCGCGACGAACCGCCTACTGGCCTTGCAGGAAGCGGGCCTGGTGAAAATAGCCACCAAGGGCGTGTACCAAGTCGCCGATAAGGACCGAAAAGTCGTCTGCATCACCCGAGGGGGAGTGGCGGCCCTCAACCAACAAAGACCGAACAACCCCATAAGGCCAACCGACGTTCCAAAAACGGACGCTTGGGCACTGTCCAGGACCGGGCTCATCCATGATCTGCGGCTCGTCGATGTAGGCATTAGCCTATGCGAGACCCTGGAAGACGCTAGCTGGACGTCGGAGCATGTTTTGCGGTCACACATCCGCAAGAACGCCGGATCAGGAACCCGCATTCCCGACGCGCTGCTAAGTTTCCAGGTGGGGGACGAGAAACATTCCCTGGTGCTGGAAAATGAATACGCCCGTTACAGCCAGGAGAAGTTCGTCAAGATTCTGGACAAATTGCGTTGGCAGTATCCAGGTTTCATCCGGATGTTCGTTGTGGCCGATATGAGCCACCTAGCCCACCTGCTTCACTGGGCGAGTACGACCGGGTACGCCAACTACAGTTCTGAGATGCTCGTCTTCGGCCATTACCCTGATGTGGTGGAAAACGGGGCTAATGCGACCTGGATTCATGTCGGCGGGGAGATAAGCCCGGACCATATCCTGAGGCAGGCCTGCACTGGTTCTTGCGACAACGAAGACATCGAAGATGGGGACGGCAGGGAAGACGACGGTCAATCGCCGACCGATTAGAATCCCGTCGCGGAACTATTTCTGGTGATTCGGCGTATGTGTGCTATAAGAGTTTAGGCTCCGTTAAACACATAGGCCGGGGAACGTGAAAAGACACCCAAAATTCCTTAACTTCCTTCTCGTGGCCCTGACGCTGCTTCAGGGCGCGCGTTTGGTCGCCAATTGCTCTGTCTCATGCAACATGGATGGGACCGAGAAATTGCGCTGTGCCACCAATAACATAATGGAGCAGAGCAAGGCCTGTTCCGGTGGACGGAATGGAACCGTCCTTGCCCAGCATGGAGTATGTTGCAGCTTGGACCTGGTCAGCCAGCTTCCGGCCCTGAATACCCCCAAAATCAAGCTGGTGAAAATGGCGCTGGACCAAATGGCCTCCACGCCCGTTTCCAACTCCATTGAATTCACAGATATCCCCGAAGGCGCTCAATTTAGTCGTGCTGGTCCACCTGAGTCCGGCGCAAGTCCGGCCCTCCTTGCCGTTCCGCCCCAAAACGCTCCTCCAGTCCTAGTCTAAGACCGCATTCCAGTCGTGGCCTGAAGCATCAGGTCCTGCCCGCAGCCCGGGCACTGGGATGTTTTCTTTTACCTAGATATGGAGATGAGCCATGAAAACCAATAAAAATTTGCTCAAACCGTTTTTTTGGGCGCTGATCGCGTTTGTTCTTGGCGTAGTTTTCGCCGGAAACTTCCGTCAGTTGGGCGTTGCGCCTGTCGCGCAAGGCCACCATCGCGTTATGTACCAGTGCCCCATGCATCCGGAGATCATCCAGGACCATCCGGGCTTTTGTCCCATCTGCCATATGCGCCTTGAAAAAGTCGAGGATGACGACGATTCCGACGCGGATACCCAGGGCCCCGTGGCCCAAGCCGGGACGGTAGCGGGCAAAGCCGGCTTTACCCTGAGTCCGGAGCGCCAACAGCTCATCGGGGTACGGACCACAGCGGCCGGAATTCAGCCGATTGCCTTGACCTTGAGGATGCCCGGACGGGGAGCCCATGGAGGGCGGGTTTTGGCCCAACTTCTTGAGATCGACGAGGACACGCTGCGCATCGGAATGAAGGCGCGTCTCTTAGGGCCCAATGGCGCGTCCGCGGAGGCCCGGGTCACAGGGGTGGACGGGACCGTGGACGACTTTACGCACAGCTTTGGGGTGACCCTGCGGACGACCGGCCCCGCGGCTTGGCTCAGGCCGGGTCTTTTTTGCGAGGTGCTGGTAGACGCGGGGCTGGGGAGACACCTCGCGGTGCCCCAAGAAGCGGTCCTGGACACGGGAGAACGGCAGGTCGTGTTCGTGGAGGACGGTCGCGGTCACTTTGAGCCGCGTCTCGTGGTCTTGGGCGAGGCCGGGGACGACCTGGTGGAAATCAAGCACGGCGTAAAGGCGGGCGAACAGGTGGTCACGTCCGCGAACTTCCTCATCGACAGCGAATCCCGTTTCCGGGCAGCGCTACAACAATTCTAGCGGGGCCTGCCATGATCGAAAGACTCGTTGACTGGTGCGCAAAGAACCGATGGACGACCTTGGCAGTGGTGGGCTTGTTGTGCGGATGGGGCTGGTGGAGCCTGCAACGCATGCCGTTGGACGCCATCCCGGACCTTTCCGACACCCAGGTGATCGTCTATTCCACGTGGGACCGCAGCCCGGACCTGGTCGAGGACCAGGTGACCTATCCCATCATACGGGCCCTATTAGGGGCGCCTAAGGTCAAGGCCATCCGCGGCTTCTCGGATTTCGGAGTCTCCTATGTCTATGTCATCTTCGACGACGGGACCGACCTGTACTGGGCCCGCAGTCGGGTCATGGAATACCTGTCCAAAATCCAGGGGCAGCTTCCCCAGGGAGTGAACACTGAATTGGGCCCCGACGCCACCAGCATTGGTTGGATCTACCAGTACGCCCTAGTGGACAAGACAGGGCACCAGGACCTTTCCCAACTGCGATCCCTTCAGGATTGGAACCTCCGTTACCAGCTCCAGTCCCTTCCCGGCGTGGCCGAGGTCGCTTCGGTGGGAGGTTATGTCAAACAGGTGCAGGTGGTGGTGGACCCGGCCAAGCTCCAGATCGACGGGGTCTCGATCCTTCAGGTGGCCGATGCGGTGGCGCACGCCAACGAGGAGATGGGCGCGCGTCTGATCGAGTTCTCCGGCACGGAATTCATGGTCCGGGGTCGGGGTTACGCCGAAAGGCCGGAGGATTTCGCTGAGGCTCCGATCGAGTCGCACGACAAGACCGGCACCATCCTTAGGGTCAAAGACGTCGCCACGGTGGCATGGGGTCCAGAGATGCGCCGCGGGGTGGCTGAATTGGACGGGGAGGGCGAAACCGTCGGCGGCATTGTGGTTATGCGCCAGGGAGAGAACGCGCCCAAGGTCATTGAAGAAGTGAAGGAGAGGCTCCAGGAGATCAAATCCGGATTGCCCCCGGGGGTGGAGATCGTGCCGGTCTATGACCGTTCCGACCTGATCCATAGGGCCGTCCACACCGTGAGCCACGAACTGCTCATGGAGATGCTGATCGTGAGTTTGGTGATCCTGCTCTTCCTTTGGCACATTCCCAGCGCCACCATCCCGATACTGACCCTGCCCATTTCCATCCTGCTGGCCTTCATCCCCATGTATTACATGGGCCTGTCGGCCAACATCATGTCCCTGGCCGGCATTGCCGTGGCCATCGGTGCCATGGTGGACGCATCTATCGTGGTCGTGGAGAACAGCCACAAGCATCTGGAGGAGTGGCAAAGCGGGGGCCGCAAGGGCGACTACAAGTCAGTTCTGATCAAGGCCATTCAGGAGGTGGCCCGTCCGAGTTTCTTTTCCCTGATGGTGATCGCCATCGCCTTTGTGCCGGTCTTTACGCTGATTGGCAGGGAAGGCCGTCTGTTCCGCCCCCTGGCCTATACCAAGAACCTGTCCATGGTCGTCGCCGCCTTCCTGGCGGTGACCCTCGATCCCGCGCTCAGGCTCACCCTCATCCGGCTGCATGACTACACCTTCAAGCCGAAATGGTTGGCCCGGGTCACCAATGCCGTCCTCGTCGGCAAGATGCACAAAGAGGAGGACAACCCGGTCAGCAAGCTCCTGTTCCGGCTCTATCAGCCGGTGGTGGATTGTGTCCTGACGCATCCCAAGCGCACGATCCTGGCGGCCCTGCTGGCGTTGGTCGCGACGATTCCCGTGTATTTCCAGCTCGGTTCGGAATTCATGCCCAATCTGGATGAAGGCAGCCTGCTGTATATGCCGACCGCCTTGCCTGGGATGTCCGAAACCGAGGCCCTGCTCATGCTCCAAAAGCAGGACCAGATGCTCAAGGCCTTTCCGGAAGTGGAAAGGGTTTTCGGCAAGGCGGGCCGGGCAGATACCCCCACCGATGTCGCGCCTTTTTCCATGGTCGAGACAACGGTCACGCTCAAGCCGCGGTCCGAATGGCCTGAGAAGCCGCGTTGGTATTCGTCCTGGATGCCGGAATTCCTGAAGCCGACGGTGCGCTGGCTCTGGCCGGACCGCCAGACCACGGATGAGCTGGTGGCGGACATGAATGAAAAGCTCCATTTCGCCGGTTTTCCCAACATCTGGACCCAGCCCATCATCAACCGCATCGATATGCTGGACACGGGCATCAGGACCGCGGTGGGGATCAAGGTGTTGGGGCCCGATCTCACCGTGATCCAGAACCTCGGCGAGCAGATAGAGCACCTTCTTAAGGACGTTCCAGGCACCCGCAGCGTCATCGCGGAGCGGACCGCTGGAGGCTACTTCTTGGACGTGAATTGGGACCGGGCCGCCTTGGCCCACTACGGGCTTTCCATTGACGACGCTCAGATGACCCTTGGCGCCGCCGTGGGGGGCGAGAACGTCAGCACCGTGGTGGAAGGCCAGCAACGCTACCCCGTGAATGTCCGCTATCCCAGGGAACTGCGCGAAAACGAACGCGAACTGGAGCATGTCCTGATCATGGCCCCTAATGGAGCCATGATCCCCTTGGGGGCGGTAGCGAGCATCACCCGCATGGAAGGACCGGGCATGATCCGCAATGAAAACGGCCAGCTTGCGGGTTACGTCAGCGTCGACGTTGCCGGGCGGGACGTGGGCGGCTATGTGGAGGAAGCCCAAAAAATCGTCAACCAAGGATTGAAGATGCCCACGGGCTACTCCCTGATTTGGAGCGGCCAGTTCGAGGACATGGTCCGGGTCAAGGAACGCCTGAAAATGGTCATTCCCCTGACGCTGGCCCTGATCTGGGCCCTGATCTTTATAAACACGGGTTCCGCAGCCAAGACGGCCATTATTTTGATGGCCGTGCCCTTCTCACTGATTGGCGCCGTCTGGCTTCTCTGGATCCTGGGCTACAACCTTTCCGTGGCGGTCGCCGTAGGTATGATCGCGCTGGCGGGTTTGGACGCGGAAACGGGCATCTTCATGTTGCTGTACCTGGATCTGGCCCATGACAAGGCCAGGAGTGAGGGGACGCTGACGACAGTGGCAGACCTGAAGGGCGCCATTGTCCAGGGAGCCGTGAAGCGCGTCCGGCCGAAGGTGATGACCGTGGCCTGCGCGTTTGTGGGCCTGCTTCCCATCATGTTCTCCTCCGGGGAAGGGGCCGACGTGATGAAGCGCATCGCTGCGCCTATGGTGGGAGGTTTATTCTCGTCCTTTGCCCTGGAACTGATCGTATATCCGGCGGTCTATTACCTATGGAAAAAGGGGAAGTTCCAGCATTAGTCCCGGAGAAACTTAGCCTGTCCGGGCCATGGGGGTCCGGAGGGTATTTCAGCGAATGTCAGGAGGAAGTGCCGTGAAGAAACTTTTGATTTTGGCCATACTGCTAGTCACCGCGCCTTCGTTGATGAAGGCGGACGGAGTGGGGACACCAGCGGGAACGTCCCCCAGCCTCCAAACCGATAGTTCGGGGACAACCCTGCCGGCCAAAAAGGTCAAAAGACACCGGAGAAAGAAGGCGACGGCTGAGTCGGTTTCCCTTTTTGTCACGGATCAAGGGTTCGTTCCGGCGGAGCTTACGCTCAAAAAAGGGGTTCCCGTCAATCTAGTGGTCACGCGTCAGACGAACCAGACCTGCGCGACGGCTATTGTCATTCCTGACTATGGCCTTTCACGGGATCTGCCGCTCAACGTTCCGGAGACGCTCTCGTTCACCCCAAAGGACACGGGTGAAATTAGGTATAGCTGCGGGATGGGAATGATTGGCGGAGTCCTTTCCGTGGAATAGCACCAGGTGAATGGATGATCAAGGAGACATGAAATGCTTAAACGCTGGATCCTTTTGGCGGCCCTGGCGATCCTCTTGGGCGCTCTCTTGGACCACGAGGATGGGTTTGAGGACAGTCAAGCCGTGCATGTGAAAGCCGGGCCTGGCGAGACCGTGATTTTGAAATGATATCGAGCCTTTTTTGGGGAGCTAATTCCTATGTTGGACCATGAACACAATGATGACGTTGGAAGTGGGCCTTCCGCATTCAAGGACCCCGTCTGCGGCATGGACGTAGAGGCGGACTCGCCCTATCAGTACGTCCATGCCGGGCAGACTTATTATTTCTGCAATGCCCGCTGCTTGGAGAAATTCAGGGTCGATCCGGGGAGATATCTCGAGCCTCGCGAGGCGGCCGAGATCCATTCCGGTATCGGAGCCATCTACACCTGCCCAATGCATCCCGAAATCGAGCAGGTGGGGCCGGGCCCCTGCCCCAAATGCGGCATGGCCCTGGAGCCAAAGAGCGCCCTTGAAGGTGAAGCAGACGACACGGAACTCAGGGCCATGGAACGACGGCTGTGGATCTCTGCCGGGCTGACCGTGCCCCTGCTGGTCGTCTCCATGGGGCCCATGCTCGGGAGTTTTCTGCCGTCCTGGTTGTTGGGGGCGGCTGGAAATTGGTTCCAACTTGGCTTGGGCACTCCGGTTGTCCTTTGGGGAGGCTGGCCCTTCCTGGTGCGCGGCTGGAATTCCGTCCGAACCTGGAACCTCAATATGTACACCTTGATCTCCATGGGGACTGTAACGGCCTTGGTCTATAGCCTGTTTGCGGTGATTTTTCCCGGCCTGTTTTCCGCATCCTTCCGCCAGCCTGACGGAAGCCTGGCACTGTACTTTGAAGCTGGGGCGGTCATCGTGACCCTGGTGATCTTGGGGGACGTACTGGAGCAGAGAGCCCGGCAACGAACCGGAGGGGCTATCAAGGCTTTGTTGGGCTTACAGGCCAAGACCGCGCGCCGGATCAAAGCCGATGGAAAGGAAGAGGACGTGCCGGTGGACCAGCTTGCCGTGGGTGACCGGCTCCGTGTCCGTCCGGGGGAGAAGGTCCCGGTCGACGGCGTAGTGCAGGAAGGAAGCTCCTATGTCGACGAATCCATGGTTTCGGGGGAATCCGATCCCGTGGAGAAAAGGGCGGGGTCCAAAGTGGTCGGATCCACCCTGAACGGCCAAGGGACCTTCGTCTTCAAGGCTGAGAAGGTCGGGCGCGACACCCTGCTTTACCATATCGTCCAAATGGTGGCGGACGCCCAGCGCAGCCGGGCCCCCATCCAGCGTCTGGCGGACAAGGCGGCGTCCATTTTTGTACCTGCGGTGGTCTCCTTTGCCGTACTCAGTTTCCTCATCTGGGCCCTGTGGGGACCGGACCCCCGCTTGGCCCATGCCCTGTTCAGCGCCGTGTCGGTCCTGATCATCGCCTGCCCTTGCGCCTTGGGATTGGCCACACCCATGTCGGTGATGGTCGGCACAGGCCAGGGTGCCTTGGCCGGCGTCCTGGTCAAGAACGCCGAGTCCCTGGAGCTGCTCGGTAGGGTGGACACCCTAGTGATCGACAAGACCGGCACGCTGACCGAGGGAAAGCCGGCCTTGGTGGACGTGGAATGCGTCCCGGGGACGGATGAGTCCGAGCTTCTGGCCGTCCTGGCGGCGCTGGAGAGGGGGAGCGAACATCCCCTGGCCCAAGCGCTTATCCGCGCAGCCGAAGATCGAAACCTACCTCGCCTGGAGGCCATAGGCTTTCAAGCCATCTCCGGACAGGGGGTGGTGGCTGTGGTCCACGGACAGGAAACCCTGTTAGGGAACGCCGCCCTGATGTCCGCCCGCACGGTGGACTGCGCCGGACTGGCGGCCAGGGCGGATGAGTGGCGGTCCAAAGGCTGGACCGTGGTGTTCGCCGCCATGGGTGGCAAGGCCGTCGGCGTTTTGGCGGTCGCGGACCCGATCAAGAAGACCACGGCTGAAGCCCTGCACCAGCTGGCCAAGGAGGGCATCCAGGTCATCATGCTCACCGGGGACAACGCCGCCACGGCCAAGGCTGTCGCCAAAGAGCTTGGCTTGGAGCGGGTGGAGGCCGATGTCCAGCCCGCCCAAAAGGCCGAAATGGTCCGTGCATTGCTTGCCCAAGGCCGAAAAGTGGCCATGGCGGGGGACGGGGTGAACGACGCGCCCGCCTTGGCCACGGCCCAGGTCGGCATCGCCATGGGTACGGGGACGGACGTGGCCATCCAGAGTGCCGGAATGACCCTGGTCAAAGGCGATCTTAGGGGGATTTTGAAGGCCATCCGGCTATCCCGGGCGGTGATGAAAAACATCCGCCAGAACCTCTTTTTTGCCGTGGTCTACAATTCTGTGGGCATTCCTTTGGCGGCCGGGGTGCTCTATCCGGCCCTGGGCATCCTCCTGAGCCCTGCCTTCGCGGCGGCGGCCATGAGCCTCAGCTCGGTGTCCGTGATCGGGAATGCCCTGCGGCTCCGAAGCGTTAAACTTTGACGGGCCCAATAGCGGGCATTAAAGGCTAAAGGCATGGCCTTGAGTCCAAATATTCATGCCCCCCCAGGCCACAACGAAAGTTTGGGGTCGTGAAACCGGAAAACACTTCTCCACCAACCCTTCTCATCGGCCTGGCGGCCGATTCGCAAACCTTACCCACCCTCTCACTTAGACGTGTGTGTATTGAGTGTAGTGATAGGGTGGGTAAGGTTTGACAGGGTTGGTGGAGAAGCTAGGAATAGTGAATATATAAATGGTAGTGGAGGGGGTAGTGATTAAAGTTCAAGAGACAAGGTCAAGGACGGGGTCAAGTTCAAGGGCAGGGAAGAACAGCGTGGACGGCGGGCGGGTCCGGGTTTGTCGGATTCTGCGGGGATGCGGCACGAAAAAAGAGCCGGTCGGGGAGGGCTACCTTGGCCGGTGGTTCAGCCAGAGAACAGGGATGGGTCCAAGCAGCTGGCCGTGATGGGTTATCCACAAGTGGAGCGTGGGACTGGCGAGGGGGTCCAGAATCCCAGGATCAGCCATCTTGGACCCGTTGGGGCGGGCAGTGGAGGGTCCTAAGGTGGCCCTCTATTTAGCCTTTCGACGGGCAAATTTCGGGCGACTGCGCTTGAAAGACCCGAGGCTGGCCACGGCCTCGGCGGCGGCGATCCGTTCGCTCTGGGCAGCGGCGCCTGGCGGGGAAGGCTTGGATGGAGGGGTCCTGGGAGCCTGGGGGGCTTGGGGGCTGGCGACGGTTTCCGGCTCGGTGGACATGGTCCGGTCGGGGGTCGGGTGATCCTGTCGGTACTCCAATAAAGCGGATTCAAGTAACGCGGCCAGATCCTCCATCTTTCGGCGAGGTACCTTGTTCAATGGCCAGATTCTATACTTAACACGGGCAATTTTGACAAAGTCGGTGTTGACGGCCATAAAAAGGACACAAACCACAATGATGGTCGCGAGGACCAGGTATGCGCAAAGAATCAACGGTTGTCCCATAGCCCAACGGAGAGAGGAATCAGGGGAGCGTATGGTACCATTTTTAAGACCATTTTAATGTCTTCGTCCTACAGCGGCCGCGGGCCGGACGTGATATTTTAGAGCGGCCGCCGGAAAGATGCCCCGGCCGATCCGGGAGAACCCGCCTGTAGGCGACTGGGGATGGCCTAGTGCTGGGCTGGAGGGAATGCCTGGTAAAGCAGTTGCATTGAACCGAGAGATCCTGGCTTTCCTGAATAAGGAAGGACTCAACCAGCAGGCCGGTACCTGGTACAAAGGGCCTGCAAATGACATTGGCGGTCTATCATGGCACAACGAAAAAAACAGGGATCAACCTCAGGGCGACCACAGGTAACTTATCCATTGAGGCATATTTCAATCCTGGTACCGTGGCACGATGGCGGGTGGAATGGGACCGTTTGTTCTCACCCGAAACAAAACACGGCATGCACGAAATTGATCAACATTGCTGACAACAAGCATGAAAACGAAGAGGAAAGGATTGCTGGCGCTTCCTTACAAGGGTTGGAGAGTAGCCTGTATCCACCCTGTGTCAAAGAGCGGGGCACATTCATGTGTCCTTTCCCTTTGGAACGGATGCACGCGCATCCTTATGCTTGGCCATCTTCGAAGACGCACTCGCATTTCAAACCTACCCTGCTGCATTATCCTGCGTTTGCCGCGGCAGCCCTGCCTTTCAGATGGATGATGAATTCCGTCGTGTTCGGAGATGAAAAGAAGAGCATTCGTGGGTTGGTGGCTGAGTACCCTTTGGAGGACGTTGCCCAAAGCTTCGAACCCGATCTGGGATTTCAATCCTATTGGATGCAATCACAGCACAATCAAAAAGCGCTTCTCGATTGCTTTTGGAATCATGTCCAGTTGGAGGAATCGCTCGTTTTCTTTTATGCCAAACAAATCCCGCTGGTTGAGGATACAGGCCAACGAATTCTCATCGGTGTTGGCCGTGTCCTGAAGCTTGGCCCGTTGACCGAGTACAGTTATTCAGGTTCGCCTGAAGGGAAACTGCGCAGCTTGCTTTGGGAGCGTATGGTCGTTCACTCTATCCGTCCGGACTTCAAGGATGGGTTCCTCTTGCCCTACCACCAAGCATTGTTGAAATCTCAAGACGGCCAGGCATTTGATCCTGCCGAAGTGGTTGCCTTCGCTCCTGAAGATCGGTTCAATGAATTTTCCTATGCCACGGAACATGTAGGTCCGGATGCAGCAATAGCCTCACTCCTAGCTTGTCGTGCATCTTTGCAGCGTGCAAGCAATCTATTCAACTATGATCCACGCCTCCAGGAACAATGGATCGATTCGCAACTGGGCCGTTTGTGGAAAAAAAGGGGCGCGTTTCCGGGTATGGGCGGTATCCTTCGTGCTACAGGTATTTCCATGGGCAATTTTGTTGCCCAGGCGTTAGAAGACAAGGCCGGCGAAAATGGCAATCCATGGAAATTGTGGGATGCCGCCGTTACGTCGCCCGAAAAATATTTTTTCAAGGACCTTGCCGAATGCATTGATACAACTATTGCGAAGGCCTGGAAACGTTTGCCGACCGAGAGACGCCAGTATCTGGAATTGCTAAGTCGCATGGATCTAACCGCCGATCAAGCCGAGATGTTGGCTGTGCCCGAAGTTCGTGCGGAGCATGATATTTTAGTTTCGGACAAGGAGATAATCGAAAATCCATACTTGGTCTACGAAACGACGCGCTTGATGCCAGATGGTGTATCCATTGGCGTCGTAGATCGGGCAATGGCGCCCGCCGCCAACGTTCGTGAAAAGCATCCCGTGCCGCCGCCATCCGCCGTCAAGACTGGTGTTGATGCTCGACGCCTGAGGGCGCTCACAATTCGCGAGATGGAAGCGGCATCCCAGGTGGGGGACACGCTTCGCCCTCAAGGGGCCGTGGTATCGGCTCTTCGCGAGCGTAGCTATCAGGAATCTGAGTTACCCGCTGAAGTGACGGGAGATTTCTTGAGGGTGGCGGAAGAGGAGACCTTCTCTGGAGAGATCCGGCTCGTCGAGATGGCGGACGGCTCCCGGGCATATCAGCTTGAAAGGCTGGCCGTCGCCGGCGCGCTCATACGGAGTACGGTACTTAAAAGAGCGGGAGCCGAGCGACACAATGTCGCCGTTGACTGGCGCGTGGAACTGGATGGTCTTCTGGGGCCACTGCCCGAAGGTGAAATTGAATCCGCACAGGAGGAACGCGCAAGAACCGAGAAAGCTGCAGCACTTGCCGAAGTTGCTGCCTCACGTATGAGCGTGTTGATTGGATCTGCCGGGACGGGCAAGACCACTTTGCTATCGGTCCTGTGCCGTCGTCCAGAGGTCACCAAGGATGGCATCGTTATGATTGCGCCCACTGGGAAGGCTAGGGTAAGGATGGAGGACGTTGCCAGGCGGTCGGGCGTCACAGATTTCAAGGCGTTCACCCTGGCGCAGTTCCTGCTCCAATCGGACCCGCCTCGCTTCGATTTTAGCCAGCAACGATATCGATTAACCGGCGGGCCAGGGGAAAAGATAGGTCGGACGGTGATAGTTGACGAGTGTTCAATGCTTACTGAGGAAATGCTTGCAGCCTTGCTCGAGTCTTTGAGCGGTGTTCATCGTCTCATTTTGGTCGGAGATCCAAGGCAGTTGCCGCCGATAGGCGCTGGTCGGCCCTTTGCCGACGTTATCGCGCAACTCAAGCCTCAAGACATCGAAAGTTGTTTCCCGAGGGTAGGAACTGGTTATGCTGAATTGACGGTTCCCAGGCGCCAAGGAGCTGGAGAGAGGGAAGATCTACAGTTGGCCTCTTGGTTTGGCGGAGCCAGCGTTGATCCGGGCGAAGATCAGGTTTTCGAGATTTTGGCAGGAAAGCGAAGTAGCTCCACCATTCAATTTGTGCGCTGGGACACAGGGGAAGAGCTTGAAAGAGCCCTACCGGCTGTGCTTGCGTCCAATCTGGGTTTTGAGCTGGGACCGGATGAATGGCGATCATTCGCAATCAGCGTTGGCGGCCAGACGTACGAAGAGCACGTCTATTTTCACCGCGGAAATTCCGGAAAATGCGCCGAGGCTTGGCAGGTGTTAAGCCCGGTTCGTCAGCGTACATGGGGCGTAGAATCTCTCAATCGTCTTTTACACCTTCGTTTCAAAGCGAAACAACTAGAAAATTGTCGGGCTGACATTCCGAAATACCAGAGAAGGTTCCCAGTGCCGTTTGGAGATCAGCAAATTGTCTACGGCGACAAGGTGATAAACACCCGGAACCAAACTATGTGGAAGTCACGGATATATCCGGCCACAGAGAACGGGTACTTGGCTAATGGAGAGATTGGCGTTGTTGTCGGGCAGATGAGGACGAAAAAATTTAACTACGAACCGAGGGACCTTCAAGTCGAGTTTTCGTCCCAGTTGGGAAAAAGCTTTACTTTTTACAAGCCGGGAGGCGACGACGACAATTTTAGCCTTGAACTCGCCTACGCACTTACCGTTCATAAAGCGCAAGGATCCGAATTCGATATCGTTTTCCTCGTGCTTCCCAAGTCGCCCTTGATGCTGACCCGGGAGCTGTTATATACGGCATTGACGCGGCAGAAGACAAAAGTTGTCATCCTCCACCAAGGTTCGGCTACCGATCTTCAGAGGTTAAGCTCCGAGCGCTATTCGGCCACCGCGGCCCGTTTGACCAATCTTTTCAGCGCTCCCAAGCTGGTGGCCGTCGGCGATTTGTTCCTCGAGGAAAGGCTGATCCACCGGACCGCAAAGGGAGAGGCCGTCCGGTCCAAGTCCGAAGTGATCATTGCCAATCTGTTACATGCTTCAAAAGTGCCTTACCATTATGAACATCCCTTGGAGTTTGGGGGAGTGGTCAAGTATCCGGATTTTACGATTGAGGACGATGATTCCGGGATTACCTATTACTGGGAGCATTGCGGAATGTTGCACGACGCTTCCTATCGGCGACGGTGGGATGCCAAGGTTAACTGGTACCGCGAATACGGAATTTTTCCTTTGGAACAAGGTGGCGGCCCAAGTGGTACATTACTCGTGACGAGAGACAACCCCGATGGTGGTTTGGATTCGGCCGGAATCTCGGACCTTGTCAGGAAGGTATTCAAGTTGTAGGAAATTTCAAAGTAACCTGTGATTTTATCTCCGGAGTTGAAAATGTTATTTGATATAAATGGAAGGCCCGCGGGAGACCCTTCTTGGAATAAAGATCACGTTCTGAAACAGAAACTGACAAGTGACGAACAAGCTCGGATTATTGATACGATCGTAGCGATGTCCGAAGACTTCATCGCTCGTGATCGCGTGATATCAGGACCGGATGGCAAGACTTTGATGGTGAGCATGTTATTAAATGATATCCATCCTTTTCGGAATCACGTCGTTTTTAGACCGCTTGAGGATAGGATAGGCGGGGAAGCAGCCATAGGGATACTTGGCGTGCTATTGTGGGAGGCTCTTAGGAGAAGTCCCCGAAATTGGACTTGCTACGACCAGCAAACGATTGATCATCGACAGATGCAATACTTTCTGTTGTAAGGGCTCATCTATTTGTATCGCTGGCAATCTCTGCGGTAGTGGTGTTGTCTTCGGATTTAGTCGCAACTTTCATTTTACGAGTTAGGGTACTTGGTCGCCTTCCGCATGGCTTCCATCGATGTTGGCTTGTTGTCCGTTTTTTAAGATTCCATCAGTATCTTTTTGTACGTAACCAGTGAAAGTGAAATCACCAATCGAACATTTTCCAGCGTAAATATCCAGCGGTAGCTCAACGTAGCCATCACTTGTTATAACACTCATGTTTTTGTTGTAGTAAACTTCTGGAAGTTGGCAACAAATTCCATCGTGGCTTTGCTTTGTACCAGATGCGCTCGGATGAACGATTGGGACAGCGGTTAGCCCAGGATATTTTTCCAAAAAGGCTGGGTTCACACTAAGCCCGGAGGCAAAAGCTATCGACGGTTCATGATAATTTTCAACGTCGACTAGATTAAATTTTTCTGCCTCCTTTGGAAAATATTCCCCTAGCTTATTTATGTCCACGAAAGCTACGTCATTGTGAAATGTATATTTCTGAAGGAAACGTGTTTTACCCTCTTCCAATCGTACCGGTTGTTTAGTTACACCAGTTTCGTAGAGACAAATATCTAAATCTCGACCCAGGGACATGGCCTTCTCGTATCCAGCCCGCCCAGTTTTTTCATGTTTAAAATGAATTTTTTCTGGAATTTTCCCTTTGTCAATTGTCACTATTCTATAAAAAAATATATCTGATTCAAAAGAGTCTGTAATTTTTTCCAAATTTTCCTTCGATAAGGTTGAACTAAAATTTCCAAGTTCCTCAGATAACTGAGGTACTTTTTGTTCATGAAATTGTTGTCTATTATTTTCCAAAGATTTTCTCCATTGCTAGAGTTCCGAAGTTCGATTCTGAAACCGATTAATTTAATGTTTTTTAATTATTTCTATTTTTTAACTTTCTTTTTATTCTTATTCTTCTTTAAACTATTTAAGGCGACGCTCACAGTATTGGAAGTTGTCCCAATTAGATCTGCGATTTCCTTTGGTTGAAATCCTAGTGCGGAAAGTGTTTTGATTGCATCCCGGCCACTCTTGTCACCTATATGCTGGCGAGCCAAGAGCCTAATGATAATATCTAATTTCTTAGATACTACAACGAACTGTTTATCGTCCATGCCGCCCCCCAGAGAAAATTTTCTATGGTCTAACAAGTCTTTTTTTTATCCATACATCTGCCACAACAGAAATTCAGTCTTTTTTTGCAGCATTGAAAGTCTTCGTATACGCAGCAATTAGTCTAGCGCTATCAGTTCCATCAATTACACAGTATCTTATCAATTGATATTCTTTAACGGAACTTATTTGCGCAAATGTTTTCATTTGTTCATGTACTGAATCTCCAACTTTGTCCCAATACTGCAAAATAAAGACATCTGCCACACTGCTAAATAGTCTTTGGATCTGATCCCCATTTTTTCCCATTTTCCTTGGCGTCAGTTCGCCCCTCTGGCCAGGACCTTTAAAACCGAAAGCCACTCTTATTCTCTTGCCATTAAGGATCAATCGTGACGTGGCCAAATCATTCTTTTCGCCGCCCCAGTCAAAGAACATGAATTTTTCCTTAAGTATTCTTCGAATTCCATTTTTAAATTGGCGTTCTGGCATAGGAACTGCTTTGGTTGGGAATTTCTTTATTGATTTTACTAATTTAAAGGAATCTATATCGTCAATAGTAACTTCTTTTACACGAATGATATTTAAAGGAAATTTTATGGTGACAGTTTTCCCGATATGACTAACATTTGGATAGCTTGCTGTCGGAAATTTTTTAATACTCTGCTTCTTATTCACAACAGACAATATTTTATCTCTTTGAACAGCATAAACGTCTTCCTTGAAGTACGCACTTTCACTTTCAATTTTTTTTTGAAGCACGATTCCGGCTTTTTTGAGTTTTATGCCATGCTCGGCAACAACTTTTGCATTTGTTTTTAACGCAGAAGCAATTCGCTTCCACGTTTTCCCTTTTTGTTTTCCTTTGTACACTTCGACAAATATTTTATATATCCACCCATTTGGTTTGCCAATCACTCTTGCAGCTGTGTGGATAAGTTGGTTAGGATCGCCGCCGTAATCAATTATTTTTTCATGTCCCTGATTCACTTGGGTTCTCTTTTGGAGACAAGACGAGCAGGAACCAGGCGGCTTAAATTGCTTGCGTCTATCCTAAGTGCAGTTGCAATTTCCGATTGTTTCACACCAGCATTCAGGAGTTGCATAACCAGTAGAATTTTAATATTTATGAGTTCTTTTTGAACTCCATCTTCGCTTTGCACTGTAGCCAACTTGTGAATTTTTTTCTTTAAACTTTTCTCGGTATCTTTTTTTTTCATTTTGAACCTCGAACACTTTTGAGCTTCTTTGTCTTAATATTTGCGACACCGCCGTAGCTAATTCCTACAATTTTAGAAATGTCACCATTTGAAACTCCTGTTTTCAAAAGCAATTGTGCAATTTTTCCTTGTTCCGATCTTGCAAGTTTGCTCTCTGTTTCAAATTTTCCAGCTTGGACCAATAGAGATAGTAAAGCCAAAAGTTTTTTGTCAATTTCCAGGAGCATATGTTCGGTTGAACCATTACTATGGGTTTCCGCTGATTTCTTTTTTACCATCTGCTACTCCCCGCAGTCATTTGCTAGTGGTGATGAGCTGGTATTTCTCTGGTACCACCAAAGAACTTTGCACCAGATTCTGTCACCATATTTTTAATGATAGAAGTTTATCAACCTTCTCCGGCTGCGTAAACGTCAGATTTATCTTGGTTTCTGATGCTTCTTTGGGCCTGGCAGGACTTGAAGCTGCGATCCAGCGATTATGGTTGCCCTGGCCGTCGCTCTGCCGTTGCAAGCTGTTCCCCCCACCAGTTCATCAGCCGTATCCGTTCGCTTAGCCGTTCCCCCCGGTCATAGGCCCGGACCACTTCGTTGTCGTGAACGTGGTCGAGCGCCAGCTCTACAACGTCCCGTTCAAAGCCATTTTCCCTGGCAAGCGTAGAGAACGCAGACCTCCAGCCATGTGGTGAATGTTGATCCTTCAGGTCCAGTAGCTCACGGTAGGCCTTTTCGACGGATTCCCGGCTGATCGGTCGTGTTGATCCTAGCTTCGCCAGGGAAGTGAACACATACGCTTCGCTGTTCGCCTGGACGTTCCAGGCCTTGCGCCACGCCAGCAGCTCCTGGGCAATCCGTTGGCTCAGAATCACCTTATGGTCCTGATGCCTGTCTTTGGCTTTCATCTTTTCGCGTGGAATGGTCCAGGTGGGTGGTTCCGCTTCTAGGTTAAATTCCTTCCACTGGGCCTCGACAACATTTCCGATACGGGCGGCGGTGAAGGCGCATAGGCGGTGGGCCAGATGGACCACCTGGGACAGGCGGGTGGTCGCGGTGGCGTTTTGCGCAGTGTGCAGTATCTTGCCGAGGCTGGCGAAGTCCAAGGCTGCCGCCATCCGTCCAGATTTGGGCTTCCTCGGTAGCGTGGACTTGACCGGGGTGACCGGATTGTCGCCTTTATGGAGTCCCAGGGCCTGGGCCAGTTGGAATACGCCGCCGACGTGTTGAAGGACCTTGCCGGCCGTGTCGTAGGCCTTCCGCTTGATGATGGCGTCGGCCATCTGTTTGACCTCGGGAGGCCGAATCTCGGAAATGGGCCGTTTTCCGAGATAGGGGTACACATCCCGTTCAAAGGCTTGCTTGGAAGTCCGGTAGTGAAAAGGGCTCCATTGGTCTTTTTTGCCCTCCAGCCAGCGTTCTGCGACGTTCCGGAAGGTGTTACCGGCGTTCTCCATGGAAATACGTAGTTTGTCCTGCCGGACTGTCGCAAGGTTTATGGGCGCGTTCAGGAGCTGCTGCTTGAGGCGTTCCCGTTCCGTCCGCGCGGAGGCAAGATTCAGCGCAGGGTAAGTGCCCAGGGTGAAGAGCTGTTCTTTGCCCGCCAGGTGGTAGCGGAGGCGCCATACGGCTTTGCCGCCGGGTGTGACCGTGAGGTGGAGCCCACCGCCGTCGCTCAGCCTGGAAAGGGCCTTGGTGCGGCCCGCCTTAACCGAGGCCAAAAAGGCCTGCACGCCCTTGTCGTTGAGAATTTGTACAGCCATACCCGCCTCCGCTAAAATACCCGGCTTGATATACCGATCATACCCGGACAGCATTGGACGGTAAAGGACGTTGATGGGACGATAAACGCTGTATTTACAAAGAAAAACGGCGCCACCCAGATGTTGTTGGATGGCGCCGTTCTCTCGATTTTTGGAGGCGGTGGGAATCGAACCCACGTCCGAAAGACGATTCTGGCAGAGCAACTACATGCTTGTTCGGCGGTTTGAATCTCACCGGCCCCGGCGCGCACCGACGCGCTCCGCAGCCAGCCAGCCCCCTTGAATCTCGTTCCCGCCTAAAGAGGCGCTAGGTAGGAACCAGCCCGTTAGCGTCCATCGGAAAGGGCCACGGGCCCAACCCCTTCGGATGGTCACGACCTATTAGGCCGCGAGTGCCAACTGTTCGTCAGCAGTTTACTGTCCCCAGGTTTTTAACGAGGCCCCAGAGTCCCCCGGCATGCGTCCTGTCGTTCACATCCCCCGTCGAAGCCAGTCGCCCCCGAACGGTGCTACCCTTTGAGTATACGCTTCTTCGCCCGTTTGGGATCCTTTTTTGGGCCCGGCCCGGCTTTTTCGGGAGGGGACGGGGGACGACCGGGAAGGCTCCCGGGATCGGCCGCGTACAGGCGCTTGGCGGCCTTGCTGAGCGCCTTGACCTGGGCTTCGCGCCGCAGGGCCAGGGGGTAGCTTCCCAGGGGCTCCAGGCTGACCAGGCGTTGCGGGGCGCTCACCTGGTTGGCTTTGGCGCCTTTGCCCGCGCGGTGCTGCTCCATGCGCCGACGGGGGTCCGTGGACACGCCCGTGTACCAGGAACCGTCCTCCCGCTCCAGGACATAGACCCACCAAAAGCCCGGACGCGGCACCTTGGACCTAAGGTTTTTTGGCGGAGGGACCGCCCTCGCCGAACTCGCGGGTGTAGAGCGCGATGGCGTCCATGAGCACGATCTTGGCCTCGGGGGCGTCCATGAAGTGGTCCACCACCACCTCCTTGTGCTCCAGCTTCTTGTAGTTTTCGAAGAAGTTCCCCAGTTCCTCGACGCGGTGGGGCGCCAGCTGGCGAATGGAGGTGTAATGGCTGTATTCGGGGTCGTTGGCGTGCACGGCGATGATCTTGTCGTCCGCCTCGCCCTGGTCGCGCATCATCATCACGCCGATCGGGCGCACCTTGAGGATGGTGAGCGGAACGACGGCCTCCTGGCCCAGAACCAGCACGTCCAGGGGGTCCTTGTCCGCGCAATAGCTGCGCGGGATGAAGCCGTAGTTGGCCGGATAGTGGACGCTGGAAAACAGCACCCGGTCCACCCGGATCATGCCGCTGGCCTTGTCGAGTTCATACTTGTTTTTGGAGCCCTTGGGGACCTCGATGACCGCCGTGAAATACTCCGGCAGTTGGTCTCCGTGGCTCAAATCGTGCCATGGATTCACGCACCCTCCTGTTTATAGATACGTCAATGTAGGCAAGCGTGGCGAGTACCGCCAGCGTAAAATGGGGGACTTCCACCTGTTTTCAGAGGACGCCGCGGCCGCCCAGGGACTCCCGCTCCGCGGCCAGCAGCCCGTCGCGCAGGCCAGCGTCCGTCGCCCGTATCCTCTGGGCCCCCAGCGCCAGGGCCGCCTCCTCCAGGAGCACGGAGCCGGCCAGGATCAGGTCCGCCCTCTTTTCATCCATGCCCGGCACGTGCATCAGGCCCACCCGGTCCAGGCGCTCCATTTGGCGCACCAGGTCCGAGAGGAAGTGGATCGTGAAGGGCTGGTCCTTGGCGTCGGAGGCCCTGGCCAGGTTCCGGACGGCCCTAATGGTCCCGCCGGAGCCGATCAGCTCCCGGAGGTCGGGCCAGCGGTTCAGGGTCCTGAGGGAAACGAAGGCGCGGCGGGCCTCGGTGCGCAGGGCGTCGAGGCCGCCCCTCACCGGGGGGATGTCCCTCAAAAAGGACTGCTGCACCCGGTTCGCGCCCAGGTCCAGGCTGAAGCTTTCGAGGATTTTTGGGCCCTGGCAGAGGCTGATCTCCGTGCTACCGCCGCCGATGTCGACGAGGCCGAAGCCGCCGCTGGGGAGTTTCTCCGCGCCGAGCACGCCTTTGGCTATCAGCGCCGCCTCCTCGGCTCCGCTGATGACCTTGAAGGAGATGCCGAAGCGCTCCCTCCAGCGTTCCAGCAACTGGGGCGCCTCGGGAGCCTCGCGCATGGCCGAGGTGGCCACGGCCACCATGCGCACCCCGCCCAGGGCGTGGTGTAGCTGGACGAAATCGCGGAGGGCCTCCTCCACCCGCTCCACCGCCGTGGGATCGACGTGGCCGAGCTCGAAAAGACGGTCCCCCAGGCGGACCATGCGTTTCTCACGGTGCAGGCGGCGGAAGGCGCGTTCCTTCATGTTGGCGGCCACCACGTCCAGGCGCACGGAATTGGTCCCCAGGTCGATGATGGAGAAGACGGATTCCCCCGGCACGGGGGACGCGGCCGCCAGGGCTTCCTGGGGTTTCATCAGGCCCCGCCCCGCGCCCGTTCGCGGGCGTACGCCATCAATCGGTCCTGCACGCCCGGCCCGGAGTCCTTGGTGCGCAGCGGCACGTAGCTGCCGTCGCTGTTGAGCTGCCAGGCCTGGCGGGTATCGTCGAAGTACATCTCCAGGGCCCCCCAGATCTCGCGTTTCAAAGGCGTGGCCTGCACCGGGGCTATGGTTTCGACCCGGTTGTTGAGGTTGCGGTTCATCCAGTCGGCCGAGCCGATGAAGTAGTCGGCCTTCATGGGCTTGTTCTGGCCCTTGAAGAATATGTAGGTCCTGGAGTGCTCCAAAAAGCGCCCGATGATGGAGCGCACGGTGATGTTCTCGCTCAGGCCGGGCACCCCGGGGCGCAGGCAGCAGAAGCCGCGCACGATCAGGTCGATGCGGACGCCCGCGGCCGAGGCGGCGTAGAGGTGTTCGATGATCTCGGTGTCCTCCAAGGCGTTCATCTTGGCCACGATGCGGCCCGGGCGGCCGGCGGCGGCGTGGGCGGTCTCGGCGTCGATGAGCTCCAGGAAGCGGGTCCGCATGTTCACGGGCGCCAGCAGGAAGCGCCGGTAGTTGCGGTGGAGGGACAGGCCGGTGAGGTAGTTGAAGATCTCTATCATCTCCTGCGTCAGCGCCGGATCGGACGTGAACAGGCCGAAATCGGAATAGAGCCGGGCCGTGGAGGGGTTGTAGTTGCCCGTGCCGACGTGGCCGTAGAAACGGTAGCCGTCGTTTTCCCGGCGGACCACCAGCGTGATCTTGGCGTGGGTCTTGAGCCCCACCACCCCGTAGACCACGTGGACGCCGGCCTTTTCCAGCTGTTCGGACCAGTAGATGTTGCGGGCCTCGTCGAAGCGCGCCTTGATCTCCACCACGCACACCACCTGCTTGCCGGCTTCGGCCGCCTCGATCAGCAGCGGGATGAGCGGGCTGTCGTCGCCCAGGCGGTAGAGCGCGATCTTGATGGCCAGGGTCTGGGGGTCGCGCGCCGCCGCCCTGAGCAGGCGCTCAACCGAGGTCTGGAAGCTTTCATAGGGGAGGTGGACCAGTTGGTCCTGCTCCCGCACCACCCGGAAGAGGTCCGCGTCGTCCCCGGCCAGGGCCGGGACCGTCACCGGGACCCAGGGTTTGAAGCGCAGGTGGCTGTATGGCAGCGAGGCCACCTCGTTGAGCGCCAGCCAGTTCAGTTCGCCGGGGCAGGGATAGAAGTCGCCGGGGCGGAGGCGCAGTTCCTCGCCCAGAATGTCCTGGAACCAGGCCTCCGTGTGGAGCGGTTGCTGCACGGCGACGATGTCGGCCATGCGCCGCAGGCGCAGTTCCGCTTCCACCACGTTGAGAAGGTCGTCGGCGTCCTCGGTCACCTGCTCCACGTCCGCGTTGCGGAGCACGCGGAAGAGCATGGTCGATTCGATCGTCATTTCCGGGAAGAAATGGCTCAGGTGGGCGGCGACCAGGTCGGTCAGGCGGCACATGCGCAGGGGGGCGCTGCCCTTGTCCGGGCTGACGCGGACCCACTGGGGAAGCATGTCCGCGATTTTCAGGCGTGCGAAGAGGGAGTCCGCGCCGCCCGGGTGGCGTAGGCGCACGCCCAGGGACAGGGACAGGTTGCTCAAAAAGGGGAAGGGATGGGCGGGGTCCACGGCCAGGGGCGTCAGGACCGGGAAAACCTCTGCCTTGAAAAAGGCCGAGGCGCGCTCGAGCTCCGCGGGGCTCAAGCTGCTCCAGTCCGCCAGCTCCACACCCTGGGCGGCCAGGTCGGGCCGAATGGATTGCGACCAGAGGCGGGCCCGTTCATCAAAGAGGTGGTCGATCCTCGCGCGCACCTGGCCGATGATCTCGCCGGGCGCCATGGCGTCGTTGCCGGCCTTGGGCGCGCCGATGGCCTCCAGGCGCTGCAGGTACCCCACGCGTTTCATGAAGAACTCGTCCATGTTGCTGCTGAAGATGCACAGGAAGCGCACGCGTTCCAGCAGGGGGAAGCTGTCGTCCCCGGCCTGGGAGAGCACCCTCGCGTTGAAGTTCAGAAGCGACAGGTCGCGGTTGAAAAAACGTGCTTCAGCCATGGTTCATCCTTGAATAAGACGGTGCTTTCCATCTTCTGCGCCTTGTGTGACGCCCGTGTGTCGGCCAGGTTACGGGTGTCCTAGTAGAATTTAAACAGGCGCCGCCCCAGCAGATAGCAGCCCGCGCCCATGGCCAGCAGGGCCAGGGAGGGGCCCGCCACGTCGGCCCAGCCGCCGCCGGCGCTGATCACGCTCCTCAGGGCGTCGACCAGCAGGGTCGGAGGGAAGGCCCTGAAAATGGGTTGAAGGTAGGTCGGGAAGTTGTCCAGCCCGAAGAATATCCCGCTGATCACGAACACGGGCAGGGTGACGGCGTTGATGAGGCCCTGCGCGACGCTGGAACGGTCCGTGCGGCAGCCGATCAGGACCGCCAGGCCGAAAAATGCCGCGCAGCCGCACAGCCACAGGAAGGCCAGGGCGCCGTAGGAGCCCTGCACGCTGATGCCGAAGAGCAGGCGGCTGAAAGCCAGCAGAACCACCATCTCCAGCACCGAAAGGATCAGCCGTCCGGTGAAGAGCGCCGAGAAAAATACGCCGGGCCGCAGGGGCGTCGCCAGCATCAGTCGCAGCAGGCGTTTTTCGCGCAGCTCCACGAGGTTCAAGCCGATCCCCCACATACTGGCGTTGACCAGCCCCAGCGCCAGCAGGCCGGGCAGCAGGAAATCGATGTATCGCCCGCCGAGCACGGTCACGGGCAGACGGTCGTCCGGATGTTTGTCCAGGATGTCGCGAAGCGCGTGGTAGGCCAGCAGCGCCTGGGTGTTGGCGGGGTCGAAGCGCCAGCGCCGCAGCGCGGGGTCCCAGGGGCGCTCCACCCCCAGGCGCACCGTCCCGATGGCCAAGGCCTTGGGCAGGGCGTCCTCGGATAGGATTTTCCAGTGCACGTCGCCCTGCTCCGGCGCGGTCCGGATCCAGGCCTCGGCGGAGGAGACGTCGGCGGGGCTGGAGGCAAGCACCGCCACGGTGGCCCTTAATTTCGGAGACTGGCCGGTGATTTGGCCGAGGGTCAGGGTCATCAAGATGGGGAAGCCGACCGCCCAGAACAGCGTTTGGGGCTCCCGGATGAAGTCCCGCAGGGTCCACAGCATCAACTGGGCCATGGTTTCAGGGGTGCGCAGTCGCATCAGCGTTCCGCGGTGGCGTGGGGGAGGTCGGCGGCCAGGCCTTCGCCGGCCAGGTTCAGGAAAAGGTCGTCCAGCGTGGCGCGGCGGGTGCTCAGCGACACGATGGCACATTCGGCCCGGGCCGCCGCCTGGGTGAAGGCGGGCAGCGCGTCGCCCAGGTCCCGGACCCGCAATTCCAGGCGCAGGCCCTGTTCCAGGCGCCGGGCGTCAAGCAGGCCGGGGAGGCCGTCGAGGAGGTTTTCAGGCGGGGCCCCGCTGAAGCGGGCGTCCAGGCGGTCGCCGCCCGCGTGTTTCGCCAGCAGCTCGGGCACGGGGCCCCGGGCCAGCAGGCGGCCCTTGTGCATGAGGGCCACCTCCGGGCAGAGGGCCTGCGCCTCTTCCATATAGTGGGTGGTCAGCAGCAACGCGCAACCCTGGCGTTTGAGGTCCTCCACCAGGGCCCACACGTCCCGTCGCGCGGAGGGATCCAGCCCCGTGGTCGGCTCGTCCAGCAGGAGCAGGCGCGGCCGGGGGAGCATGGCTATCCCCAAGGCCAGGCGCTGGCGCTGGCCTCCGGAAAGTTTCTGGGTCCAAGTGTCCGCTTTTTCCTCAAGGCCGATCTGGGAGAGCACCTCGGCGGCCCGGGGGACGCCCAGCCCGTGGAAGGACGCGAAGAGCCGTAGGGTCTCAAAGGCGCTGAGCTTCTCCGGAAGGCGGGTATCCTGAAGGCATATCCCGAGCCTGGCGCGCAGTTCGCCCGCCCCGGCCTCGTTCCATGCTTTCCCGAAGAGCCGGATGCTGCCCGAGTCGGGGGCCTGCAGGCCCTCCAGCATTTCCATCAGGGTGGTCTTGCCGGCGCCGTTGGGCCCCAGCAAGGCCAAAGCCTGGCCCTGCTCGAGGCGCAGGTCGACCCCGTCCACCGCGCGCAAGTTTTTGAAGCGTTTCACGAGTCCGGCGGCGTCGATCGCGGCCGTTTCAGAAGCCATGGATTTGCCCTAAGATGGATCCCCTTACGGCGCCTTGACCGCGCGCCGGGCATAGAATAACAGTATTGCGCGGGGGATAGGACTGAAAAGCCCGCCGTGCTACCATGTTTTTTCTTAGGGCCCCTTGGGACCCTTCAGCCGGGGAGTGACCATGAACATTGAGTTCCATTGGGGCGCCGTCGCCATCTCCGCCACGGCGAGTTTTGTCCTTTATGTGCTGTGGTTTTCGCCCTTCGTCTTCGGTCGCGCCTGGCAGCGCCTGGAACAGCTTTCGGACGAGGGCGTGCGCGCGGGGCTTCTGCTGAGGCTCGGGCTCGCCGTGGTCGCGGCGACGGCCCAGGCTTTCTGCCTCGACGGATTTTTCAATTTCACGCGGTCCAGCGATTTTGTCATGGGCGCGCTTGCGGCGCTCCAGCTTTGCCTCGGCCTGGCCGTGCCGGCCGGAATCCTTCTCCTGGTCATGGGGCGGCGGCGGGCGGGCCTGATCGGCATCTACTTGGGATGGCTCCTGGTCAGCCAGGTCCTGGCGGGCGGCCTGCTGGCAAACTTCAGTTGAAAAGGCGGGCCCCCATGGCTCCCCTGGGCCGTTTCCTGGCGCTCTGCGCGGCGTTCCTGCTGCTTCCGGCCGCGGGCGCATGGGCCGCGCCCCTTTGGCCCCTGGGCAAGGCGGACGCCCGCCTGATTCAAGGCGGCTGGCGCCGCGATTCCAAGACCGGGTTTTGGTCGGCGGAGGTGGAGTTGCGCCTGGTCAACCGGGACCTTCGCGCGCCCTTCCACCACCAGGTCCGGGTTGAATTCATCGACAGCGCGGGGCGCGCCTGGGTATGGAAAACCTTTGTGGCGCTCGCGCCGGGCACGGCACAGCACCGCCGCATCAGCGCGCCCGGAAGGCTAGCCTGCCCCGGGCCGCCGGGCGCCTGCCCGGGGCTCAAGGTGAGGGTGGACCTGGCCAAGGGGGACATCAGCGACGGCGTTCAAGAAATCCCCAACCAGGCCTTGGAGGACCCGGACGCGCCTCCCGCCGGTCTTCCGCTCTATGTCGCCGCGGTGGAGGACGGAGCCGTGTTGCGCCTCCTGGACGGGCGCCGGGTGCGGCCCCTGGGCCTGCGTTTCCCCCCGGGCCCGGTGGCGGTTTCCGCCGCGGCCTGGACGCGCGCGGAGGTGATGGACGGTCCGGTGGTGCTGGCCTACGACGGCCTGCCGCCGGACAGGACCGGGTTGTGGCTCGCCTACGTGAGCCTGCCGGACGGGCGCGATTTGGGTGCCGAATTGTTGAAGCGGTCGCTGGCCGACCTGGACGCCCGCGCGGCCTTTTCCCGCGAGGGCGCCTACGCGGCGCTCAGCAAGGCCCCGGCCGGGGGCCGATAGGAACTAAGCTTCCCGCGTCCCGGTTCCGTCGGCGCCGGAGGAGGCCGCGTCCTGGCGCAGGGTCAGGTGGTAGTGGGTCTGGTCCACGGTGTCGAACAAATAAAGGTCCTCGCCCTTTTCCAAGTTTTTCATGAATTTTTGCGGGCTGAACCCGGTGAAATGGTTGAACTCCCGGGTGAGATGGGCCTGGTCGTAATAGCCGCTGTCCCTGGCCAATTGGGTCCAGTTCACTTTCGTCACGCTGGTCAGCCGGCCCAGGACGGCCTGGAAACGCCGCAACTTTCCGAAGAGCTTCGGGCTGACGCCCACGTGCTGGTCGAATTTGTGCTTCACGGTCTGCCTGCTCACGCCCAAAGACGCCGCCATGGCGGAAACCTCCAGGTCCCCCTGGTGCTGGGCGATCAATTTCACGGCTTTGCGGACCATGGGATCGGGTTTGCGCGCCTTCGTCAGCAGTTCCGTGAAAGCGGCTTCCATGTTCTCCACCAGGGTGGAGAGCGGTGTCTGGCGGTTCCCGATCTTGCCCAGGGCGGCGGCTGTGTCGGGCCAGACCGTGGACAAGGGCAGGATGCGCTGCTCCAGTTCCTTGACGGGATAGGGAAGCAGCGGAGCCACGGCTCCGTGCTTGAAGCGCGCGCCGAGCAGCGTGAGCTCGCCCTGGCGGCGGATGAAGGCGGTGGTGGGGCGGGGACCGGCCAGATAGGGGCCCTGGTTCACCTGGATGGCGTCGCAGAAGGTCTCTATGGTGAACGGATCGCCCAGGTTGATCATCACGTCCAGGCTCAGGCTGGCCATGGCGATGATGCGCCGCAGGGCGTTGTCGGGCTTGCTGGGGAGATGCAGGTAATAGAGCGTCCCCAGGTGATCGGCATGGATCGGCTTTACCGGGATCTCGATGAGATGCCAATCGGGGGTGGTGAGCGTTGAATTTGCGGGACTTGCTGTGACGCTGGGCATGCTTACCTCAAGTGAACCTCAATTCTTAGGCAAAAACGCCGTAAATGACAATCCTCAAAAATCCATTTTAGCTCGGCGGCTTGGGGATGAAAGTAACAAATTCTTGGGCAGGGAACCATCCCGGGCCCTGGGGCGTAAGCTTCTTAGGGTCCACGAACGCCTTCGCGTGGGTCCAGCGCCCTGTACCCCCCTCCCACCCCAGGGGCTGGAACCGTTGCGGGGAGGCCACCGCCTTCGGGCGGTGGCTTTTTTTTGACCCCGCCCGTCCCCTGGCGAAGCCCTTGGGGTGCCGCGCTTTCTTTTGCTAAGATGTCCTGTCGCGGCGCCCGGGCGCCCCTTAAGGAGGGATCCGATCCATGAAGGTTTATGCCTACGAGAAATGCTCGACCTGCGTGAAGGCTTTGGCCTACTTGAAATCGACCGGGCGCGCCTTTGAAGTTTTGCCCATCCGCCAGCAGCCGCCCACCAAGGCCGAACTTAGGACCATGCTCAAAATTTACGGCGGCAAGCTGGCGCGCCTGTTCAACACATCGGGCTCGGACTACCGGGAACTTGGCCTCGGCGAAAAAATGAAAACCATGAGGGAGGACGAGGCCCTGGATCTCCTGTCCAAGAACGGGAACCTTGTGAAGCGCCCCTTTGTGCTGGCGGGCAACACCGGGGCCGTGGGATTCAACCTGGATGAATGGCGCGACAAAGGGTTGCGCCCTTTGCCGAAGGTCTGACGTGGGCCTTGACTTAGGCGATCTTGGGGCGGACCCCATTGCGGCCTTCGGCCGCTGGCTGGATGAAGCGGTGCGCAGCTCCGGCCGTCCGAATCCCACCGCCATGACCCTGTGCACCCTGGGCCCGGACGGCTGGCCCCAGGGACGTGTCGTGCTTCTGAAGTCCTTCGACGCCCGGGGCCTGCGCTTTTTCACCAACAAACATTCGGAAAAGGGCCGGGCCCTGGCCGCGCATCCGCGCGCCGAGGCGGTCTTCCATTGGGACAGCCTCGGACGGCAGCTGCGCGTGCGCGGGGACGTCGAAGATCTGGGCTCGGACGAGGCCCTGGCCTATTTCCGCAGCCGGCCCCGCGGCAGCCAGCTTGCCGCCTGGGCCTCGGATCAGAGCGAGGCGGTGGCGAGCCGCGAGGCCATGGACGCGCGTCTGGCGGCGGTCGAGGAGCGCTTCAAGGGCCAGGACGCCGGGCTTCCGCCCAACTGGGGGGGCTATTGCCTGCGGCCTTGGCGTATCGAATTTTGGCAGGAAGGCGCGTTCCGTTTCCACGACCGCATCGTCTTCGAAAAGTCGGCTGGGGGCTGGGAGGCCCGGCGCCTATTTCCCTAAGGCCGCAGCATCCCTTTTTCCACTTCACCGCGCCGCGCCGGGCCCATCAGTGCCTCCACCAGAGCCAATGAAAAATCCAAGGCCGCGCCCGCGCTGCGCCCCGTGATCAGGCGTCCGTCCCGCACCACCGGCGCATCCTCCAGTTCGGCTCCGTGCTTGCCGTCGTCCAGGGCCCCCGGGAAACAGGTCACCCGCCTGCCCCTGAGAAGGCCCGCTTCGGCCAGGACCGCGGGTGCCGCGCAGACTGCGGCGATGAAGGCGCCCCGCCCGTGGTGGCGCTTGAGCAGTTCGAGGATGCGCGGGTCGCGCCGCAGGTTCTCGGCGCCGGGCTGGCCGCCGGGCAGGGCCACCAGGTCGAAGGCCCGATCAAGGACCGAGTCGAGCGGGACGTCGGCGACGAACACGGTGCCGCGCGCCCCCCGGACGGACTGCGAATCCAGGCTGGCGCTGCACAGATCCAGGCCGCCCCGGCGCAGCACATCGATGATGGTGACGGCCTCCAGGTCTTCGCAACCCTGGGCCAGCGGAACGAGCGCGGTGGGCATGGCGGCTCCTCGAAAGCGGTGCGGAGGCATACAGCCCCTCCTCAAGCCAGTATAATGCAGCCTCGAAGCGCGGGCTATGTCCCCCGGGCGGCGGATGACGGCCCGCGGGGAGGCGCTTTTCTACGGAGAAAGACGACGATGACATGGTGGCGATTCCAACCCGGGCTTAGCCCGGGGGATGCCGCGCCCGGCTTTGATCTTTTGGACGAGGAAGGGAAGCGCCAAAGATTGGGGGACTACCGGGGACGCTGGCTGGTGGTATTTTTTTATCCGCGCGACAACTCGCCGGTCTGCCTGAAGGAAGCCTGCGCCTTCAACGACCAATGGGAGCAGTTCCGGGAGCTGGGCGCCGAGATCCTCGGGGTTTCGGCCCAGGACGCCGCCAGCCATCTGGCCATGCGCGCCGCCTGCCGCCTGCGCTACCGCCTGCTGTGCGACGTGGATTCGGCCATGCGCTCGGCCTGGCTGATCCCCATGAGCCTGGGACTGGGGGTCCGCGTCACCTATCTGGTGGACCCCGGCGGCGCGGTGCGCTTCGTCTACAACAACCTGATACGGGGCGAGGACCACGCGTCGCTGACCCTGGCCTTCTTGAAACAGGCAGTTTCGACGAACCCTGGAGGGGACCATCATGGCGTCCAAAAGCGTTAAAAGTCTTCAGCGCACCTTTGTCACTGGGGTGCTGCTGCTCGCGCCTTTGGCGGTCACGACGCTGATCGTCTATTCGATCGTGGGATGGGTTGCGGACCATTCGCCCTTCGGCTTTTGGGGCGGCATCGGATTCGCGGTCGGGCTGATTTTCCTGGTGGGCTGGATCTCGCGCACGGCCCTGGGATCCCTGCTTTCCATGGTCGACGACGTTTTGACCAAGGTTCCGGGCCTGGGCGTCATCTACGGCTACATCCACGACATGGTGCAGGGCCTGGGCGGCAACGACAAGCGCTTCCGGCAGCCCGTATGGATCTACCCCTATCCCGGCTCGAAGATGCGGCTGATCGGGTTCATCACCCGGGAGGACTTGAACATCCTGGGCCTGAAGGACGACGTGGCGGTGTTCATACCCTTGAGCTACAACATTTCGGGCACGCTGGTGGTGCTGCCGCGCAGCCAGGTGAAACCGCTGAAGACCAAGTCCAAGGACCTGCTGGCTTTCGTGGCGTCGGGAGGATTGGCGGGTGCGCACGCGCCCAAGCCCGGCGAGATAGAGGAAGCTTGAGCCCGGCGGTGATGCTGGGGATTCGGGATTTGAAGATTATTCGGCGTTCCTAAAGAATTTAAGCGTCCGGCCGGGCCATGCGCTCCGGCACGATCCAAGCGTCATACTGGGCCCCGGTGAGCAGGCCCAGGGCCAGCGCCGCCTCCTTGAGGGTGCTGCCCTCGTGGTGGGCCTTTTTGGCGATCGCGGCGGCCTTGTCGTAGCCTATATGGGGGTTGAGGGCCGTCACCAGCATGAGGCTCTTGCCCAGCAGCTCGGCGATGCGCTCCTTGTTCGGAGCGATGCCTTCGGCGCAATGGTGGGTGAAGCCCTCGACCCCTTTGGTCAGCAGGCGGGCCGACTGGATGAAGTTGTGGATGATCAGGGGTTTGAACACGTTCAATTCGAAGTTCCCGCTGGCCCCGCCGATGTTCACCGCCACGTCGTTGCCCAGGACCTGGGCGCAGATCATGGTGAGGGCCTCGCTCTGGGTGGGGTTGACCTTGCCCGGCATGATGCTGGAGCCGGGTTCGTTCTCCGGGATCGAGATCTCGCCCAGGCCGGCGCGGGGGCCGGAGGCCAGCCAGCGGACGTCGTTGGCGATCTTCATCAGGCCGCAGGCCAGGGTCTTCAGTGCCCCGTGGGCGAAGACCAGGGCGTCATGCCCGGAAAGTGCCTCGAACTTGTTGGGGGCGCTGACAAAGGGCCAGCCCGTGAGGGCGGCGATGTGTTTCGCGGACAGCTCGGCGAAGCGGGGATGGGTGTTGAGGCCCGTGCCCACGGCGGTGCCTCCCAGGGCCAGTTCGCGCAGCTGCGGGAGGGTCGCGGCGATGCGCAGGAGGTCGTTCTCGAGGATCTTGGCCCAGCCGCCGATTTCCTGGCCCAGGGTCATGGGGACCGCGTCCATCAGGTGGGTGCGGCCGATCTTGACGATGTCGGCGTTCTCGCGGGCCTTGGCTTCCAGGACAAAACGCAGGTTCTGCACGGCGGCAAAGAGCGGCTCCAGGGCCTTGAGCGCGGCGATGTGCATGGCGGTGGGGAAGGTGTCGTTGCTGCTCTGGGCCTTGTTGACGTCGTCGTTGGGGTGGATGGGCTTCTTGCTTCCCATGGCGCCGCCGGCCAGCTCGATGGCCCGGTTGCTGATGACCTCGTTGACGTTCATGTTGCTCTGGGTGCCCGAGCCCGTCTGCCAGACCACCAGGGGGAAGTGGGCGTCCAGCTTGCCGGAGATCACCTCATCGGCCGCCTTCACGATCAGGGCGGCCTTTTCGGGCTCCAGCAGGCCCAGTTCGGCGTTGCTTTGGGCGGCGGCTTTTTTGAGGATGCCGAAGGCCCAGATCATCTCCCGCGGGAGCAGGTCATGCCCGGCGCCGGCCTGGAAGTGCAGGAGGCTGCGCTGGGTCTGGGCGCCCCAATAGCGGTCGGAGGGGACTTCGATGTCCCCCATGGAGTCCTTTTCGATCCGCACGGGCTGTCCCATCTTATTCAGCCGTTCCGGCGGTTTCCTGGGCGCTTTCGCCCATGATGTTGACGCCCGAATCCACGAAGTGGATCTCGCCGGTGACGCCGCTGGCCATCGAGGAGCAGAGGTACAGCGCGGAATTGCCGACCTCCTGCTGGGTCACGGTGCGCCGCAGGGGAGCGCTGAGCTCTGCCAGGCGCAGTTTGGCCCGGAAGCCGGCGACGCCGCTGGCGGCCAGCGTCTTGATGGGGCCGGCGCTGATGGCGTTCACCCGGATGTCCTTGGGTCCCAGGTCCGCGGCGAGGTAGCGCACGCAGGCCTCCAGGGCGGCCTTGGCCACGCCCATGACGTTGTAATTTTTCATCACCTTCTCGGAACCGTAAAACGTGAGCGCTAAAATGGCCGCCCCGGGCTTGAGCAGGGGCACGGCCGGCCGGGTGATGGCGACCAGGGAATACGCGCTGACGTCCAGGGCCAAAGCGAAGCCGTCACGGCTGGTGTTGACGAATTCGCCGCCCAGCTCCTCGCGCTTCGCGAAGGCCAGGGAGTGGATGAGGATGTCGAATTTGCCCCAGGCCTTTTCGACCTCCCGGTACACGGCCGCGATCTCATCGTCCTTGGTGACGTCGCAAGGCAGGATCAGCTTCGACCCGACGCTGTCGGCCAGCGGGCGCACCCTTTTCTCGAGGGCTTCGCCGAGGTACGTGAAGCCCAGTTCGCAGCCTTCCTTGTGCAGGGCTTCGGCGATGCCCCAGGCTATGGAGCGTTCATTGGCGACACCAAAAATTAAGGCTTTCTTGCCCGTCAGCAGACCCATTCCGGCTCCTTCGCAGACTTGAAACGAGGTTTAGCGACGCCTAGATTAGCGGGTTCAGGCCCGTCTGTCCACCGATGCGCCTAGCCGCGGCGGCCGGATTCCGCTATTCTTGCTGGACTTTTCGGGACCGAGCCGCCGAGGAAGCATGAGCACACCCCTGTGGAACAAAAAACTGGTCTGCGCCTTCTGCGAACATCCTTTTGAGACCCGCCGGGTGCGCCAGGGAGCCTTGCGGGTGAAGGAGAAATGGACCGATTTCGGCAGCCTGCACGAGGGGCTTTGCCCCTACTATTACGCCATCACCGCCTGCCCAAAGTGCCTGGTCGCCGCCCGCAACGAGGAATATGACAAGCTCAAGGCCGGCTACGAGCCCAAGCTGATGGAATTCAGCAAGCGGGCCCGTTCCCAGCCCCCCAAAACGGACCTGGCGGACCCCATGAGCGGCGACATGGGCTTTGAATTGGCGGTGAAACGCCACGAATTGGCCATCGCCTGCCACAAGCTCAGGGCCCACGGAGAACCAGGGGAACTGGCCGGACTGTGGCTGCACATAGTATGGATGTGCCGGCTTAAAGGGGACGCAGGGGCCGAGCAGGCCGCCATGGAGCAGGCTTTGGCCGCCTACCAGGTTTTCTTTGAGAAGGGCGACAAGCTGCCCGAAAAGCTCGGGGAACCTGGGCTGCTCTACCTCATCGGGGAATTGAGCCGCCGGCTCGGCCGTTTTCAGCAGGCCCGCGAATACTACAGCAGGGCCCTTTCCATGCGGAATTTGGAAGACTATCCCAACATCGAGACCCTGGCGCGCGACCAGATGCTGGTGGCCAAGGGCCAGATGGAAGCGTCCCAGAAGAAAGGATAGCCGGACATGGCGCTCATCACCATCGACCTCGACGAAATACGCGGCTTCGGCCTGGCCGATGTGCTGGTGCTGTGCCTCCTGGTCGCGCTCCTGGCGGGCTTCGTGGTGCTGGGACGCTCCTGGGGCGGCCCCTTCGTGGCCCAGGCCCACATCGACCTGGCGCCCATGTCCCTGGTGGGATACAGCCTCCTGTCGCTGAGCCGGGGCGCCGTCGCCATCGTGCTTTCCCTGGGCCTGACCCTGTGGTGGGGCCTGTGGGCGGCCAAGAGCCGGCGGGCCGAACGGGTACTGCTGCCATTGGTGGACATACTGCAGTCCATCCCGGTTTTGGGCTTCATGCCCGGCCTGGTGCTGGCCATGGTCGGCCTGTTCCCGGGCCGGCGCATGGGGCTCGAGCTCGCGGCGATCCTGCTCATCGTCACCAGCCAGGTCTGGAGCATGATCCTGGCCTTCTATAAGAGCTGCGCGGACATACCGCGGGACCTCCGCTACGCGGCCGAGGCCTCGGGCCTGAGCGGATGGCGGCGTTTCGTCAGCCTCGAGTTTCCGGCCGGGGCCGGCACCCTGGTCACGAACAGCATGCTGGCCATGGCGGGCGGCTGGTTTTTCCTGATCGCCATCGAAACCTTCCAGTTGGGAAGCCAGGACTTCCGGCTCCCCGGGGTGGGTTCGTACATGGCCGTGGCCATCGAGCAGGGCGACATGAACGCCATCGTGTGGGCCCTCGTGGCCATGGCGGCCATCGTCGTGGCGGTGGACCAGCTGGTATGGCGGCCGCTGCTGGTCCTGGCCTGGCGCTTCCGGCTGGAGGGCAACGACGACGCCCCCCCGGCCTCCAGCTGGGTGGCCGACTTCCTCAGCCGTTCGGCGCGGGGCCGCCATCTGGCGGAATCGCTGGGCCGGCAGGTCTGGGGCCTGGTGCGGCGCGGCGTCCCCGCGGCCCGCGTCATCGCGCCCTTGAAGGCCGGCCGCATCCTGCGGCCGCGCCGCCTGGAAATGTTAGCCCTCACGGTGGGGGCCCTCCTGCTGGCATGGGGCGGCTGGCGTTTGCTGTCCCTGCTGCAGATGGTGGGCTGGCGCGACTGGGCCGGTCTGTGGTCCGAGGCCGGCATGACCCTGGCCCGGGTGCTGGCCGCCACGGCGCTGGCCTCGGTGGTGGCCCTGCCCTTGGGCGTGGCACTGGGCTTCAATCCGCGCAGCGCCCGCTGGGCCCAGCCCCTGATCCAGATCGTGGCCAGCTTTCCGGCGCCCATGCTTTTCCCGGCCTTTGTCGTGGTCCTGCTGGCCCTGGGGGTGGGTATGAACCTCGGCGCAGCGGCCCTGATGGTCACGGCCACCTTCTGGACCATCCTCTTCCACACCATCGACGGCGCCGCCGCCATCCCCAAGGAGCAGCGCGAGGCCTGGGCGGCCTACGGAGTACGCGGCTTCGGCCGTTGGAGGCGCTTCCTCATCCCCAGCATCCTTCCCAGCCTCCTGGTGGGATGGGAGACGGCAGTGGTCCTGGGCTGGAACGCCAGCATCGTGACCGAATACCTGGCCCTGCACGGCCGCACGCTCACGGCCGACGGGCTGGGCGCGACCATTAACCGGGCCACGGAGACGGGCGATTTCCCGCTGCTCACCGCGAGCGTGCTGGTCATGGTCGCGGTGGTCGTCGCCACCAACCGCTTTTTCTGGCACCGCCTTTTCGATCTGGCCCACCGCTTGCAGGATAAATCATGAGCGAAGCCCTCTCCGTCACCTTGCCCGACGCCGCGGCTGCGGACGCGAACACGCCCCTTTTGGAGCTGAAGGACGTGGAGGTGGACCTGGCCCTGCCCGGCCGGCCGCGCACGCGCCTACTGGACGGGATCAACCTGAGCGTGCGCGCCGACGAGCTGGTGGCGGTACTGGGGCCCACCGGCTCGGGGAAGAGCACCTTGGTGCGGGTGGCGGCGGGGCTGCAGGCGCCCAACAAGGGCATGGTCGAGGTCAAGGGCACCGCCCTGCGCGGCGTCAGCCCGCGCGTCGGGGTGGTCTTCCAGACCCCCGCCCTCTTCCCATGGCTCAGCGTGCAGGCCAATGTCGAACTGGGGCTGGAGAAGCTGCCCGCGGACCGCGGGCGCAAGGAGCAGATGGTGGCCTGGGCCATCGACCGCCTGGGCCTGGAGGGTTTCGAGGAGGCCTATCCCCGCGAGCTGAGCCAGGGCATGAAGCTGAGGGTGGCGCTGGCCCGGGCCCTGGCCGCCCAGCCTGAGCTCCTGATCCTGGACGACCCCTTCGCCGGGCTGGACGTCCTGGCGGCTGAGAGCCTGCGCAACGAGCTGGTGGCGCTCTGGCAGCATAGCGACGTGAACCCCAAGGCCATCCTGCTGGTGACCCACGACATCGAGGAGGCCGTGTCCCTGGCCAACCGCGTCCTGGTGCTGGCGGGAACCCCCGCGCGGCTGTCGGTGGAGCTGCCGGTGGCACTTTCCTATCCCCGCGACCCCAGCGCGGCCGTCTTCCAGGACAACGTCAACCGCATCCACGAATTCCTGACCAAGCAGATACTGCCCGACGACGTCGTGTCCTCGGACGGAGGCGCGGGCGGCGGCCGTTTCGCCCACCGCCTGGCTCCGCTCCCCAAGGCCGACCTTCCCCAGGTGCTGGGCCTGCTCGAGGCCTTGGACGACCGCGGCGGCAAGCTGGACATCTTCGATTTCGCGGCCGAGACCCGGCGCGAATACCAGGCCGTGGTGCTGGTGGTCAACGCGGCCGAGATGCTGGGCCTCGTGTCCACGCCCTGGGACCAGGCGGAGATCACCGAGCTGGGCCGGCGCCTGTTGAAGGCCGACGTCAACGGCCGCAAGATACTGCTGAATATGCAGTTCCAGAAGATCAAGCTGTTCTCGGATTTCGTGCGCATGATCGACGGCTCGCCCGAGCGCGCCATCACGCGGGAAAGCGCCATCGAGCAGCTGACCGTCCATTTCCCCTGGGAGAACCCGGGGCACCTGTTCAACACCCTGGTGGCCTGGGCCCGTTACGCGGAGCTCTTCGGCTATTCCCCCCGGCGCGGACTGCTGTACCTGGACCGGACCTTCGTGATGGACGGCGATGAGGTGCGCGAAACCAAGCGGACGAAGCCCGCGGCCGGCCGGAAGGTGAAGGACGCGGCCCGCCCCGCCGCCGTTGCGGAGACCTCCCCCGTGTCCGAGACGGTGCCCGAACCGCCCGTGCCCAGCGAGGCCATGATCCAGGCCGCCGAAGAGGCGGCCGCGCCCCTGCAGTCGCCCGACCAGGGCGCCGGAAACGAAGGCTGATGGAGTCCGCGGACGCTCTGGTCGTGGGCGGCGGCGGCCTGGGCCTGGCCACGGCCTGGCGCCTGGCCCAGAAAGGCCTGAAGGTGCGCGTGCTGGAGCGCAACCGGGACTTCGCCCGCGAAGCCACCTTCGCGGCCGCGGGCATGATCGGGCCGCAGAGCGAGGCCCTGGAGGATGACGCCTACTTCGCCGCCACCCTGGCCAGCCGCGACCGCTGGCCGGCCTTCGCCGCGGAGCTGGAGAACGCCTCGGGCCTGTCCATCGGATACCATAGCCGGGGCTGCATCCACCTGGCCTTCGGCGCCAGCTCGCAACGGCGCCTGGAAAGCAAATACCTGTGGCAAAAGCGGCGGGCCGGGGCGGTTACCCGCCTGGAGGGCGACGAGCTGTTCAGGCGCTTTCCCCTCCTGGGGCCGCGCGTCACCTGCGCCTTTTTCGCGGAAGGCGACCACTGGGTGGACAACGAACAGCTAGGGCTCGCTTTGACCAAGGCCTGCGCTTCCGCGGGAGCGGACCTGGTCGCGGGCGCGGGCGTCTCCAGGTTGGAAAGGGAAGGGCCGCGCTGGGTGGCGCAGTGCCAGGACGGACGCCGCTATTCCGCGACGCACCTATTGGTCGCGGCAGGGGCCTGGGTCAAGGACCTCCTGGCCCCCCTGCTGGATCTGGATGCGCTGAAGTGTTTCCCGGTCAAAGGGCAGATGCTGGAGCTGAAGGTGCCGCCGGAACTGCTGCCGGAGGTTCCGGTGCACGCCGAGAACGTCTACCTGGTCCCCCGCGGCACCGACCGCCTGCTGGTGGGGGCCACGATGGAGACCCTAGGCTTCGACAAGCGGGTCACGGCCGAGGGCATCGAATACCTGCTGATGAACGCCTTTGAGACCGCGCCCGACCTGCGCCCCTGCGAATTGACGCGGACCTGGGCCGGCTTACGGCCGGCAAGCCCGGACGGCTGGCCGGTCCTGGGCCCGGCCCCACTGCCCGGCCTGCATTTCGCCCTGGGCGCTTACCGTCGCGGCATCCTGCTGATGCCCCTGGCCGCTGAAAGCGCCGCCGCAGGCATCTTGGGACTTCCGCTGCCCTCTGAGGCGGCGGCCTTTGGCGCCTCCCGCGCCGCGGCCTGAGTGTCGGCCGTGAACCCGGATCCGATGGAATGCCTGGCCTGGGCGCGCTCCTTGGGGCCGTCCTATGAACGCGGGGCGCTGGACTGTTCTGAAGGCGCCCTGGAGCGTACCGCGGCCTTCCTGGAGCGAAGCGCCTGGCCGGCCGGGGCCGAAGTCTATCCTTGGGGCCTGGAATCCGGCCGCCTGTGGGAGCCATGGCGCGCGGCCCGCGAAACCGTGGAAAGCCTGCCCCAGGACCCCCAGGAACGCGGCGCCCAGGCCGACTACCTGGTCTACGACCGGGCCGCGGCCACCATCACGCTGGGGAAAATCGGGGCCTGGAAGCCGGGCTGCGCGCGCCTTTATGCCAGGGAATGCCCCCGTATGATCCCCATGGGCCACGAAAGCCCGCATGCCGAATGCAACTACTGGGCCTGGCCGGGCATGGTGAAGGCTGCCCCGGACCTTGAATTTTTCCCGGAATGGCAGCGCTTCGACTGCAGCCGCTATTATCCGCTGTTCCAGCTGCATCTTTGCGGCGAGGCCCTGGCCCTGATTTTGGGCGCCCGGCCGCGCTGGGTCTTCCACGCCCCCGCCGAAGCCGCCGCGGCCCTGCGCGCCTACGCGGCGCTGAGCAGCAGGCCCGGCGCCTTTGAACTGGGTCTCCTCCCCTGATCCGACGCTCCTTCCCCCGCCTTAGAGTGCCCATGTCCGGCATAGCCCTGTTCGACCTCGACTACACCCTTCTGGACTTCGATTCGGACCACGCCTGGGGGGACTACCTGTGCCAGCGCGGCAAGGTCGACGCCGCCTGGTACCGATCCCAGAACGACGCCTTCTACGCCGACTACCGGGCCGGCGTGCTGGACATGCCCGCCTTCCTGCGTTTCTCCCTCAAACCGCTGGGCGACCTGCCCTACGACGAACTGCTGGCCCTGCGTTCGGACTTCATGGATGTCCAGGGTTCTGCGAAGATACTCCCCAAGGCGCTGGACCTTGTGCGGCTGCATCGCGCCGCCGGGGACCGCACCGCCATCGTCACCGCCACCAACCGCTTCGTGACGGAGCCCTTCGCGGCCCTTTTCGGGGTCGACCATCTGATGGCGACGGAACTGGAGATGGTCGGCGGGCGCACGACGGGCATGCCCCTGGGGGAGCCCTGCTTCCGGGAGGGCAAGGTCAGCCACGTCGGCGCCTGGCTGGGGACCTTCGGCGGCCGTTTCGAGGACTGCGTCTTCTACAGCGACAGCATCAACGACATGGCGCTGCTGCAGGCGGTGGGGCGGGCCGTGGCCGTGGATCCGGACAAAGCCCTGAACTGGGAAGCGAGGATGCGGCAATGGGATGTGCTCAGTTTGCGCTAGCGGCGATCGCCGGGCGCGCCAAGAAAAGCAAATTACCTATCCTTGAAGGAGCATCGAGATGAGCGGTGGAAAAAAGGGCATTCCCTGGGTGACGATCGGCATCGCATTCTGCCTGGCGGTCTTCTACGCGGTGTGGCTCACCCATTCCTTCACCTGGAACTACACGCCCCTGGACGCGGCAGTGGGTACCTTCCTCACCGGGGCGGTGCCCCTGGGGACGATCTACATTGCGTTCAGGGTGCTTTCAGTGATCCTGGGCAAGCCCTTCGAGTACTGGACCACCGAGGACTAACGCGGGGTCGATCGCGGTAATGGACGGACAGGGAGCCCATCCGGCCCACACAGGAGGTCCATCGTGCCCATGATCGATGTCTACGCGCCGGCAGGCCTGTTTCCCGCCGGCAGCGACCGCCAGCTCGGCGAAGCGCTCACCCTGGCGGTCTTGCGCGCCGAGGGCGTCGCCGCGCCGGGTCCTTTCCATCTGGACAACACGGCCGCCTACATCCATCGCATGGATCCGGCGACGGTGCAGACCGCGGCCACGGCCCTGGCCCGGACCGTGCGGGTGCAGATCGTGACGCCTCCGGCGGCCCTGAGCCGCGAAGGCCAGAAGCAGCTGGTCAAGGAGGCCACGGAGATCGTCACAAAAATCTCGGGCGACCCAAGCCAGGCGTCCCGCACCTGGATCCTGCTCACCGAGGCCGCGGAGGGCGGCTGGGGACTTTTCGGCACGGCCTTCGGCAAGGAGGAGTTCGCAGCGCTGGCGGCCAAAGCCCGCGCAGGGAAGTGAACAGGAGCGTCCTGCGCGGAAATTCCGGAGGGGCATGAAGCAAGTTGGATTGGCTGGGCGAGCATCCCGAGTCCATATACGTCCTATTGGCCCCGATTGGCGTCCTTTCCGGCGGCACGATCTATCTGGGCGAACGGACCGAGAAGGCGGACGCCCTGCAACGCCAAGCGGAGGCCTACGACAAACAGGGGCAGCCCTACGCGGGCCTGCTCCGCGACACCATCACCGTGAGCTGGCAAGCGGACGTCATGGACACGGACAGGCCGGTGCCGGTGGATTTCTGGACGACCTATTGCATGTCCTGCCGCAACTATGAACCGGTGCTTGTCGGGTTTGCCAAGCAAATGGGGGACAAGGCCCGTTTCCTCAAAGTGGAACGGGACGAGGGAAGGCCGTTCTCCGATCGCTGCGGCATCACGCTCATTCCGGATCTTGTGCTGTTCAAGCGGGGCAAGGAGGTCACCCGCTTCATCGGCGGGCAGCCCCCGGAGGTTATTCAGAGGGCTCTGGAGAACGCGGCCCTTTGACCCCGCTTATGCGGGCTTTTTTGCAAAAGAATGATTTAAAGTAAAAAAGCACATTTTTGACTGGGTCGGTTTCCGGGTTTGGACCCGTCGGAGGAGATCTTGTTAAGAACAATTCTTTTGTCGCTGGTCCTTGTCGCCGCCCCTTTTCTACGGGCGGACAGCATATCAACGGAAAATTCCCCTTCGATTTTCGTGTATAGCGACTACAAGGGCATGGTTTTTATTGACGGCAAAAAGTACGACAAGATACGTTCGATTTATAACGGCGATCACCTGGAAATAACGGATTTGCAACCCGGTGACTATCAGTTGGCCCAGCAAATAAATCGCGATCATAAAATCTACTGCGATGTTCGTCTCGACGCCGGCCAGGACACATACGTTTACATGCGTCTCGACGGGGCGGTGTTGGGTCATTCCCTGGGGGAGCTTGGTTATTTTCCTAAGAGGAACTATCGAAAAATCGTTGGGATCGCATTTATCTGCCTCGGAGCATTAGCGGCCATCGCATTCGTTGTTGTCGTTGCAGTGGGCCTGAACAAATGCGAGGGCGAAGTCGGAGGTTGTGTATAGCGTCAATGGCAGCTTCGCGATTCCGGAAGGTCTTTAGGTTTATTCGCGTTTCCTACAAAAACACCCTCAAGCGGCCCTTCGGGCGCGCAATTAAGGAGCCTCTTTAGGGCATCGGTCCGCGGCGCCCTTTTCATGGATTTTTTCGTTCCGCCTTCAGGCCGGCGCTATGCCTGTTTTCCGGGAATACCCGAGGGCCGAGTTTTTCGCTCAGCCCTCGGGTGGAATTCGCGGAGCTTTCTGCCCCCGGTGCTATTGCTCCTGCCTGCGCTGCAAGGGGCGACGTCTAAACGTCCTGTGGCCCCGCCTCCAGCGCCGGCCCGCCATCCGCCCGCCCCTGCGCGCCATGAAGGCGCGGTGCCGCATGCGCAGTTGCTGCATGAAGCGCTGGTGCATGGGCGAGCGCATGAAGCGCCGCATCAGCATGCGCCGGCGCGCGTGCAGGACATGGGCCATGGCCCAACGCCGCTGGAAGGTCACCCGTTCCTGCATGCTCAGGGGGCGCAGGGCTGTCATTCGGCGGCCCTCCATCTGGCAGCGTTCCATAGGACGAACCGGCCAGAAATAGGCGCGGCTGGAATCGCCCATCTGAACGGTCCCCTGGTTGACGGTCACAGCGGCCCCCTGCCCGGCGGCGGACACCTCGAAGTCGGTGCCTTTCACCGCCGCCACTGCGTAGGGCGTCTCGATCTCGAAGCGCGAGCCGAGCTTCAGTTTCTCCACCATGGTGTCCAGCAGGCCCCGGGCCAGGCTGAGCAGGGTTACCGAGCCGGGCGCCCCGGATCCGACGCTGGCCAGGCTCAGTTCGCTGTCCGCCCCCAAGGCCACGGAGGAGCCGTCCGCCAGCACCATCTGCAGGGCAGAATCGTCGCCGGTGACCACACGGTCGCCCTGGGTGAGCAGCTGGCCCACCTGCACCGTCTGCCAGCCGTCGCCCATCTGGAGCCGAACGTCGCCGGTCACGCTGACAGCGGTGGCCGCCACGGAGCCGTCCGCGGTGCCGCTGTCCGCCCGGAGCAGCGCGGCAGCCCCGGCCAGCCAGAAGGCCGCGCAGGCCACCACGATTTTTTTAGACGCTTTCATCCCGTCCTCCGTATAGCCTTGGAAGCCCCCAACGCTGGTGATAAAATAAGCCTCTTTTTTGGAGTGCGCAACGTGTCAAAAAAGCTAATCTGCGGAATCGTTTTTCTGGCCGCCCTGGCGGCGGCCCTGCCCGCCGCCAGCAGCGAGGACTGGAGCCGGCAGGTCAACGCAGCCACCCAGGCCCAGCGTAAGGGCGATTTGAAGCTGGCGGAGAAGCTGCTCCTGCGTGCCCTGCTCACGACGGAAAGCTTCAGCTCCGACGATCCGCGTTCCGCCTACACCCTGGACTACCTGGGCACCCTGTACCAGCAATCCGGCCGCGCGGACGACGCCATCGCCGTGTTTAAACGCGCCCTCAAGGGCTTTGATCAGGCCCTGGGGCCGGACGCGAACGATACCCTGTCCTCCGTGGGGCGCTTGGCTGACGCCTATGAATCGCGCGGACGCTGGGCCAGTGCGGAGCCCTTGCGCCGCCGCCTCCTGAAGGCGGTTTCCGATCAGGCCGCCCCGGACGCCGCCGCCCTGGCCCAGGCGGAGAGCGACCTGGGGCTGTGCCTGGACGCCCAGAAAAAGTGGGACGAGGCCATGAGCCTATACGACCAGGCCCTGGCCCAGCGCAGGGGTGCCCTGGGCCCCGGCGCGCCAGAGGTTGCCGAAACCCTCAGCAACGAAGGGCGCATCTGGCTGCTCAAGGGCGACAATACGAAGGCCGAGGGTCTTATGCGCCAGGCCCTTGCCATCGACCAAAAAGCCCTGGGGCCCGGCGACGCCGCGGTCGCGGACGACCTGCACCGCCTGGCCGTGGTCCTGAAAAAGTCCGGCAAGGCGGCTGAGGCGGCCTCGGACGAGGCTGAGGCCAAGGCCATCGAAGCCGCCAACGCCGCAACCGCTCCGGCCCCCACTCCGCGGGGGCTCCAGGACCTTGGGACGGACGGCTCCGGCGCTGGCGCGACGCCGGCGCCGCAGGGGGACCAGCCATGATCTATGAGGAGGCTGAACGCGACGCCCTAAACGCCCGATTCCGAGGGGCCCATCCCAGCGAAATCATCCGCTTTGCCTGCGACTTCTTCGGCAAGGATATCGCCATCAGTTCCAGCTTCGGGGCTGAAAGCGCCTGCCTCCTGAGCCTGGCCGTCAAAGTGAAACCCGATATTCCCGTGATTTTCATCGACTCGGGGTTCCTTTTCGCCGAAACCCTGGCCTTCAGGGACGACCTGGTGCGGCGATTGAAGCTCAACCTCGTCCAGGTCGGGCCGGTGATGGGGCACGACGCCTTTCTCAAGGAATTCGGCAAGCTCTACGAGACCGATCCGGACCGCTGCTGCGAGATCAACAAGGTGGAGCCCCTGAAGCGGGCCCTGAAGGGGCTGCGCTGCTGGATGAGCGGTGTGCGCGGGGACCAGACCAGCTACCGGACCCACATGAAGTTCGTGGAGATGAAGGGTGACGATTTCTACAAGGTCTCGCCCTTGCTGGGTTGGAGCGCGAAGGATGTTTACGCCTACCTGAAGTCCGAAGGCCTTCCCATGCACCCGTTGTGGGAGAAAGGCTACACCAGCATCGGCTGCGAGCCCTGCACGGCCGTGCCGGGCGACCCGAATGACCCGCGCTCCGGGCGCTGGAAGGGCAAGAACAAGACCGAGTGCGGCATCCACACCTTTCTGGACAAACGCTAGTGCCCCCCATCAAGGCGGAAGTGAGCATCAGCCTGCGGCGCAAGCCCACGGTGCAGGTCCTGAAAGATTTTTACGCCAAGGCCTGGTGGACGGCGCGGCGCGGGGACAAGGGCGTCGCGGCCGTGCTCAAGCACAGCGACCTGCTCGCCACGGCCTGGAAGGGCAAGGAGCTGGTCGGGTTCGCCCGCGTCAGCACGGACTTCGCCTACCGCGCCGTGCTCTGGGACGTGATCGTGGACCGGGACCACCAAGGCGTCGGCCTCGGCAGCCGCCTGGTGCGGGCCATCCTGGAGGACGCCCGCCTGAAGGACGTCGAGAGTTTCTGGCTTTTCACCACCGACAAGCAGCCCTTTTACCGCCGTCTCGGCTTCAAGGCCTACCCCAAGAACGTCATGGTCTGGCGCAAGCATGTGCCGCCCCGGAGCCAGCCCCGGTGACCCGGCGGAAGGTGAAATACTTCCAGGACCCCCTCTACGGCCAGATCGCCGTCGACTCGCCGCTGCTGCTGGGCCTGATCGACAGCCGCGCCGTGCAGCGCCTGCGCCAGATACGCCAGCTGGGGGTCAGCTACCTGACCTTCCTCGGCGCGGAGCACAGCCGCTTCAGCCACAGCCTGGGGGCCATGACCCTGATGGGGCGGGCCCTGGACCATCTGGAGCGCGAGGACGGCCTGCGTTTCAGCCCGGAGGGGCGCGAACTGGCCCTGGCCGCGGCGCTCCTGCATGACATCGGCCACTGCGCCTTCAGCCATACCCTGGAGCGCGTGCTCATCGGCGACCACGAGCGCATGGGCGTGCGCCTCCTGCGCGAGGATCACGGTTTGAAGGCCCTCCTGCGGGGACGGGCCGGCTCGCTGGCGGCGATCATGGAGGGCAGCGCCCCCGGAGTGGAGGCGCGCCTTACCCACGACCTGCTGTCCAGCCAGCTCGATGTCGACCGCCTGGACTACCTGGTGCGCGACGCGCACTACACCGGGGTGAATTCGGGCAAGGTGGACCTCGACCGCATCATCGCCAGCCTCACGGTCAGCCGGGGGCGCCTGGCGGTGAAGGAGCGCGGCCTGCTGGCGGTTGAGGAATACTTCCTGGCCCGCTATTTCATGTACTGGAAGGTCTATTTCCACAAGACCAGCCGCGCCATGGAGCTCCTGCTCATGGCCCTCCTGCAAAGGGCCAAGGACCTGTGGCTTGTGGGGCGCCTGCCACGCGAGACCGCCTCGCCCGCCCTGGCGGCGCTGCTGGACAAGGGCGAAAGCGTGGGGGTCGCGGATTTCCTGGACCACGACGACAGCGACGTGATGGTGGCCATCAAGCGATGGATGCGCGGCCCGGACCCGGTGCTGGCCGGCCTGGCCGAACGCTTCGTGTCCCGCCGCAAGGTGAAATTGCTCTGGGAGGCCGCCACCCCCGAGGAGGACCTTCCCTTGGCCACCCGGCGCCGGGTGCGCGCCTGGTTCGAGCGCCGGCGTCCGGGTTCCGCGGAGTCCCTGCTCATCGAGGACCGCCTGGGCGCCTCCCCATATGACCTGCGCCGTCCCATCATGGTGGTGGGCCCCCGCGGGCGCCGCGAACTGAGCACGCGCAGCCGCGTGGTGCGCGACATCGCGAAGCCGCACCTGCACGCGCGTTACTACGTCCCCACCGAGGACCTCGGTGCGGTGCAAGCCCTGCTGAAGAGGCGCTGAGAGCCATGCCGGACCTGAACGATTTCTCCAAGCTCGAACCGCTGCTTGCCCAGCTCGTCACGGGCATGATGAAGAAGGTGCCCTACGCGGCGGCCCTCGCCATCAAGCGGGAGGGAGTGCGCGCCACCGTCTCCAGCACCCAGAGCAGCCTCGCGGCGGAGCCCCCCTCGGTGGGCGTGGTCTTCACGGCCTTCAACGGCGGGGCCTTTCAGGAGTTCAGCACGAACACCCTGGAGCCCGCGGCGCTGGCCAAGGCGGCGGAGAGCCTGGCCGACTGGACCGCCGCCAACCTGGTGGCGGGGGCCAGGCCCCTGGATCCGGGCGAGGCCCTGCGCAAGAGCTGGGAGCTGCCCCTCAAGATCGACCCGCGCAAATGGACGCCCAAGCAGAGGATGGACCACGCCGCCGAGCTCCAGGAGCGCCTGGCGCGCTGCGGGACCAAGGTGAAGAACGCCACTGCCGTGGTGGGCGACCTGACCACCGAGGAGCTTTTCGTCAATCCCGTCAAGAGCCTGCGCCAGCGCCTGGACCGCGTGGACGAGGTGATGCAGGTGGTGGTCTCCGACGGCTCCGGCACGCAGATGCTGTGGGACGGCATCTGCCGCGGCGGCGGCTACGAGAACCTGGGCTGGTGCGCGCCGCGCGCCAGGGCACTGGTCGCCGACGCGGAGCGCCTGCTCGGGGCCGGGCGCCTGGAGCCGGGCTTCACCACCGTGGTCACGGACTCGGAATGGAGCGGCATGCTGGCCCACGAGGCCTTCGGGCACGGCACCGAGACCGACATGTACCTCAAGGACCGCGCCAAGGGCCGGGAGTACATGGGCAAGACCGTGGCCAGCCCCATCACCAACCTGGACGACGACCCGACCTATCCCGGCCAGGCCGCGACTTTCTATTTCGACCACGAGGGGGCCCTGGCCCGCCGCAGCGCCATCATCGAGGCCGGCATCCTGGCCAGGGGCATGACCGACAGCTACTCGGCGCACTGGCTCAACTATGAACGCAGCGCCAATGGCCGGCGCGAGAGCTGGGAGCGCAAGGCCTACGCGCGCATGACCAACACCTTTTTCAGGCCCGGCAAGAGCAGCCCCAAGGAGATCCTCGCCAGCGTCGAGGACGGCTACTACCTGCGCTATCCCAGCAACGGCATGGAGGATCCCCAGGGCTGGGGGATCCAGTGCGAGGGGCTCTGGGCCGAGAGGATCAAGGACGGGCGCAGCACCGGCGAGATCTTTTCGCCAGTCATTCTCACGGGTTTCGTCCCCGACATCCTGCAGAGTATCTCCATGGTCGGCGACGACCTGGAGATCAGCGGCATGGGCTATTGCGGCAAAGGGCACAAGGAGATCGTGAAGAACACCATGGGCGGGCCGCATCTGAAGTTCCGCGCGCGGCTTGCCTAAGGAGGGGCGCTTCCAACCATGCTGAACCAAATCATCGACCGATTGGAACTGGACGAGCGGCTTTCCGGCTGGCAGGTGCGGGAGCTGGCCAGGCGTTCGACCCAGCTTTTCCTCAACATGGACCGCGAGGAATCGCGCCGCCGGGTGGACAGCCTGGTCTACGAGGTCGAGATCCTGATCACCCGGCCGGCGGCCAAGGCCGAGGGGAGGTCCAAGGCCAAAGAAAAGGACAAGGGCGGGGACAAGGCCACGGTGACGGGGAACGCGCGCTTCAACGTCGATCCCGCGGGGATGGCGCGTTTCAAGGAGGACCTCGACACCGCCGCTCAGGCCGCCGCGCTGGTGGCCAACCAGGCCTACGCCATGACCGAGGTGGCGGGCAACATGGCGCGTGTGGAGCTGGCCGACCCCCTGATCGTCGCGGACGCCGAGTCCCAGCTGGCCGCGGCCGCCGAGATGCTGCGATCCGCCTCCGGGAGGGAAAGGGGCGTGCGCCTGGCCGCCGCGGAATTCTTCGCGGAATCGATGCGCACCCGATACTTCAACAGCCAGGGCGTGAACTGTCTGTCCGAGAGCACCTTCTTCTCCGGGGAGTTCTGCCTGCTGGCGAAAGGCCCCAAAGGGGAAGCCGAGGTTTTCCGGCCCTTCAAGCGCCGCCGTTTGACGGACCTGGGCCTGGAAACCATGGTCGCCCGCTGCGCCCAACAGAGCCGGAGCGGGCTTTCCGCCGGGCTTCCCAAGAGCGGCAATTTCGACGTGGTCCTCAGCGGGGAGGCCCTGGACCATTTTTTCAGCTGGTGCCTGACCCAGGCCTCTGCCTCGGCGCGCTACAACCGCCTCAGCCAGGCCGAGATCGGGGACCAACTGGTGCTGGCCGCCGCGGGCGCCACACCCCTGAACCTCAGCCACAACGCCCTCATCCCCTGGTCCGTGGGCTCCTACAAGGTCGACCCCAGCGGCACACCGGGCTGCCGCCGCAGCCTGATCGAAAACGGGGTCCTGAAGGCCCGCCACGCCAACGCACGCTACGCCCAGTACCTGAGGCAGGCCGCCACCGGCGAACTGGGCGGCGTGGAGGTCGGCCCAGGAAGGGAAAAGGAAGCGGACCTGCTCAAGGCGGGGGAGCGCCCCCTGTACCACCTCAACGACTTCAGCTATTTCGAGCCCAACGGCGTCACCGGCGAGTTCAGCAGCGAGATCCGCTACGGCGAGGAGATCACCGCGGGGGGGCTGCGGGCGGTCAAGGGCGGCTCGGTGTCCGGGCTCAGCAAGACGGCCCTTGAGACCGCGCGCTTCAGCCTGGAGACGGAGCAGAGGGAGCGCTATCTGGGGCCGAAGGTCATAAGGCTGGAAAATCTGAGCTTGGCGGGGGACTAGCCGTGCAGATTCACGTGATCAAGCACACCGCCTTCGAGGGCCCCGGTTCCATCGCCACCTGGGCCAAGGAGCGCGGATACCGCATGGAAACCACCGAGGTGGCGCAGGGGCAGGCCTTGCCGTCCCCACGCGACTTCGACGCGCTGGTGCTGATGGGCGGACCCATGAGCGTGAACGACGAGGAAAAGCATCCCTGGCTGCGCCCGGAAAAGGCGCTGGTGCGGGAGACCCTGGGCCTGGGACGGAAGGTCCTGGGCGTGTGCCTGGGCGCCCAGATGATCGCGTCCGCGCTGGGGGCGAAGGTCCGCACCAACACCCTCGAGGAGATCGGATGGTTTCCGATCGAGGCCACCGCGGCCGGGCAAAAACACCCTTTTTTCAAGCGGATGCCCCCGGTCCTGATGGCTTTCCATTGGCACGGCGAGACCTTTGACCTGCCTTCGGGAGCGGTCCATCTGGCCCGTTCGGCGGCCTGCGAACACCAAGCCTATGCCCTGGGCACCCAGGCCCTGGCCCTTCAGTGCCATATGGAAGTGGACGCCGCGTCGCTGCGGGACATGACCCATGGCCTCACGGACGAACTCAAACCGGGCAGGCCCTTTGTGCAGAATGAAACTGTCCTGTCGGGACAGCCTGAATTGTTGGGACCCATGGCTAGGGCGTTGCACGCGGTATTGGACGACTGGATCGCGGCCTGAGGCGCCGGAGGTCATCACGCACAAAAGATTTTTTTGCGGAATAGGCGCCTTCCTCCTAGCATATAGGTATGGCAACTAACGAGGAGGTTCCGCCATGAAGAAAAACCTGCTCCATTTCGCGCTCGGCGCCATCGCATGCATGGTATTTTCCCTGATCCACGCCAGGATCGCCGAAGGCCTGGGATTTGTGGGCGAGTTCGTGGTCCAGGGCCCCATCATTTTCGCCAGCGGCGTCCTGGTGGCCATGCTCTTCAAGAACAGCAAGGTCTGATGGCCTGAAGCGGCCCTTTTTGTACGGACTAAGGCTTGGGCGTCAGCGCGTCCACGCCGGAGAGATTTTTTGTCTTCATCAATAGATAGACGCTCATCCCCAAGACCAGCACGGACAGGGCCCCGCCCGCGAAGAAGGGGAGGTTTATGTCCCTTTCGAACAGCCAGATCCCCAAGGCGGGCCCCACCACGCGGGCCAGGCTGTTGAGCCCCTGGAAGGTGCCGAAGGCGCGGCCCTGCTCGTTGGCGCTCACGGCCTGGGAGATCAGGGAGGACATGCTGGGGTCGATCAGGCTGCGCCCCACGGCCAGGGGCGCCAGGATCATGAAGTACGAGGCGTAGCTGGTGCCGAAGGGCATGATGAAGAGGACCACGGCGAAGAGGAAGAGGCCGGCGATGAGCATGCGGCGCTCCCCGATCCTGGGGGCCAGGCGCCGGGTGAAGCCGCCCTGCATGGCCGCAGCCACGAACCCGACGAAGGCCAGGGCGTAGCCGGTCTTCAGGCCGGCGTCCTCCAGGCTGAAATGGAGCCGCGCCTTGAAGAAGAGGGCGAAGACCTGCTCCATCGTGCTGAAGGCGGCCAGCTGCAGGAAGCTGATCGCCAGCAGCAGCCATAGGTAGGAGTGCTGGAAAGCCTGGCGCAGGGAGGCGGTGTTCAGGGGGTCGTAGCTGCGCCAGTGCTGGGCCCGGTTGGATGCCTGGATCTCGGGGGCCAGGGTTTCGGGCAGGCGCACCCAGGCGGCCAGGAGGTTCAGGCCGCAGAGCCCGCCCGCGATGAGGCCAGGGGCGAGGACGCCCCAGTACTTCAGGGACACGCCGCCGATGATCGGGCCCAGGATGAAGCCGAGGCCGAAGGAGATGCCGATCAGGGCCATGCCTCCGGCGCGTTTCTGCGGGGGGGTGACGTCGGCGATGCAGGCCTGGGCCGCGGAGATGTTGGCGGCGAAGGTCCCCTGGAGGAAGCGCGTGGCCATGAGCAGGGGCAGGCTGTGGTAATAGGTGGCCAGGGCGAAGCCGAGATAGGACAGGGTGGAGCCGCCCATGGACACCAGCATGACGGGGCGCCGTCCGTGGCGGTCGCTGACCTGGCCCCAGAGGGGGGAGAAAAAGAACTGGGCCAGGGAATAGGCGGCCACCAGCAGCGGCAGGCTCCATTCGTTCGCGCCCAGGTCCTGTCCGTAGAGCGGCAGCAGCGGGATGATGATGCCGAATCCCACCAGGTCCATGAAGACGGTCGTGAAGACGACGGTCAGGACCGATTTTTCCTTGTTCGCCACTCTTGCCTCAAAAAAAGAGGGGCCCGCGCCGTCCGGCCGTGCCCCTCGTCAGTCCCGCCCCCCCCGCCGCGCCTAGAGCGCCGAGGGCAGGGCGGTGCTCCCCATCAGAAAACGGTCCACGCCCTGGGCGGCTTTGCGCCCCTCGCTGATCGCCCACACCACCAGGCTCTGGCCGCGGGTCATGTCCCCGGCCGTGAAGATTCCCGGCACCGAGGTCATCTTGGTGGAGGGGTCCGACTTGACGTTGCCGCGCGCGTCCAATTCCACGCCCAAGCCGTCCAGCAGCGGGCCCTTTTCCGGGCCGGTGAAGCCCATGGCCAGGAAGCAGAGGTCCGCGGGGATGACCTTTTCCGAGCCCGCCACCTCCACGGGCTTCCCCTGGTCCCAGCGCACTTGGACGGTTTCCAGGCCCTTCAGCACGCCGTTCTCGCCCACGAAGCGGCGGGTGGACACGGCGTAGAGGCGCTCGCCGCCCTCCTCGTGCGCGCCCGCGGTCCGGAAGATGCGCGCCCACTGGGGCCAGGGATTGTCCTGGGGCCGCGAGACCGGCGGCTGCGGGACGATCTCGAGGCTGTGGATGTCGAGGGCGCCCTGGCGTGTGCTGGTGCCGATGCAGTCCGCGCCGGTGTCCCCCCCGCCGATGATGACCACGTGCTTGGCCTTCGCGCTGATCTGGCCCTCCACCGTGTCGCCTTCCTGGACCTTGTTGGACTGGGTCAGGAACTCCATGGCGAAGTGCACTCCCTTGAGGCCGCGCCCCTCGATGGCCAGGTCGCGGGCCTGGGTGGCGCCGCCGCAGAGCACGACCGCGTCGAAATCCTTCTTGAGGGCCTGCGGGGTGGGGTTGACGCCCGCGTTGGCGTTGACCACGAAGCGCACGCCCTCGTCGCTCAGCTGCTTGACGCGGCGCTCCAGCCGGCTCTTCTCAAGCTTGAACTCGGGGATGCCGTAACGCAGCAGGCCTCCCACTCGGTCGGCGCGCTCGAAGACCGTGACTTTGTGGCCCGCGCGGCGCAACTGCTGGGCGCAGGCGAGCCCGGCCGGCCCCGAACCCACCACCGCCACGGACTTGCCGGTTTCCCGCTCCGGGGGCAGGGGCTTGATCCAGCCCTCGGCCCAGCCCTTGTCCACGATGGCCAGCTCTATCTTCTTGATGGACACCGGCTCCTGGTACTGGTCCAGGGCCAGGGTGCAGCTGTTTTCGCAGGGCGCCGGGCAGATGCCGCCCGTGAACTCGGGGAAGTTGTTCGTGGCGTGCAGGCGCTCCAGGGCGTTGGCCCAGTCGCTGTGGTACACCAGGTCGTTGAAGTCGGGGATGATGTTTCCCAGGGGGCAGCCGCTCATGCAGTACGGCACGCCGCAGTCCATGCAGCGCGCGGCCTGGTGGTTGAGCTCCTCCCCGGGGTAGGGAAGCTCGTATTCCTTCCAGTCCTTCACGCGCTCGGCCACCGGCCGGCGGGCCCCCTTGGGGCGGTGGAACTCCATGAATCCCGTCACTTTTGCCACGCGCTTCTCCTGATCTTTTAGGACACCGTCTCCGCGGCCTTCTCGGACAGCGCCTGCAGCGCCTTCTTGTATTCGCTGGGGATGACCTTCACGAAATGGCGGCCCTGCTCGGTCCAGTCGTCGAGGATCCGATCGGCCACGCCCGATCCGGTGTGCTCCCGGTGCTTGCGCAGCATGCCGCGCACCAGCTCCAGGTCGGCGGGGTCGAGGTCCTCCAACTCCACCATCTCCATGTTGCAGCGGCCGCTGAAAGCCCCGGCCGGGTCGTACACGTAGGCGATGCCGCCCGACATGCCCGCGGCGAAGTTGCGCCCGGTCGGCCCCAGCACGACCACCCGGCCCCCGGTCATGTATTCGCACCCGTGGTCGCCGATGCCCTCGACCACCGCGTAGACGCCGCTGTTGCGGACGCAGAAGCGTTCGCCCGCCTTCCCGCGGATGTAGCTCTCGCCGCTGGTCGCCCCGTAGAAGAGGACGTTGCCGACGATGATGTTGTCCTCGGCCTTGAAGGTGGCCGCCTCGGAGGGCTTCACCACGATGAGGCCGCCGCAGAGGCCCTTGCCCAGGTAGTCGTTGGCGTCGCCCTCCAGCCGCAGCGTGATGCCCCGTGGGACGAAGGCGCCGAAGCTCTGCCCGGCCGAACCCTTGAAGTCGATCTGCACCGTGCCGTCGGGCAGGCCGGCGCCGCCGTGCCTGCGGGTGACGGCGGAGCCCAGCAGCGTGCCCACGGTGCGGTTCACGTTCTTGATGGGGTAGCTTAGGCGCACGGGCGTGGCCCGCTCGATCGCCGCCGCCGCGTCCTTGAGGATGGTCTGGTCCAGCGCCTTGTCCAGGCCGTGGTCCTGTTCGCGGGTCTTGGTGAGGCTCCCGCCGTAGGGCTCCTCCACCCGGCGCAGCAGGGGCTTCAGGTCGAGCTTGGAGGACTTCCAGTGCCCGGCCCCGGGGTCGGCCTCCAGCACCTCGTTGTGGCCCACCATCTCCTCGATGGTCCGGAAGCCCAGTTCGGCCAGGTATTCGCGGGCTTCCTCGGCCACGAAAGTCATGAAGTTGACCAGGGCCTCCGGCTTGCCCGTGAACTTCTTGCGCAGTTCCGGGTTCTGGGTGGCCACGCCCACCGGGCAGGTGTCCAGGTGGCAGACCCGCATCATGATGCATCCCAGGGTGATGATGGCCACCGTGGCGAAGCCGTATTCCTCTGCGCCCAGAAGGGCGGCGATGACCACGTCGCGCCCAGTGCGCAGCTGCCCGTCGGTCTCCACGCGCACGCGGTCGCGCAGGCCGTTGAGGACCAGGATCTGGTGGGTCTCGGCCAGGCCCAGCTCCCAGGGGATGCCGGCGTGCTTGGTGCTCGAGAGCGGGCTCGCGCCGGTGCCGCCGTCGTGCCCGGAGATCAGGATGTGGTCCGCGTGGGCCTTGGCCACGCCCGCGGCCACGGTGCCCACGCCCACTTCCGCGACCAGCTTCACCGAGACGATGGCCTGGTCGTTGGCGTTCTTCAGGTCGTGGATCAGCTGGGCCAGGTCCTCGATGCTGTAGATGTCGTGGTGGGGCGGCGGGCTGATGAGGCCGACGAAGGGCGTGCTGTGGCGGGTCTTCGCGATCCAGGGATAGACCTTCTTGGCGGGCAACTGGCCGCCCTCGCCGGGCTTGGCGCCCTGGGCGATCTTGATCTGCAGCTGGCGGGCGTTGACCAGGTAATTGCTGGTGACGCCGAAGCGGCCGGAGGCCACCTGTTTGATGGCCGAGCGCTTGGAGTCCCCGTTGGGCAGGGGCTTGAAGCGCTCCTCGTCCTCGCCCCCCTCGCCGGTGTTGCTCTTGCCGCCCAGACGGTTCATGGCGATGGCGATGGTCTCGTGGGCCTCCTGGCTGATGCTGCCGTAGCTCATGGCGCCGGTGGTGAAGCGCTTGACGATGGAGGAGGCCGGCTCCACTTCGCTCAGGGGCACGGGCGGGCGCAGGCCTTTCTTGAATTTCAGCAGGCCGCGCAGGGTGAGCAGGTGCCCCTTCTGGTCGTTGATGCGGCTGGTGTACTGCTTGAAGAGCTTGTAGTCGCCGGAGTAGACGGCGTGCTGGAGGCGCGCGATCTGGTCGGCGTCCTGCATGTGCAGCTCGCCCTCACGGCGCCATTTGTAGCGCCCGCCCCAGTCCAGGTCGGGGGTCTTGGCGGTGCGGGCCTGGAAGGCCGCCACGTGCCGCAGGCGGGTCTCCTGGGCGATCTCGTCGAGCCCGATCCCGTCCATGCGGTTGCTGGTCCAGGTGAAGTAGCGGTCCACCAGGGAGCGGCTCAGGCCCAGCGCCTCGAAGATCTGCGCGCCGCGGTAGCTCTGGATGGTGCTGATGCCCATCTTGGACATCACCTTGACGATGCCCTTGTTGCAGGCCTTGACGTAGTTCTTCACCGCCTTGGCGTGGTCCATCTTGTCGCCGGGCAGCAGGCCCCTCAGCAGCAGGTCGTCCAGCGTCTCGAAGGCCACGTAGGGGTTGATGGCGTTGGCGCCGTAGCCCAGCAGCAGGGCGAAGTGGTGCACCTCGCGCGGCTCGCCGCTTTCGATGATCAGCCCCACCTTGGTGCGCTTGCCTTCTCGGATCAGGTGGTGGTGCAGGCCGGCCGTGGCCAGCAGGCTCGGGATGCTGGCCCATTCCGGGTCCACGCCGCGGTCGCTGAGGATCAGGATCTGGGCGCCGGCCTCGATCGCCTGGCTGGCGGAGCGCATGAGCCCGTCCAGCGCCGCCTCGAGGTCCGACCCGTCGCCCCCCGCCCTGAAGACGATGGGCAGCGTGACGCACTTGAAGCCCTGGGGGCCGGCCAGCTTGAAGCGGGCCAGGTCGTCGTTGTCCAGGATCGGGCTCTTCAGCTCGATCTGGCGGCAGTTCTCGGCGGAGGCGTCGAGCAGGTCGCCTTCCGGACCCAGCGTGGTGAACACGCTGGTGACGAGCTCCTCGCGGATGGCGTCCAGGGGCGGATTGGTGACCTGGGCGAAGAGCTGCTTGAAGTAGTTGAAGAGGAGCTGGGGCTTTTCGCTGAGCACGGCCAGGGGCGTGTCGTCGCCCATGCTGCCGACCGCCTCGGCGCCGTCCAGGGCCATGGGGGCCATCACGATCTTCAGGTCCTCGTGGGTGTATCCGAAGGCGATCTGGCGCCGCAAAAGCGTGGCGTGGTCCGGTCCGGGCACATGGGGCGCCTCGGGCAGGGCGGACAGGGGCAGGAGGTTTTTCGCCAGCCACTGGCCGTAGGGATGGGCGGCGGCCATCTGCTCCTTCAATTGGACGTCGTCGAGGATGGCGCCTGCCTCCAGGTCCATCAGGAACATGCGGCCGGGCTCGAGGCGGCCTTTGGACACGATGTCGGCCGGATCCAGGTCGTCCAGCACGCCGGTCTCGCTGGCCAGGACCACCAGGCCGTCGCGGGTGACGCTGATGCGGCTGGGGCGCAGGCCGTTGCGGTCCAGCACGCCGCCGATGACACGGCCGTCGCTGAACACGACGTCCGCCGGGCCGTCCCAGGGCTCCATGAGGCAGGCGTGGTAGCGGTAGAAGTCCTTCTTGGCGCCGGACATGCTTTCGTGGCCGGACCAGGGCTCGGGGATCAGCATCATCAGGGCGTGGGGCAGGCTGCGCCCGGTCAGGGTCAGCAGTTCCAGCGCGTTGTCCAGGGCCGCGGAGTCCGAGGCGCCCTCGGCGATGATGGGCAGCAGGCGCTTGATGTCCTCGCCGGGGAAGTGGCGGTTCTGGAACTGGGACTCCCTTGCGCGCATCCAGTTGATGTTGCCGCGCAGGGTGTTGATCTCGCCGTTGTGGGCCAGGTAGCGGAAGGGGTGGGCCAGCTTCCAGCTGGGGAAGGTGTTCGTGGAGAAGCGGCTGTGGCTGATGCACAGGGCGCTCTCGAAGTCCTTGTCGCCCAGGTCGTCGAAATAGGGCCGCACCTGCATGGGGGTGAGCATGCCCTTGTAGACCATGGTCCGCGAGCTGAAGGAGCAGACGTAGTACATGCTCCGTTCGCCCAGGTTGGCGATGCTGGGTTCGCCCGAGCAGCGTTTGCGGATCAAGTACAGCTTGCGCTCGAAGGCGTCCTGGTCCCCGAGGTTGGGGTTGCGGGCCACGAAGACCTGCTCGATGACCGGCTCGCTTTTGAGGGCCGTGGGGCCCAGCATGCTGTTATCGACGGGGACAGTGCGCCAGCCCAGGAGGGTCTGGCCCTCCTCGCGCACGATGCGCTCCCAGAGGGCCTTGATGGTCGCGCTGTCCTGCTTGGAGCGGGGAAGGAAGACCATGCCGGCGCCGTAATGGCCCTTGGCGGGCAGTTCGCCCAGGCCGGCCTGCTTGAAGACTTTGCGCAAAAATGTGTCCGGCAGCTGGGTCAGCACCCCGGCCCCGTCGCCGGTGTTCTCCTCGCAGCCGCAGGCGCCGCGGTGGTTCAGGTGCTCCAGGGCGGTCAGGCCGCGCTGGACAATGGAATGGCTCGGCCGGTTCTTGAGATCGGCCACGAAACTGACCCCGCAGCTGTCCTTGCCCTCGTCAAAGGGATAGAGACCCCCTTCATTGAGGCTGCCTGTGGTTTCAAAAGGCTGGGAATCCAGCATAGTTTCGCGTTCCTTTGCTGTGTTCATGGGGACCAAGCCACCTTGCTCGGGTCCGCGATGCCGGTAAAAAAAAGGGCCCAAAGGGCCCCGGGGAGAGAAAGTATAGTAGAACCTGAACAAATTTGTAAAGTTTCATTGTGGGCGGGGATAGCCTGGAATTCGCCCAAAATGTGCTCAAAAACCGAAACTTTGTGAAAAAAATCACAAAGTCCGGGCCCTCAGGCCAGCAGGGAATCCAGATCCTTCAAACTGTCCGCGACCAATGTTCCCGCTTCCGAGGAACGGCCGGGCATTCCCTTGCGGTCGAGCCACAGCGCCGTCCATCCGGCGGCCTTGGCGCCGGCCACATCCACGTCCAGACGGTCGCCCACATAGGCCAGGGACTCCGCAGGAAGGCCCAGGGCCTTTTCGCTGAGCCGGAAGATGGCGGGGTCCGGCTTGCGCACCTTGACCTCACCGGAAACCACGATGTCCGCGAACAATGGGCTCAAGGAGGTGGCTTCCAGCTTGGCCCGCTGCTGCGGTCCGTCGCCGTTGGTGATCACGGCCAGCTTGAATCGCCGGCCCAAGGAACGCAGGGCCGGAAGGGCGTCGTCAAAGGCGCGCCACTGGCCGCGGTAATACCCGGCATAGGCCTGGTGCAGGCGCTCGGCCTCCTGGAAATCGAGGGGGCTGCCGTATTTTTTGTAGACGGCCTGGATGCGGGCGATGCGCTGCTCGTCGAAGCCCATCTTGTTGTCCAGGAAGCGCTGCAGGTACTCGTCGGCGACATTGCGCCAGTCACGCAGGAATGCGTGGTAGGGCGGCTTGGAGGCCAGGTTGAGGTCGCGTTCATACAGGAGCTGGAGCGCGTCGCGCTCCGCCCCCTCCTGGTCCAGCAGGGTTCCGTCGAGGTCGAAGACTATGGCTTGCAGTGGCATGGGATTCCTCGGGGGACTAGTTTCAGTCCCAGTCGGTCACGGCGCCGAAGCTGGCGGAGCTGACCAGCTTCGCGTACTTCGCCAGCACGCCCTTGGGGTAGCGCGGCGCGGGTGCCTTGAAGCGCTTCTTGCGCAGGGCGAGCTCCGCGGCGCTGACGTGCAGGGTGAGGGAGTTCTTGACCGCGTCGAGGGTGATGCGGTCGCCGTCCTTGACGAGCCCTAAGGGGCCGCCGACGGCCGCCTCCGGGGTCACGTGGCCCACCACCAGGCCGTGGCTTCCGCCGGAGAAGCGTCCATCCGTGATCAGGGCCACGTATTTGCCCAGGCCCTTGCCGGCTATGGCGCTGGTGGGGCTGAGCATCTCGCGCATGCCGGGCCCGCCCTTGGGGCCCTCGTAGCGCACGATGACGACGTCGCCCTTCCGGACCTTGTCCCCCAGGATGGCGGCCAGGGCCAGCTCCTCGCTGTCGAAGCAGCGGGCCGGTCCGCTGTGCGTCTCGCCCTCGTAGCCGCTGATCTTGGCCACCGCGCCCTCCGGCGCCAGGTTGCCGTAAAGGATGCGGAGATGGCCGGTTTTCTTGAGGGGGTCCTTGAGGCCGCGCACGATGTCCTGGTGCTCCGGCAGGCGCTTCACCCCGCGCAGGTTCTCGGCCAGGGTCTTTCCGGTGACGGTCAGGCAGTCCCCGTGGAGCATGCCGGCGTCGAGCATCATTTTCATGATCGGCTCAAGGCCGCCGATCTTGAACAGGTCCGCCATCACGAAGGCGCCGCTGGGCTTGAGGTTGACCAGCCAGGGGGTCTTGTCGCTGAATTTCTGGAAATCGTCCAAGGCCAGCTTCACCCCGATTGCGTCGGCCATGGCCAGCAGGTGCAGGACCGCGTTGGTCGAGCCGCCCAGCACAAGCACCACCCGGATGGCGTTTTCAAAGGCCTTGCGCGTCATGATCTTGCGGGGCGTGATCCCCTTCTTGACCAAGGCCATCACCGCCTTGCCGGCCGCGGCGCAGTCCTTGCCCTTCTCCTTGCTGGCGGCCGGCTGGCTGCTGGAGCCGGGCAGGCTCATGCCCATGGCCTCGATGGCGCTGGCCATGGTGTTGGCCGTGTACATACCGCCGCAGCTGCCCTCGCCCGGGCAGGTGTTGCATTCGATCTCCTTGAATTGCGCGCGGCTGATCTTGCCGTTGCTCACGGCGCCGACGGCCTCGAAGGCGCTGACGATGTCGATGTCGCGGCCGAGCGCCCGCCCTGGCAGGATGGTCCCGCCGTAGGCGAAGACGGCGGGGATGTTGACCCTGGCTATGCCCATCAGGCAGCCCGGCATGTTCTTGTCGCAGCCGCCGATGGCGACCAGGCCGTCGAAGGCCTGGGCCTGGGCCACCACCTCGATGGAGTCGGCGATCACCTCGCGGCTGACGAGGCTGAATTTCATCCCCTCGGTGCCCATGGAAATGCCGTCGCTCACCGTGGGCGCCCCGAAGATGAGCCCCACCCCGCCCGAGCTGTCCACCCCTCCGCGCGCCTTCAGGGCCAGTTCGGCTATGTGCATGTTGCAGGGGGTGATGTCGCTGTAGGTGGAGCACACGCCCACGATGGGTTTCTTGAAGTCCGCGTCCTTGAAGCCCACGGCCCGGAGCATGGCCCGGTTGGGCATGCGCTGGTCGCCTTGGGTGACGCGGGAGGAGCGGAGCGCTTTCATGGAAACCTCGTGGTGGGGATGCCTTAGGGCTGGTCGAAGCGCAGCACCGGCGCGTCCAGGTCCAGGGAAATCAGGGGCGCCTTGCCGTCGCGCATCCAATCGGTCGCGCCGAAGGGATGGAAGCCGTCCGGCGGGGCGCAGCCCGCGGGCAGGCCGCTCAGCAGGACCCGGCGGCCCGGGGGAAAGGGGCCTATGTTAATCTCGCCGTCGCCGCTGCGCAAGCGGGCGTCCACCTCCAGGCCGGACGCCAGGCCCAGCCTCAGGCTTTCGTGGCTGGCCAGCCAGGGGCCGCGCAGGCTCTGCGCGAAACGCACGGCCAGGGCCTTGGGGCCCGGCGCGAACTGCCCGCCGGCGCTGAAGCTGGAGGCGGCCATGTCCTCCCCGGCCCGGGGCAGGCCCTGGCCTCGGAAGATCTCGTCGAGGGTCAAGGGCTGCGAGGGAACGCTGTCGAAGCGCACGGCCAGGTCGCCGCTGACCAGGCTCATGTCCACATCCAGCTCGTTGGTGTCCGGGCGCGGGGGGATGGGAAGGTCGCGGTGCGTGGGTCCCGTGGACTGGCCCGGGGCCGCGGGGCCGGAGAAATGCCGTTCCTCGTAGACCACCCGGCTGAGGCTGAGCCAGGCCAGGGCCGCGCCCGCCAGCGCCAGCAAGACCGGTCCGCGGCGCCAGAACGAGGCGGACGGCTGCCAATGGATGAGCGGGGAAAGGCCCGCGGCCAGGGTCCACAGGGCCGCCCCGCACAGCAGGGTGTCGCTGGGCCAGTGCGCGCCCTGGCTCACGCGCGCAAGGCTCATAGCCGTCCCGAAGGCGAGGGCCAGGGCGGCCACAAGGGCCAGGACCGGGCTTCTGACGCGGCCGGACAAAAGAAAGACGAAGCCCAGAAAATACCAGGCGTTGGCCGCGTGGCCGCTGAGGAAACTGGCGCCCCGGCCGGGGACGCCGAGCTGGAAGGGGCGGTGGAATTCCCAGATGCCGCCGAAGGCCAGCGTCTCCAGCGGCCGCGGCCTGCCGGCCAGGCCCTTGCCCAGGACATTGCACAGCAGCCCCGGGCCCAGCAGCAGGAGCAGGCCCAGGTACAGGCCGGGGCCGCGCCAGGCGCTCAGGCGCGGGGACGTGAAGCTGAGGAGAAATGCGGCCCAGGCGAGGCCGCCGCAGAGGTCCGCGGGCGCCTGGCCCCAGCGGTACAGCGCCTCGCTCCAGGCCCATTGCTGGCCGGGCCAGGGCCGGCCGAGGCCGCTGAAAAAGTAGGTCGCCGCGCGAAGGTCCAGGTCCGTGCGCCGAAACAGCAGCGTCAGCGCCGCGAACAGGATCAGCCCCCCATAAAAGGGGACGAAAGGAAAGGGGGGGCGCCGGGAGAGCGCCGTCTGGGAAGCTTGGGGCATGGAACCTTCCTGTCCGAAAATTCAACGGCGTCCGCGAAGGACGCCGTGATGACGCAGTGGTGGGCGAGGAGGGGCGTGCGGCGCCCTTCGGGCCTTTAGCGAGGCTGGGGCACGCCGCCGGTCTCGATGGGCATATTGTGCTGCTGCCACATGGGCCAGCCGCCGAAGAAGGATCCCACGTCGGTGAATTTCTTGTCGTTCACCAGCTTCTGCGCGACCTTGTTGCTCAGCTGGCAGCCCGCTCCGTGGCAGTAGGTGACGATGTATTTGGCGTGTTTGAGTTTGCGCGCATAGAGCGCGTAGTATTTGTCGAATTCGGCCAGGGGCAGGGGGATGGCGCCGGGGATGTGCCCCTGGTCGTATTCGCTCTTCGAGCGGGCGTCGCAGAAGAGGGCCTTTTTGCCCGTCCACATCGCCAGGGCCTCGTCCCAATGGTAGTGCTTCCAGCCTTTGGCCCAGTCCGGGATGGCGATGGAGTCGTAGTCCTGCACCGCCTGCGGCTGCTGTATGACCACCGGCGCGCCCGGGCTCATGCCGGCTCCCACGGCCGAACCTGGTATGGGCATGGGCTGCGGCGCGCCGGGCTGGCCCGGGGACATGGAATTGGGGTTGCCCTGGGCCTGCGCGTCCTGGGCCTGGCCCGCCTGGTACTGGCTGGGGCTGACGCCGTAGGCCGTGAGGCCGGCGGAAATGCCGGAGGCCAGGATGAAAAGGAGAGCCTTGCGCATGGTGTTGCCTCCCTGGTGGGCGATCGTGCGGTGGGATAAGGACGGAGATTGTAGCGCAGGCCCGGCCCGTTTTCAAAGGCCTAGGATGGCGCCCGTTTTCAGGCCAGGGAGCGCCCGCCGTCCACGGTGAGCTCCGTGCCGGTGACGAAATCGCTCCCGGCCAGGTACACGACGGCCCGCGCGATCTCCTCGGGGCCTCCCAGGCGTTTGAGCAGGCTGCGCTTGAGGCTGGCGCGGCGCTGGGCCGCGCTGTGGACGTCCGGCATCAGCATCGGCCCGGGGGACACGCTGTTGACCAGGACCCAGGGCGCCAGGGCCGCCGCGCTGAGGCGCGTCAATTGCAGGAGGCCGGCCTTGCTGAGGCTGTAGGGCAAGGCGCCGGGCCAGGCCAGGCGCCCGCCCACGTCGGTGATGTTGATGATGCGTCCCTGCCGGCGTTTCCGAAGCAGGGGGACGCCGATGGCCTGGGTCAGCAGGGCGGGCGCCCTCAGGTTCACGGCATAGGGCAGGTCGAAATCCGGGGCCTGGGCGCGCTCCAGGGTCACCCGCGGGAAGATGGAGGCGTTGTTCACCAGGATCTGGCAGCCCAGGCGGTGGCCCAGCACCTTGCGCCCGAGCGTCAGCGCCTGCCCCGCCTTGGACAGGTCGGCCTTGTGCAGGCTGCAGTCCACACCCAGGGCGCGGATCTCGGCGGCCGTCTCCCGGGCCTCGGAAACGGAGCGTCCGTAATGCAGGGCGATGGCGCAGCCCTGCCCCGCCAGGGCCAGGGATATGGCCCTGCCGATGCGGTGCGCACCGCCCGTGACCAGTGCTCGCTTGCCTTTGAGGTCCATGTCAGAGCCTGAGTTTCTTGAAGACGCGTTCCGGCACAGCGCGGATGAGCGCCATGACGGGGGCCCAGAAAAAGGGCAGATAGACGACGTCCTTGCGCCGGTCCACCGCCGCCACGATGCCGGCTGCGACCTTTTCGGCGCTGGCGAACAGGGGCCCTTTTTTCAGGGCCGCGGTCATGGGCGTGTCGACGAAGCCGGGCTTGATGGTCAGGACCTGGACCCCGCTGAAGTGCAGGCGATTGCGCAGGCCCTGGGTGAAGGCGCTGACAGCGGCCTTGGCCGTCCCGTACACGTAGTTGCTCTGGCGCCCCCGTTCGCCGGCCACAGAACTGATGACCGCCAGGCAGCCGGAGCGCTGGGCCTCCAGGCGGTTGGCCAGCAGGGTGCAAAGGCCGATGACGCTGAGGGCGTTGGTGGAGAGCTGCTCCATGGTCTCCGGAACGCTCGCTTCGCAGGCCTTCTGGTCCCCCAGGGTGCCGTGGGCGATGAGGGCCAGGTCAAGCCCCCCCAGGGACCGCTGCGCCGCGTCGAGCACGGCCTCGTGGGTTTCGAGCCGGCGGGCGTCGAAGACCGCGAAGCCGGCCACCTGGCCTCCGCGCAGCTCCAAGTCCGCGGCCAGGGCCTGGAGGCGCTCGGGGCTGCGCCCCAGCAGGTACAGCCGATCGCCGCGGCCGGCCAGGATGCGGGCCACCGCCTCGGCGATGGCAGAATTGGCCCCGATCAAGAGCGTTTTCTTCATTCAGTCCAGTCCAAGCCGCCTGGATTGCAGCGAGGCGAAGCGGCCTTTCGCCCCGTTTTTTTCACGGACTTGCTGGAATTCCTGCCAGCGCGGATACATGCGCTTGAAGGCCTTCTCGCCCAGGCGCGCGTCCTTGGCGAGGTAGACCCGGCCCCCCAGGTCCAGGACCCGGGCGTCGAGTTCATCGAGGAAACGGAACAGGCCCGGCGCCACCTTGTAGTCGAGGGCGAGGGTGTAGCCGGCCATGGGGAAGGACAGGGGGTTGGCGTTGGCCGCTCCCATCACCTTGAGCACGCCCAGGAAGGAGCCCAGGCCCGACGCCGAGATGGCCTCCAGCAGCCCGCGCAGGCCCTTGGGCCCGGCGGCGGCGGGGATCACGAATTGGTGCTGGGCGAAGCCGGTCTTTCCGTACAGGCGGTTCCAATGCGCTATCTTGTCGAGCGGGTAGAAGAAGGACTCGTAATGGACCCGGGAGCTCCGCTCGCGGCGCAGCACGTGGTGGTAGAGGAAGGCGTTGAGGATCCGGTTCGTCAGCGGCGTCACCGGGGACCAGGGCGGCACCACCGGGACGCTGAAGCGGGGACGGGGATGCGGCGCCAGCGGCCCCACCGGCGCGAAGTCGCCTACGTCGAGCACGGAACGGCCCAGGGCCTTGCCCCGGCTCAGGCAGTCGATCCAGGCGACGGAAAAGGGAAGCGAGCGCGTGTCCTCGAAACGCTCCAGAAGCTCGTCCAGGCCGCCGGCCTTATAGGTGGTCTGGGAGATGAGGGCGCTGGACACAGGGCGCAGCCTGAGCCGCGCCCGCAGGATGACGCCGGTGAGGCCCATGCCGCCGCAACTGGCGTGGAAGAGCTCGGGGTTTTCCGCGCGGGAACAGCGCTGGACCGCGCCGTCAGCGCCCATCAGGTCCAGGCTCTCTACGGATTCGCTGAAGCAGCCTGCGGAGTGGTGGTTCTTGCCGTGGACGTCCGCGGCGATCGCCCCCCCGACGCTGACGTACTTCGTACCCGGCGTGACCGCCGGGAACCAGCCCCGCGGCACGAAAACGTTCAGGATCTCGTCCAGGCTGACGCCGGCCTGGCAGTCCAGGACGCCGGTCCCGGGATCGAAGCCCAGGAGCAGGTCCAGGCGGCCCGACTGCAGCACCCTGGGGGCCAGGGCGCTGTCCCCGTAGCTGCGCCCCATGCCCTGGGCGATCAGGGATCCGCCCGCGCGCAACCGGGCCCGGACCCCCTCGGAGTCCTGGGGCCTGGAAAGTTCCGCGTCGACGATGGGGTGGCGGCCCCAGCCTTCAATCAGCATGGGTCCATGATCCTCCGGCGGGCGGCGCCTTGGCAAGCTTTTCAAGAGCGGCGTTTTTGTCCTTGAAAAAATAATCAGTAATACGGTATATCTGTTTACTGATAGTTTGCGTAAAGCAATCAGGGGCGGAAACCAGGGGCCCGGAGGACGCCGTGACCGCAGTGAAAAAAACCCCCTATGAAGACGACGACCCCGCGGTCGTCCTGCTGGGCAGCGCCAGCTTTCTGCTGAACAAATCGGCCATCCGCCTGAGGGAGCGCCTGGACCTGGCGCTGAACCCCCTGGGCCTGACGGGCAAGCTGCTGTCGGTCCTGAAGATCCTCAACGCGGAGGGCGCCCACACCCAGAACGAGCTCGGGTACCTCGGCTGCATCGACCGCAGCAGCGCGGTGGTCTTCATCGACGCCCTCGAAAAACAGGGCCTCGTCGAGCGCCGCCGCAAGCCGGGCGACCGCCGCGCCCATGTGGTGTCCCTGACCGAAAAGGGGCGGCGCACCCTGCCCAAGGCGAAAACCGTCGAGGCCAGGGTCCAGCGGGCCTATCTCGCCTGCTTTGAGGGCCCCGAACGGCGCGTGCTTCTCGAGCTCTTGAGCAAATTGGTGTTGGCCCACAAAAAAGGATTCATATGCGACTGATCCCGATCGCCGCCGCCTTAGGCCTGGCGGCCCTGTGCGTTCCGGCCTGGGCCGCGCTCGGGGACGCCCCCGAGGCCGCGGATCTCTCCGCGGCGCCCTCGGACGGGGCCGCCTTGGGCCTGGACCAGGCACTGCAGGAGGGGCTGGAGCGCTCCCCCTCCTACCGCGCCTCCGAAGCCACGGCGTCCGAAAAGGAATGGGGCCGCCTGGAGGCCTTCTCCGCCTTCCTGCCGAGCGTCAGCCTCGACGGAACCCGCTTTCTGCAGGACAAGTACCAGGTCCTGCCGGTCAGCTTCGGCCCATTGGTGGGGGCCTTCCCGGAGGTCAACCCCTACGCCCAGTACGGCTTCAGCGCGAGATGGACCCTTTTTGACGGATGGGCCGGCGTCAACACCCTGCGGGCCGCCGATTCGGCATCCGCGGCCGCGGAGGCCGACCGCGACTGGGCCGAATTCCAGCTCAGGCAGGATATACGCCTGAAGTTTTACCGGGCCTTGGCCGCCGTGAAGCTGGTTTCCTTGGCGGACGAAAACGTCAAAACGCTCAAGGACCATCTGCGGATCGTGAAGGACCTGCTGTCCAACGGCCGGGCCACCCGCTTCGACCTGCTGCGCGTCGAGGTGCAGCTGGACGACGCCCGCACCGGGCAATTGGACGCCCAGGACAAGGTGGACATGGCGCGCAGGAGCCTGTCCCTGGCCATGGGCGAGGCCAACGACCACAGGCCCCTGGCCGGGGCTCTGCCGCAGCCCGGGGAGGCCCCCCCCGAAACGGTCCCGATCGACGACAAGCCGGATGTGCGCTCCAAACTCCTGGAGGCCGACGCCGCCCAGCAGGCCAGCCTCGCGGCCGCGGGCCAGTGGGCCCCCAAGCTGTCCGTCATCGGCGACTACCAGTGGTATTACAACGGGTACAACGGCGCCAACGAGATGGATCCCGGGGATACGGCGGCCCACGGGACCAACTACGACCTGGGGCTGGAAGCGAGTTGGGAACTCTTCAACGGGGGCGGCAGCCTGGCCCGCCAGCGCGAGGCGTCCCGCAAAGCCGACGAAGCCGGGGCGGCGGCCGAACAGGCCCGCCTGCAGGCCTCCTACGACCGCGCCTATTGGAAACGCCGCCTGGCCTACAGCGCCCAGCTGTACCAGGCCAAGCTGGCCGAGGTGGACAAGGCCGCCGAAAGCGTGCGGCTGGCCGACCTGGGCCTGAAGGCGGGCACCCGCACGACCACCGAAGTCTTGGACGCCGAACTGGATTCCTTCTCCGCCGCCGCCGCGGTGGTGTCGGCCCAGATGGACGCCGCCGAAGCGCTTATCAACCTCGAATCAGCCCTAGGAACCGGAGACCAGCCATGAGCAAAAAAAACAGCCTTCTGCTCCTTTTTGCCTGCGTGGCTTTGACGGGGCTGGGGGTGTTCGTCTACAACCAGATGACCTGGGAGAGCACGGACGACGCCTATGTCCAGGCCCACGTCCTGATGCTCGCCCCGCGCGTCGGGGGCACCGTGTCCAAGGTGCTCGTCGACGAGAACGAGCCGGTCAAAGCGGGCCAGCTCCTGGTGGAATTCGAGGGCCAGGACTACGCCACGGCCTTCGACCAGGCCCAGGCGGACGTCGCCTCCCTGCAGGCCGACGCGGCCCAGGCCAAGCTCGATTTCGACCGCGCCTCCAAGCTGATCAAGGAGGGCGTGGTGACCCGCCAGGAATACGACCAGGCCCGCTCCAAGTCGGAGGGGCTCGATGAGCGCCTGAAGGCCGCCGTGTTCAAGGCCAAGCAGGCCGGGCTGAACCTCAGCTACACCAACCTGATCGCGCCGGAGGACGGCGTCATCGCCAAGCGCGCGGTCGAGCCGGGCATGGTGGTGCCCGCGGGGCAGCCCTTGCTGGGCTTCGTCGCCAGCGACGACCGCTGGGTCACGGCCAATTTCAAGGAGACCCAGCTCAGCCTGATCCGCCCCGGCCGCTACACAGAGGTCACCGTGGACGCCGTCCCGGGCCGCGTGTTCAAGGGAGAGGTCGACAGCCTCAGCTCCGGCACGGGCAGCATCTTCACCCTGCTGCCTCCGGACAACTCCACGGGCAACTTCACCAAGGTGGTCCAGCGCGTGCCCGTGAAGATCAAGCTCGACGGCCTCACCGGCGGCGACATCGCCCTCCTCCAGGCCGGCCTCTCGGCCGTGGTCTCGGTGCGCGTCCGGTGACGAACCGCATCCCACGCGAGGCCTTGCTTCTCATCGCAACGGCGGGCCTCGCTTCCTTGCTGGAGATCGTCGACACCAGCATCGTCAACGTCGCGGTGCCCACCATGATGGGCAACCTGGGGGTGACGCTCGACGAGATCAGCTGGGTGGTCACGGGCTACATCATCGCCAACGCCATCATCCTGCCGCTGGCCGGATGGCTGGCCGTGCGCATCGGCCGCCGCCGCTACTACGTGGGCTGCATCATGCTGTTCACCGCCGCCAGCGTGGCCTGCGGCTTCGCGCCGAGCCTGCTGGTCTTGGTGCTGTGCCGCGTGGTCCAGGGCCTGGCCGGCGGAGCCCTGCTGCCCACCTCCCAGGCCCTGATCCAGGAGGCCCTGCCGCCGGAGCAGGCCGGCATGGCCAGCGCGCTCTACGGCATGGTGGTCATCATGGGACCCACCATCGGCCCGCCCCTGGGCGGTTTCCTGACCGACCACTACGGCTGGCGCAGCATCTTCAACATCAACGTGCCCTTGGGCATTTTGGCGACGGTCATGGCCCTGGCCTTCGTGCGCAACCACGAACTGACCGAAAAGGAGCTCCTGGACGACCCCCGTAAGCACCCCATCGATTTCACGGGCCTGGCCTTCCTGGTCGGCTGCATCGGCTTCCTGCAGTTCGTGCTGGAACGCGGCCAGGCCGACGACTGGTTCGACTCCAACGCGATCCGCGTCTGCTCCTTCCTGGCGGTTTTCAGCCTGATCGGATTCATCTGGTGGGAGCTGCGCACCGCCTATCCCATCGTGGCCCTGCGCCTGTTCAAGATCCCAAACCTGCGCTACGGCGCCATCATGATGGGCGCGCTGGGCTTCATCCTCTATGGCCTCATCTTTTTCGTGCCCATTTTTTGCTCGGTCTCCCTGGGGCTCACCGCCACCCAGACGGGAGAGCTGTTCATCCCCGGCGCCCTCATGTCCGGCCTGCTGATGCCCGTGGTGGGCTCGCAATTGCGCAAGCATGACGCCCGAATTTTCGTGACCATCGGCCTGCTCTTTGTCTGCACCTGCCTGGTCATGATGGCCTATTCCTCGCCGCAGACCGGTGCGGACGACTTTTTCTGGCCCCTGCTGGTGCGCGGCTGCGCCATGGCCCTCATGTTCGTGCCCCTCAACACCGCCGTGCTGGGGAGCTTCCAGGGCACCCAACTGGGGCAGGTGGCCGGCATCACGAACCTGTTCCGCCAGTTGGGCGGCAGCCTGGGCATCGCCATCCTCTCGACGCTCTTCACACGTTCCACCCGCGACGCCTACGGCCAGCTGGTGGGGAAGGTGAGCAACCTGAACCCGGCGCTCCACTACGGCAGCTATCGGGTCCAGAGCATGGCCATGGAGATGGGTATGGGGACCCCGGCGCACATCGCCGCCCAGTTCGACTACTACCGGCTGCAGCGCCAGGCCTTCGTGATCGGCTTCGACCATATGATGTGGGTGATGGCCATCTTCTTCATGCTGGCGCTGGTGCCGCTGTACTTCCTCAAGCCCCTGCCCTTCCAAAAGGGCGCCTCCATGGACATGCATTGATCCCGGCCTAGGGCTTCCTGATGCCATTGTTTACGTTCGATCGCGGCCTTTCGTGGCAGAATGGCCGCGATTTTTTTTGGCCGGCAACAACATCAACGGAGACGGACCATGCCCATACAAACCCAGACCGTGCGTTTCGGCCCCGACCTGAAGTACAGCGGCCTCTTGGCGACCCCCTTCCACCCCGTCGAAGCCCGGCCCCTGCCCGCGGTGCTGCTCATCCAGGAGGCCTGGGGCGTGGACGGCCACATCCAGGACCTGGCCCATCGCTTCGCCGGCGCCGGCTACGTGGTGCTGGCCCCGGACCTTTTCGCGGAAGGCGGGGTCCGGCGCAAGGGCCTGGAGCCCGACCGCGTGGAGGAGGCCAAGAACTTCATGGACAGCCTGCCCAGCGGCGCCTGGATGGATCCGGAACGCCGCAAACAGGCCCTCGACGCGACGGAAGCGGCCAAGGCCGCGCGCGTGAGCGGGACCATGGACACGATCTTCGGCGGCATCCAGAAGGACCGGGATTTCCACATCGCGGCGATCGAATCCGCGGCGGCCTGGCTGCGCAAGGACAACGAGGCCACCCGGGGGGGCCTCCTCGCCAGCGTAGGATTCTGCATGGGGGGGAGTTTGTCCGGCCAGTTGGCCGCGCGCGATCCCGCCCTCGCAGGGGCCGTGATCTTCTACGGGCAGGCGCCCGAGCCGGGCCAGGCGGCATCCCTGGCCTGCCCGGTGCTGGGCCTATACGGTGAAAACGATCCCCGCACAAACGCCAGCGTGGCTCCCTTCGAAGGCGCCATGCGCGCTGCGGGTAAGGACGTGGAGATCCACATGCTGACCGGGGCCGGGCACGCCTTCCTCAACGACACGCGGCCGAGCTTCCACGCCGCGGCCGCGCGCGAGGCCACGGCCCGGACCCTGGGTTTCTTGAACAAAGTGCTGGGCTAGCGTCAGAAATAGAAGCGGCCGCCCAGGTCCAGTCCGGTCCCGAATCCCAAGCCGTTGATCAGGTTCAGGCTGGGAACGACTTCCACGTAGAGCTCCCAGGGCGTGCGGGGGAAGAGCCAGTCCACCCCGATTTTGGCCCTCGCCCCTGCATAGGCGAAGTAGCCCAGATTGGCGTATCCGCCAACTCCGTAGTACAGCGGGACGGCCCAGTTGTTGAAAACCTTATAGTTGTGCCAGAGATAGTCCGCGCCCACGGAAACATCCCCGCTGCCGCCGCCAAGTTCCATGTCCACGGCGCGGTAGGCGTTCATCCAATACTTCCCACTGAGTGAAACATTGCCCAGGAAGCCGGGCCACAGGCCTCCTCCCAGCTCTAAACCCACGCCAAAGGGGTTTTGGGTGGTCGGTCCGGCTTGGAGCCTGGATGTTGCGCTAAGGCTCAGCGCAAAAGCTAGGAGCAGGATCACGGTCCGTTGGATGTGGGTCATGGAATCCTCCCAAAAAGGACGTTTATAGGCCTATTTTAAGAGCCGCGCCCCTCCTTGGCCAGAAAATAAAAGCCCGGAATCATAGGCAGAAAGGTTTAGGAATGAACGATTGCTTATTTTTTAGTTACAAAATATATTACATATTTACAATATTTATTAATAAAATAATGATCAATTTAATTTGTAAGTAATTATTTAGAAATATTTTATTACATTTATCTTGCTCTTTTTTGTCCTGCAGCGCATAGTTCAACCAGGCCCTTCTAAGGAGAAAACATGACAAAAAACATCACGAACAAGATCAAGAAGGATCAACGAGGCTTCACGCTCGTGGAACTCATGATCGTGGTCGCCATCATCGGCATTCTCGCCGCCGTGGCCATCCCGAAGTTCGCCCAGATGCTGGAAAAGTCGCGTGAAGGCGCCACCAAAGGCAACATCGGCGCCCTCAAGTCCGCGGTTTCCAACTACTACGCGGACCAGCAAGGCAACTACCCGCAAACCCAGCTGGACACCAGCACCTGGTACTCCGGGCCTGTGGGTTCGAAGAGCAGCTACCCCGGTTTCATTCCCCAGTACATGGACATGGTCCCTGCGGTGAAGGTGACGGCCCAGAACACGGTCAACACCGTTTACCAGACCGGCGGTCCTGGCGTGGGAAGCAGCGCGTCAGCGGTCACCACCGGTATCTGGAGCAGCCCGGCCTTTGCCACGGATTCCACGGGCTTCGGCTGGAAGTACGACAACACCAGCGGCGAGATGTGGGTGAACAGCAGGCTCCTGGACATGAGCAGCAACTCCTATACTATCTACGGCTACCAGTAGGATTTTCTGAGACCTGGCAAAGCTAAAAAGGGGCCCTCTAAACAGGAGGGCCCCTTTTTTTGGGCGCGGTACCCTCAGTCAGTTTAATTGTATCTGATTATTTCTAATTTGTTTCTAAACATTACAAATATGCCCTTGCGTTGGGACAGAAGCCGCATACCTGACATTTTACTTGACGCACAAGTTTTCAATCCCTATAGTCTGATCAGGAACTTATCCTACCTGGAGGGAGGTGAAAATAATGACTAAAAAGCAGAACGGTTTCACGCTCGTGGAACTCATGATCGTGGTCGCCATCATCGGCATTCTCGCGGCGGTGGCTATCCCGAAGTTCGCTCAGATGTTGGAGAAGTCGCGTGAAGGCGCAACCAAAGGTAACATTGGCGCCCTCAAGTCGGCGGTTTCCAACTACTACGCGGATCAGCAGGGCAACTACCCGCAGACCGACCTGGACACCAGCACCTGGTACTCCGGGCCCACCGGTTCGCAGAGCAGCTACCCTGGCTTCGTTCCCCAGTACATGGACCTGGTCCCTGCGGTGAAGGTGACGGCTCAGAACACCATCAACACCGTCTACCAGACCGGCGGTCCTGGTGTGGGCAGCAGCGCGGCTGCGGTCACCACCGGTATTTGGAGCAGCCCGGCCTTTGCCACGGATTCAACGGGCTTCGGCTGGAAGTACGACAACACCAGCGGCGAGCTGTGGGTGAACAGCGCGCTCCTGGACATGAGCAGCAACTCGTACACCATCTACGGTTACCAGTAGGCGCTAAACCCGCTTGCGGGAACTGTATAAGGTACGATGTTTAAGGAAGGCGCCCCCGCCGATCGGCGGGGGCGTCTTTTTTTGCGCCGGTCCTTCCTTGTCCGGGGCCCTTGCCGGGGGAATACTGGGATGGCCCTCGCGCGGCTGAGGATCGCGGCCAATCCGGCCTTTTTGCCCCGGCCCGGATCATTTCAAGGACAGCACTGGGCAATAGTTTCCGATCAGGGTCCTTTGCCACCAGGCGCCGCTGGCCCGGTGGGTGGCCGGGTCCGCGAATCGATAATCGTAGAGCAGGGCCCGCAGGTAGCGTGGAGGATGGGCGGGGAAGGGATTGTAGGACAGCAATCCCAGGACATCCGGCGAACCCTGGAGCAGGCGCAGGCAAAGGCTGTCGAACCAGGGGTTGTCCTGGCGGCTTCCAAGGGCAGCGAACCACAGCTGCCAGTCCAGCCTGGGTTGATAGGGCGCTGCCAGGCCCGGGCGCCGCAGGGGATCGCCGGGCTTCCACGCGAAACCGTATTCCTTCCAGTCGGAACCGTCATCGCTGCCCTCCAGGATGATCTCGTGCCGCGCGGTGGTCATGACGGCGAAGAGGCCGTAGGTGTTGACGCTGCGGAAGGGACTGGCACCGGCTTCCAGGCTTGCCAGCCAGTCAGGCCAGGCCGGGGCCAGCCCCAATTGCCCCAGAAAGGGCGGCAGGCTGAGGAGGCCCAGGAAGGCGGCAAGGACCCATGCCAGCGCGGCGCGCGCGACCCCCGGTCCGGGCTTGGGGCTGGACAGGCGGGCCCGCATCCAGCGCGGCCAGTCGCGGTCCCCCAGCAGGGGCAGGCACAGCGCCACGGTCAGCAGGTTGAAAAAGCAGTAGTTGCCGGTGGCCGCGATCACCAGCATCAGGCCGCTGATCGCAGCGAAGGCCGCCCTGCGGGTGGAGGGAAGCACGATCAGGAGGGGCGCCCCCAGTTCCACGGCGAAGACCAGCAGACAGGATGCGCGCTGGAACCAATCGGGGAGGAGGCTGGCATACCAGCTCGTCCACAGGGGCAGCGGCTGGGTCCAATAGTGGAAGCTGAGCGCGCTCAGATCCCTCCAATGCGGGTCGCCGCTGGCGAGCTTGACCACGCCCGAAGCGAAGACCAGGCGGAAGAGCAGTCCATACAGCAGCCAGCGCGCCGCCCTGGGCGGGTCGGGGTCCCGGGCCAGCCTGGAACGCGTCCCCGGCGGAGCCAAGAGCGTGGCGATGAGGCCGGCCTCCAGCAGCAGGTTGTCCCACTGGAAGCCCATGAAGTCCTGGCCGTCGGTGACCACGGACAAGTACAGCAGCCACAGCAGGACCAGGCAGGGCAGGGGGGCCAGCCCGAACATCAACAGCACCGACACGAGGGCGCCCAGGGCGGCCAGCGACTCGAGCGGGGGATCGGCGGGATCCAGCCAGCTGAGGGTCGGAAAGGCCCACAGTTTGGAGTCCGGCATCTGGGCCGCCACCGCGTGGAGCGCGCCGGACAAGGGAAGTATGCCGTCGGCTCCCGCCAGGCCCCTGGCCTGGACGAGAAACGAGACAAAGGCGATGCAATAGACCAGGCCGAGCAGGCGCAGGAAAAGCCAGCTCGAGATGCGATGGCCGACGAGGACCTGTTCGGGGGGCATGCGATGGATTCCAAGGAAGGCGTCGATCCGGGTGACGCCCCGATTCTACTCTTCGACGGGCACTGCGGACTATGCAATGCCTTCGTGGATTTTGTCCTGCGCAGGGACAAGAAAAAAACCTTCCTGTTCGCCCCCCTGCAGTCCCCGCAAGGCCTGCGCCTGCGTGGATCGCTGGGCGTCCCGGACCGAGTCGACTCCATCATCCTGGTCGAGGGGGGGCTGGCCTATGTCCGGTCGGCGGCGGCCCTGAGGGTCGCCCGCCGCCTGCCATGGCCCTGGCCCGCGTTTTGGGTCCTCGTGGCCCTGCCCAGGGGCCTGCGCGACGCGGTGTACGACGCGATCGCGAGGAGGCGTTACGCCTGGTTCGGGAGGCGCGAACGGTGCCGCGTGCCCAATGAGGAGGAACGCCGCAGGTTTTTGGACGATTGAGTTATGTCGATCTCGTTTTGGCTGGGAAAAGCTTGCGGTTCGTACGGATATTCTTGGGGGGACAAAAAAAATTACGCGCCAGGCCAAGGCTCTCCGCCCTATTTAGGGCCTTGGTCTGACGCGTATCACTCTGCCTCCAGGCGGCGAGGCGGCGGAACTTTAGTTCTTTTCGGTGACCAAGCGCAAGCCCAGGACGCTGAGGATCACGATGCCCAGAATCACGATCGCGGGAGCCACGAAGGAATGCATGTCTTTCTCCTTGAGGGGGTTTTTCTGACGGGCTCAGCATAACGCAAAGGACTAAAAATACTTATGACCGGGGATGGCCCCCGACCTGATTTTGGTCATGTTACATTTTTACGGAAAAACAACGGGTCCCGGAGGCCCAGCCTCAGGGATGGCGCCTCCACAGGGGGCCCTGGCCATGGAGCACGTTCAGCTGCTGCAGCACATCCAGGTCCTCCATATTCTGGACCCCGCAGGCTATGGCCCGCGCGCCCAGGCTCTCCACGATCCTGAGGAGGCGGCGGACGGAATTTTCCTTGAACGGATCCGCGGCGACGCCGCGGAACCAGCCACGCCCGACCTTGACCCAGCCCGCCTCCAGCAGCAGCAGGGCCGACATGGTGTTCTGCAGGAGGTCGGTGTCGTGCAGAACGGGGCGTATGCCCGCCTCCAGCAGCGAGCGGAGCAGGGGCGTGAGCGGCATGGCGAGCGGCGCGCGCGCCAGATCGCGGATTTCCAGGCTCACCAGCGAGGGGTCGAGTCCGCGGGGGAGCTGTTCGAGCAGCTCCCCGGCCTCCACACCGATCAGGTCCGTGCAATGCAGGCGGATATGGCATTCCAGGCCCTTCGGAATCCGGGCCGCGGCCAGCGCGCAGTGCCGGAACGCGTGCAGGGCCCGGGGGGCCCGGGCGGGATTTCCCCTCCTGGACGTTTCGGCGTCGGGCAGGGATTGGCACAGGAATTCGTAGCCCGTGACCGCGCCGTCGGTGATCCGGAAGAAGGGCCGCATCAGGATCTTCGCCTCGGCGGTCTCGGGAGTGGCCGGTCCCGCCTCGAAGAAGTCCAGGGAGACCTGGTTCTTGCCGCCCTGCTTGCTCGCGGTCAGCGCCTGGTCCGCGTTGGCCAGCAGGTCGTGCGCGGTCTCCACGCCGGAGGTCTGGCGGGCGACGCCGACGCTCACCGTGATGTTGAAGCCGCCGGAGGGGGAGGGCACCGGCTTCTCGTCGACGGAGCGCCGCACGCGTTCCGCGATCTCCGCGGCTTCGGCCCTGCTGGTTTCCGGGAGCAGGACCATGAATTCGTCGCCGCCCACGCGGCCGGCGATGTCGGCCGGGCGGAGGGCCCCCCGCAGGCGCCGGGTCACCTCCAGCAGGGCCAGGTCGCCCTGGTCGTGTCCCATCCGGTCGTTGATCTGCTTGAAGTTGTCTATATCCAGCAGCAGCACGGCGTTGGCCGCGTCCCGGTACCGCGGGCGCGACGCCTCGCGTGCCAGCCTTTCGTCGAAACCGCGGCGGTTGTACAGGCCGGTCAGCGGGTCGATGCGCGCGAGCTCCTGGAGCCGGCTGTTGAACTCGCCCAGCTCCTTGGCGGAGCTGGAAACCTGGCGGAGTATGCCTTGGCGGACGATGGCGTTGCTGACGGATTGCCAGATCCTGCGGGGGCCGGCCTCGCCCTTGACGAGATAGTCCTGGGCGCCGGCGCGCACGGCCTGCATGCAGGTGTCGCGGTCGTCCATGCCCGTCATGACGACGAAGGCGCTGTCCGGCGATGCTTGCTTCAATTTGAGGAAAGTTTGCAGGCCTTCGTTGTCGGGCAGATTGAGGTCCGAAATAACGACATGGAAGCTGGTGCGCTTCAGCGCGTCGAGCGCGTCCGCCAGCCGTGTGACCGTGGTGAGGTCGATGTGGGGATGGCCATAATCCTTCAGGCAGGCTTGGACCAGGGCCAAGTCCGCGGAATTGTCCTCAACCAGGAGTACTCGAATTGACGCGGTGAGCGATGTCATGGCAGCCTCCGAGCGCCGCGCGCACATCCGCTTTGAGCTCCCGCCATCTCAAAGCGGCCTAACTAAAAGCTTAGACCTGATATTTTTTTTGTCAAATTTAATTTAATAATTTTGGTAAAAATATTCGAAGGAAGTCCGCGCGATTATTTTTTCCGATTATTTGTAATTGAATGTTCCCACAGATTAATAGTTTCTAAATACGGAACTATTTTTATTTTTATTCACTGAAATGACGTTTCGTTTCCTAGATTTTTGTTGACCATGGTGGCGATTCTTTTTGATAATCCAAAAAGAGATCTTCCCGGCCTAATAAGACGACCACCTGTTTGACCGTTAGTAATTACTATAATCCGCTACACAGCCGTCGGTGCCCCGGGCGGCGCAATTGGACCTCAAGCAATTCTGCCATTCAGGGGTTTCTATGCCCGCGCCAACTAGGATTTTGCTTGTCGAAGACAATCCGTCGGACCGCGACTTCCTGAACGCCTGCCTCAGCACGGGCGCCCACGAGGTTGAACTCGATTTCGCAGCCAGGCTGACCGAGGCCAGCACACGCCTCAAGGACCGGCGCTACGAACTGGTGATCGCGGACCTGAACCTCCCGGACGGGGAGGGGCTGGACACTTTCTTCAAGGTCAAGGAGCTGGCCGAGGACGCGGCCATTGTGGTCATGACCGGGATGGACGACGCCCAGCTGGCCTCCCGGGCCGTGCTGGCCGGGGCCCAGGACTATCTGGTTAAGGGCGAGATGGACCCGGAACGCGTATGGCGCGCCCTTTTTAACGCGCTCTTCAGGCACGACCAGTTCCAGCGCGTGTCGCATGTGGCCCAGGACCTCCGCAAAAAAAACAGCAGCCTTCGAGAGCTGGCCTACGTCGATTCCATGACGGGCCTGCTCAACCGCCATGGCCTGGCCAAGACGCTCGCCAGCGCCGCGAGCCTGGGCCCCCGCACCGCGGTGACGCACGCCCTGGTGGTGGACGTGGACGATTTCCAGAACGTGAACGAGCTCTTCGGCTACCACCAGGGCGACCTCGCGCTGAAGGAGATCGGCCGAAGGCTGCGCGCCAACTTGGGGCCCTCCGACATCGGCGGCAGGGTGGGAGGCGACGAGTTCCTGCTGCTCCTGGCCGGCGTCGATACGCCCACCGCCATCGCGCGGGCCGACAGGATCCGGGTCAGCGTGCGCGACGCGGCCTTGGGGGTCTCCGGTGCCGCCTTCGGGGTGACCGTGAGCGTCGGAGTCGCGGCGCTGGGCAAGGGGCCCTTCACCGTGGAGCGGCTGCTCGAGCTGACGGAAGGCGGGCTCAAGGCCGGCAAGGGCGGGGGGAAGAACCGGGTCTGCTTTGACGGCGGACCCGTGTCCGTCGGGCCCCTGTCCGGGCAGGCCTCCTCCCTGGCCCGCGTGCCCTTCTACGAGATCGGCAGCGGCTGTCTCGCCGGCTACCAGTTCATGGTTCCCGGGGAGCTCGGCCGCGCCGACGAACGGACCCTGACCGTCGACAACGTCCGCGCCCTGGTGCGGACCGCCGCCGAGACCGGCGAGGGCCTCGAATGCCACGTGCGGATTTCCCTGATCCAGCTTATGCGCCTGCTTCCCGAGCACCTGGCCATGGCCCCCGAGATCGACCCCCGCCTTTTCCGCTTGAGCATCCCCATGGTTCCCATGAGCCCCATCCCGGCGGGCCTGCTGGCCTCGGTCCGCCGCATGAGGGCGGCCGGATGGCGCATCGGCCTGCATGGACTGGATCTGGGTCCCCATGTCTGGGCCAACCTCATCCTTCTGGAGCCGAGCGTGGTCAGCCTGGACCCGGGCCTGGTTTCGGGGGTCTCCGGCAACGCGGAACGCGAGCGCGGTTTGACCAGGCTATGCCACGTCCTTTCCGGCCTCGGCGCGCAGGTGGTCGCCGACGGAGTCGGCACTGAAGAGGACTTCAAACTGCTTGATCAGCTCGGGGTCAGCTTCGGAAGCGGACCCCTATGGAAGGAGAAGAGGCCATGAGCACGGTGAAGACGGCGAAAGCGGCCACCTTGGAACCGGTGCGCCGCGGAAGCAGCAACGGCAACGGCCACCGCAACGTCCACGGCAACGGCAACGGCAACGGGAAGGAGCACCAGCACGGGAGCGACACCGGGCAGCTTCCCACGGACATGGAGCCTTTTCTCGAGGCCGTCACCGCGCTGCGCGGCGGGGATTTCTCGGTGCGCATGCCTCGCCATTGGACCGGCCTGGCCGGGAAGCTCGCTGACACCTTCAACGATGTGGTGGACCTGAACCAGCGCATGGCCCGGGAACTGGCGCGCCTCGGCCAATCCGTGGGCAAGGAAGGCAAGATCCAGCAGCGAGCCTCGCTGGGCCGGGGGAGCGGGGCTTGGGCCGAGATGGAGGAATCCATCAACGCCCTGATCGAGGACCTGGTGCGGCCCACCAACGACATCTCGCATGTCATCGGCGCCGTCGCCCAGGGCGACCTTTCCCGCACGGCGTCCCTGGAGGTGGACGGCAAGCCGCTCCAGGGCGGCTTCCTCAAGACCGCGGAGACGGTCAACACCATGGTGGAGCTGCTCGGGTCCTTCGCCAGCGAGGTGACGCGCGTGGCCCGCGAGGTGGGAACGGAAGGCAAGCTGGGGGGCCAGGCCGTGGTGCCGGGCGTGGCCGGCACCTGGAAGGACCTGACCGACAAGGTGAACTCCATGGCCTCGAACCTGACGGGCCAGGTGCGAAACATCGCCGAGGTGACCACGGCGGTGGCCAAGGGCGACCTGTCCAAGAAGATCACGGCCGACGTGCGCGGCGAGATCCTGCAGCTGAAGGAGACCATCAACACGATGGTGGACCAGCTCAACGCCTTCGCCAGCGAAGTGACGCGCGTGGCCCGCGAGGTGGGCACGGAGGGCAAGCTGGGAGGCCAGGCCGTGGTGCCCGAGGTGGCCGGGACCTGGAAGGACCTGACCGACAACGTGAACTCGATGGCCTCGAACCTGACGGGCCAGGTGCGAAACATCGCCGAGGTGACCACGGCGGTGGCCAAGGGCGACCTGTCCAAGAAGATCACCGTGGACGTGCGCGGCGAGATCCTGCAGCTGAAGGAGGCCATCAACACGATGGTGGACCAGCTGCGCTCCTTCGCCAGCGAGGTGACGCGCGTGGCCCGCGAGGTGGGCACGGAAGGGAAGCTGGGCGGCCAGGCCTATGTGCAGGGCGTGGACGGCACCTGGAAGGACCTGACCGACAACGTGAATTCCATGGCCTCGAACCTGACGGGCCAGGTGCGGAACATCGCCGGCGTCACCACGGCGCTGGCGAGGGGCGACCTGTCCAAGAAGATCACGGTGGACGTGAAGGGCGAGATCCTGGAGCTGAAGGACACCATCAACACGATGGTGGACCAGCTCAACGCCTTCGCCAGCGAGGTGACGCGCGTGGCGCGCGAAGTGGGCACGGAAGGCAAGCTGGGCGGCCAGGCCCAGGTGAAGGGCGTGTCGGGCACCTGGAAGGACCTGACCGACAACGTGAATTCGATGGCCTCCAACCTGACCAACCAGGTGCGCGGCATCGCCAAGGTCGTGACGGCCGTCGCCAACGGCAACCTGACGCAGAAGCTCACCGTGGCCGCCGAGGGCGAGATCGCCGCCCTGGCCGAGACCATCAACAACATGATCGACACCCTGGCCACCTTCTCGGCGCAGGTGACCAGCGTGGCGCGCGAAGTGGGCGTCGAGGGCCGGCTGGGAGGCCAGTCCAACGTGCCGGGCGCCGCCGGCACCTGGAAGGACCTCACCGAGAACGTGAACCAGCTGGCGGCCAACCTGACCACCCAGGTGCGCGCCATCGCCGAGGTGGCCACCGCCGTGACCCAGGGCGACCTGACCCGGTCGATCAACGTGGAGGCGAGGGGCGAGGTCGAGACCCTCAAGGACACGATCAACCAGATGATCGCAAACCTGCGGGCCACGACGCAGAAGAACGCCGACCAGGACTGGCTCAAGACCAACCTGGCCCTTTTCACCAGGATGCTCCAGGGCCAGAAGGACCCCCAGGCGGTGTCCAAGGCCATCCTCTCCGAGCTCAGCCGCGTCATCTCGGCCCAGCACGGCGTCTTCTACATCGCGGCGGGTGGCGAGGAGGACGAGGCGCGCAGCCTCAAGCTGCTGTCCTCCTTCGCCTACAACCCCGACGCCGGCCAGAGCCCCGAGATCTCCTTCGGGCAGGGCCTGGTCGGCGAGGTCGCGGTGCAGAAATCCCGCATCCTGCTCAATCCGGCGCCGGAGGGCTTCGTCAAGGTGTCCTCGGGCCTGGGCGAGGCCTCCCCGCACAGCATCGTGATCCTGCCGGCCCTCTTCGAGGGGAGGGTCAAGGCCGTGTTGGAGCTGGCCACCTTCAGCAGCTTCAACGCCACCCACCTGGCCTTCCTCGAACAGCTCATGGAGAGCATCGGCATCGTGCTCCACACCCTGGAGGCCAGCCTCAGGACGGAGACCCTGCTCAAGCACCTGCAGAGCCAGCAGGAGGAGCTGCGCAAGGCCAACCAGGAGCTGGAGGAGAAGGCGGACCAGCTGGCCCGCACCTCGCGCTTCAAGTCCGAGTTCCTCTCCAAGATGTCACACGAGCTGCGCACCCCGCTCAACAGCATGCTGATATTGTCCCAGCGGCTGCTCGAAGACGCCCAGAGCCTCACGCCCAAGCAGCTTGAGTACTGCAAGACCATCCACACCTCGGGCGGCGACCTTCTGGTGCTCATCAACGACATCCTGGACCTCTCCAAGGTGGAGTCGGGCACCCTGAGCCTGGACCTGGAGCAGCTGCCCTTCAGCGCCCTGCGGGAACCCCTGGAGCGCGTCTTCCGTCATTTCGCCAGCAACAAGGGCCTGGACTTCAACATCGACCTCGCCCCGGACCTGCCCGGAAGCCTCTATACCGACGCGAAACGCCTGGAGCAGATCCTGCGCAACCTCCTGTCCAACGCCTTCAAGTTCACGGACAAGGGGCGGGTGGCCCTGAAGGTTGAGCGCATCCAGCTCGACCTCAAGCAGCATCCGGTTCTGGGCACGGCCCAGGAGGCCATCGTGTTCTCGGTGTCCGACACGGGCATCGGCATCGCGGCGGACAAGCAGAAGATCATTTTTGAGGCCTTCCAGCAGGCCGAAAGCGGCACCAGCCGAAAGTACGGGGGCACGGGCCTGGGGCTGTCCATCAGCAGCGAGCTCGCAAAGCTTCTGGGCGGCCAGCTCAGCCTGGCGAGCAGCGTCCCTGGCCAGGGCTCGACCTTCGCCCTATACCTGCCCCTGCACCCGCCCACGGTGCGCGAGGTCGGGGCGGCGCCCGCGGACAGCGCCATGGACGCCCCCTTCTTCATCCCCTCGCCGGACCTGGACAACATCGGCGACGGGGCCTCGGCTGCGGGGATCCCTGACGTCGGCGAACTCAACGGCCGCTGCCTGCTGGTCGTGGACGACGACATCCGCAACATCTTCGCCATGACCAGCCTTTTGGAGGACTACGGCATCAAGGTCCTCCCCGCGGAAAGCGGGGCGCAGGCGCTGGCGATCCTGGAGAAGGAGGAGCTCGTCGACGGCGTCCTCATGGACATCATGATGCCGGACATGGACGGCTACGACACCATCCGCGCCGTGCGGGCCCAGGAGAAATTCAAGTCCATCCCGATCATCGCGGTCACCGCCAAGGCGATGAAGGAGGACCGCCAGAAGTGCATTGAGGCCGGGGCTTCGGACTACATCACCAAGCCCGTCAATTCCCGGCGCATGATCGCCATGCTGGTCCATTGGCTCAAGGCGAGGGGATAGATGGACCCGAAAGGGAAGATTCTTCTGGTGGACAACGAGCCGGCGAATCTTGTGGCCCTCCAGGCCGTGTTGGAGGACATGGGCCATGAAATGGTCCTGGCCAACTCCGGGCGCGATGCCCTGCGCCACCTGATGTCGGACGATTTTTCCGTGATCCTGATGGACGTGCAGATGCCGACCATGGACGGCTTCGAGACGGCCACCCTGATCCGCAGCCGGGAGCGTTCCCGACGCACGCCCATCGTTTTCCTCACGGCGGTCGGGCGCAGCGAAAACGAGATGTTCCGCGGCTACCAGGTTGGCGCCGTGGACTACCTGGTCAAGCCCTTCATCCCGGAGATACTGCGCTACAAAGTGGCGGTGCTCATGGACCTTCAGGCGAAGACGGGGGAGTTGAAGGCGGCCAACGAGGAGCTGCTGGCGCTCAACGTCTCCCTGGAGGAACGGGTGCGGGCGCGCACGGAGGAGCTGGAGGTCCAGGGCCGGGAGCTGGCCCGCTCCAACGAGGAGCTGAGCCAGTTCGCCAACGTCGCCTCCCACGACCTGCAGGAGCCCCTGCGCAGCATGTCCACCTACCTGTACCTGTTGGAGAGGGACTCGGGGGCGGGGCTCGGCCCGGAGGCGCGCTCGCACATAGCCTCGGCGCTCGAGGCCGCCAAGCGCATGCGCCAGTTGATCGGCGGCCTCCTCGCCTTTTCGCGCCTGGAGATCCCGGGCCGGCAGGCCCAGACCGTGGACTGCGGCCAGATCGTCCGGGAGGTCCTCCAGGTCCTGGACGGGGTCATCGTCGAGACGGAGGCCCAGGTCACCGCCGGCGACCTGCCCACCGTGCCCGGCGACCCGGCCATGCTCCGCCAGCTCTTCCAGAACCTCGTCGACAATGCCCTCAAGTTTTCCAACGGCGTTCCCCCGCGGGTCGAAGTGGGGGGGGAGCTTAGGCATGGGGAGGCGTTCCTATGGGTGCGGGACCACGGCATCGGCATCGAACGGAAGGATTTCGACAAGATCTTCAAGCTCTTCAAGCGCCTGCATACCCTGGAAGAGTATCCGGGAAGCGGGCTGGGACTTGCCCTCTGCAAGAAGATCGTGGAGCGCCACGGCGGCCGCCTGTGGCTGGAGTCCGAGCCCGGCAAAGGATCGACGTTCTATTTCACCTTACCAGCGGAGCACCGTGATGGAGACGGAATGCAAAACGAACTTGAAGCGGTTCGGAGTGGTGGTAGTTGAGGACTCCAAAAGCGACGCCCGCCTGATCGTCGAAGGCCTGCAACACGACGGACGCAACCTCAGCATCCTGCTGCTCACCGACGGGGAGAAGGCCTCGAACCATTTCAAGGATATCGAAGAGGTGAGTTTCGTCTCGCGGGACAAGCTCGATCTCATCCTGCTCGACTTGAACCTGCCCAAAAAGAGCGGCTTTGAGCTGATCGGGGAGATACGGGCCATCCCCGTCCTGACGAACGTGCCGGTGGTGGTGTTCTCCGGGGCGCCCCGCGCCGACGAGGTTTGGCACTGCTACGACCTGGGGGCCAACCTGGTCGTGCGCAAGCCCCACGAGGTCGAGCCCTTCCTGAACCTCATCAAGGCCATCGAACACTATTGCCTGGACGTGCATGCGGGGGCCTCGCCGGCCTGATCCGCCCGCCTTCCGGGCGCGCCAAGCCCCGGTTCCGGTCTACTCAACGATGACTGACAGGCGCCCCACAAGGTATAGGCTGATTTACGGTAGTTCCGGTTTCGTTTTGGACGGAATTTTTTGTCGGGATGAAGCATGAAGTAGCACCTCAGCCGCCGGCGACATCCTGGGCGGCGCTCCAAGAATCCATCCGAATCGGGATTGCCGTTTGAACCCGGCTTCCGGGCGCTTTAGGGAGGGGCTGGGGGTCGGGTAGTCCCCGATCGCGTGGAGGCAGCCATGAGCCTTGAAACCCGCGCCACCGTAGCCCGCCATGGCGTCGTTCTGGTCTACTCAACGATGACTGACAGGCCGCGATCAAGCTATAAGCTGTGGCCATGAAAAACCCTTATGCCGCGAGAATCGAACGGAATATTCGAAGAATGGTAAAGGAACGTGGATGGGCGCTCGAGAGGGTCGCCCTGGAAGCCAACATGTCCCGGAGCTATTTTTTCTTCGTTTTGACCGGCCAAAGAACGCCCAGTTTGATGACTCTGAAAAAGATCGCAGACGCCTTCAAGGTGGACGTTTCCGAGCTTTGGAAAAATTGACGGCCTGAGCACCGTCACAGCTTGATAGGCAAATCCGGACCCTGGGGGGCAGATTTGCGCCCAATACGCGTTGCGTTCGGTTTCCGGCATTACCCCCCCCAAGCCGGATCCGGACGCAATGGGCCAGGACCGACCGCTTACGCGGCAGCGCCTGGCCCTTTTTTGTCCTGTTGAAGGATCTATTTTTGCCCTGATCGCATCGCGGCCCGCGGATCAGGGAATAAAAGCCGCTCCATACGCATTTTTAAGCAGGGGCGGATTCGCTTCTTTTTCAGCCCGGAACGGGTTGGGGGGCGCTTTCCATGAGAAAAATTCTGGTCGTTGACGTGGGCGGATCCCACGTGAAAGCCCTGGCCACCGGACAGAAGCGATGGGTTAAATTCGCCTCCGGGCCGGGCATGGGCCCCGGACGCATGGTCAAGGAGCTCACGAACGCGGTGAAGGGCTGGGACTACGACGCGGTCTCCCTGGGTTACCCCGGGCCCGTGGTGCATGGACGTCCCCTGGCGGATCCAGGCCACCTCGGCGCGGGCTGGGTCGGATTCGACTTCAGGGTCGCCTTCGGCAAGCCCGTGAAGATCGTCAATGACGCTGCCATGCAGGCTTTGGGAAACTATCGGGGCGGGCGCATGCTCTTCTTGGGGCTGGGTACGGGCCTGGGATCGGCTGCGATCGTGGACAAGGTGCTGGAACCCATGGAACTGGCCCACCTGCCCTACAAAAAGGGGCGCAGTTTCGAGGACTACGTCGGCATGGCCGGCCTGGAACGGCTGGGAAAAAAGAGGTGGCGGGAGCACGTGGCGCAGGTGGTTGGGCTGCTTAAGAACGCCTTCCAGGCCGAGGACGTCGTGCTCGGGGGAGGCAATGCCAGGCTCCTCAAGAAAACCCCGCCCGGCGTCCGCCTCGCGGACAACGCCAGGGCCTTCGAGGGCGGCTGCAGGCTCTGGGAGAAGGCCTACGGCGGCCCCGATGCATGAGCCCTCGCCCCAGGCTCCCTTCTTCATCGTCCAATTCTCCGGAGACCCCAATGCCCTCCCCTGATCCCCATCCGCTTCCGCAACCGACCGAAAGTGAAGCCATCGTCGCCGCCCAGCGGGAAGTTCTGGATCCCGGAACGCGCCTGGTGGCCGCCGTGCCCCTGCCCGTGGACATCGCCGCGGCGCTGCCGACGGACGGGGCCAAGGCCCCCGGCCCCCCGGCGTCCCCATCCGCGCACTTCGGAGGCCGCAACGGCCAAACCGAACGGCGGCTCCCCGACACCGCCGCCAAATCGCCCCTTGAAACGCGGCGGAAAGAGGACGGAGTCGGCGGGGAGGACTGATTATTGAAATTGGCGTTTCAACTTTTGGCGCCGATTTCCTATAATTAGCCATGCACTGGTACGGTCAGCTCACTCGCTGGCTAAAGAACCTGCCCATTCAAAAAAAACTCTACGCCATGGTCGGAATCGTTGCCGTTAACCTGGCAATATTGGTTTCGATCAACATCTTCGGCCTGGAGCTTCTTTCGAGTGTGCGGGCGCTTGTCGGCGCTGAAAGCTTGTGGGCGAAGGCCCAGAAAAACGCCGTCTATGGATTGAGTAAGTACGCCTTTTCCCACCGCGAAGCCGACTACCAGACCTACCTCAGTTACCTGTCCATTCCCGAAGCCGACCACCTCGCGCGCATGGAATTATCCCGCCCCAAGCCCGATTTGCGGGTCACGGACGCCGCCTTTGTGCTGGCGCAGAACGACCCCGACGACGTCCGCGGCATGTCCCTGCTCCTGGTCTACCTCAACCGCTACCCCCCCATCCACCGAGCCATCGACGTCTGGGGCGAGGGCGACACCGAACTTCTCCGCCTGAGGGACATGGCCTCGGATTACCACGCCCTGACCCTGGACGGGAAGGACAGTCCTGCGGCGAACGCCGCGTTCATCCTCGGCCTGGGGCAGGTCAACGCCTCCCTCACCATGCTGGAGAACGAATTTTCCAGGCTCATGGGCCAGGTGGCCCGCTGGGCCAAGTCCGCCATTATCCAGAGCATGGTGCTGCTCTCCCTGATGGTGGGTTTCGTCACCCTGGCCATCACCCTGTGGGTGAGCCGCAACATCGCCCGGGGTGTGCTTGAGATCGGCGACGCCGCGTCGAAGGCGGCCCGGGGGGACCTGGCCGTGCGCGTCGAGGTCCGGTCCGCGGACGAGCTGGGGAATCTGGCGGAGGCCTTCAACGTCATGGTCTCGGGTCTGGCGCGCATCGAACGCATGAAGAACGACTTCCTGTCCAACGTGACCCATGAATTGCGCACCCCCTTGACGCTGAACCTTTCCCCGCTGGAGTCCCTGCTCGGGGGCGAATACGGCGAGGTGCCGGAACGGCAGAAAGCGGTCCTGGGCATCATGCGCAACAACATGCTGCGCCTGCTGCAGTTGATCAACGGCATCCTGGACCTGGCCAAGCTGGACGCCGGCAGGATGCCGACGAACCTCGAACCCACCGATCTCTCGGCGCTCTGCGCGGCGGTGGCGGAGGACTTCCGCCCCGCGCTGGCCTCCAAGGGGCTGCGCTGGGAGGCCGACATCGGCCCCTGCGATCCGCCGATCCTGACGGACCGCTACCTCTATGAACGGATCCTTTTCAACCTCCTGTCGAACGCGGTCAAGTTCACGCCGTCCGGCGGGAGGCTGTCCCTGCGCCTGCGCGTGGCGGACAGCCAGGCGCTGCTGGAGGTGCGCGATTCGGGCATCGGGATATCCGACCAGGACCGCGCCAAGCTGTTCCAGAAGTTCAGCCAGGCCGAAGCCTCGTCGACGCGCCGGTTCGAGGGGACGGGCCTGGGCCTGGCGCTGGTGAAGGAATGCGCCACGGCCCTGGGCGGGACGGTGGAGCTGCAAAGCCGCGTCGGCGAGGGAAGCGTCTTCACCGTGCGCTGCCCGGCGCCGCCGGCGGCGAGCGGACAGGCGCCGTCGCCCCGCCGCGCGATCCCCTGGAACGCGCCGGCGGCTGCCCCGGCCGCCGCGCCGCCGCTTGCCGCGGCGGCGGCCGACGACCGCGCTCCCTTGCCCAAAGTGCTCATCGCCGAGGACAACGTAGAGCTCACGGCCTACATAGACGGCCTGCTGGCCCCCATCGCCAGGGTGCGGGCCGTGGGCGACGGACGGGAAGCCCTGCGTGAGGCGCGCGACTGGCGGCCCGATCTGGTGCTTTCCGACGTCATGATGCCGGGCATGGACGGCATCGCCCTGACGCGCGCCCTGAAGACGGACCCGGCCACCGCCGCCATGCCCGTGGTGCTGCTGACCGCCTTGACCGAACAAAGCGCCTTGCTGCGGGGCTGGGAGGCGGGCGCCGACGATTACCTCTTCAAACCCTTCCACCCCCGCGAACTCCAGGCCCGGATCCGGACCCTGCTTTCGATGGTGGCCTGGAGGGGGCGCTGCGAGGCGCAGCGCCAGCGCCGGGAGATGCTGGAACAGTTCACCCGCATCGCCTCGCACGACCTGAAGGCGCCGCTGCGGCGCATGGCCAGTTACGCGGGGCTGCTGCTGCACAGCAGCAAGGACATCCTGGGGGAGGAGAGCCTCGGGCACCTGCAGGTGATCGAGAGGAGCGCCGGACAGCTGCACAGCATGATCGTCGCGCTCGTGGAATACGCCCATCTGGATTCGCCGGACGAAGCGTTCGGGGTCTGCGAGCTGGGCCCGATCCTGGCCGCCGCGATCCGCTTTCTGGCCGTCCCCATCGCCGAGGCGCAGGCGAACATCGACGTCGGCCCGCTGCCCGCCGTGAAGGCGGTGCCCGAGCACATTTTCTCGCTGTTCCAAAATTTGATCAGCAACAGCCTGAAGTACCGGAGCCCCGGACGCCCCGCGAAGATCTCGGTGCGCGCCGTGCGCAGGGACCATGAATGGATGTTCCGCCTGGAGGACAACGGCAAGGGTTTCGATCCGAAGCATCGCGAGGCGGTGTTCACCCTTTTCACGCGCCTCGAAGGGGGCGCCATGCAGGGGGACGGCATGGGCCTGGCGATCTCCAAAAGGATCGTGGAAGCGCACGGGGGGTCGATCTGGGCCGAATCCAGGCCCGGCGAAGGGACCGCCATTTGTTGGACGCTGCCGGCGCTGGAAGCGGCGGCCTAGACCTGCCTGGGGGGGCGAATGGAGAAGGACAGAAGCTGGATTCCGATCTGGGTCGCGGACGACAACCAGGACGACTGCCGTCTGCTTGCGCACGCCTTCAAGGACGCGGCCCTGTCCAATCCCCTGACCTTCGTGCATGACGGCCAGCAGTTGCTGGACGCGCTGCGGATGAAGCAAGGCCCGGGGAACGGGCATATCCTTCCGGGATTGATCATCCTCGACATGAAGATGCCGGTCATGGACGGCAAGGAGGCCCTTCAGGCGATCCGCGCCGATCCGGCCTTGTGCACGATTCCCGTGGTGTTCCTGACCACCTCCCAGTTCAAGGACGACATCCTGGACGGCTACCGCCTGGGGGCGAACTCGGTCGTGACCAAACCCTTTGATTACCTCCAGATCGTGGGGCTGGTCACCATGCTGGAGAAGTACTGGCTGGAATACGTGCAACTGCCCATGTACCTCAAAATGGAATGAAGTCCCCCGCGAGCGGCGGGTAAAGGCCTTGTGGCCGTGAGCCTGAGGGGCTCATTGCGGTGGTTCCAACCCGGCTTTGGGCTTATGATGCCGCAGAATTGCTCATGAAAGAGGACCGCCTGTTCCGCGCGATCGCGTGCGGTGGGGGTGCGGGCACTGCCGGGACGGAAGCAGCAGCATGAAAAAGCAGCGTTTGGGCCGGAGGGCCCCGGAAGCCGCGAGTTTTGCGCCCCTGATCAGGACGCTCTGCTGGGCGGGCTTCGGCATCTGGCTTCTGAGCCTGTTCGCGGGCCTCGCCCAAGCCCCGGCCGACAGCAGCCCGGTCGATTTTTTTTCCTACCATAATGCCGCGGAAGTCCTGCGCCAGGGCCGGAGCCCCTATCCGTCCCTGGAGGAGGCCCGTTCCACCTGGCTCTTCTTCCACCAGCTTGACCAGGACATTTCCGCCGCCCGCGTCTCCGGGCAATGGGACGCCGTACGCCGCGAGTTGACGGACCAGTCGCCCAGGCCGGGCACCTATATGTACCCTCCAACCTTGGCCCGCCTGGTCCTGTTCACGGGCCTTTCGCAGCAGGCCTTCACGGTCCTGCTCATCCTGGCCATCCTGGGCTTCTCTTTCCTGTGGATACGCGAATCCGGGGCCCATCCCGTTTTCCTCGTGCTGGTGGCCTGCACCTATGAAATTTACACTGCCTTGCGTTCGGGGAACGTCGAGCTTCTGCTCCTTTTCCTGACGCTCCTGGCCGCGGTCCTGCTCTGGCACCGGAAGGCCTATTGGGCCGCGCCGCTCATCGCCTTCATCGTCCTGGTGAAGCCCTTTTATGCCGCTTTTTTCCTGGCCTATGGCCTGATCCATGGAGTCTCGGGTTCCGCGCCCAAGGGGCTCCTGCGGCGATGGGCGCTCCCGGGTCTGCTGACGCTGGGCCTGGTGGGGCTGGAAGTGCTGAGCTGGGCCCCGGCCCTTCGAGCCGACAGCCTGCACTACCTGCTCCACCTCCCCGATTACCTGTGGCTGGCCCTGTCCCCCGCGGATCAGGCGCCCATGAGCCGCTGGAACCGGACCCCCCTGCAGGCTTTTGTGAGCGCGGGCCTGCCCCTGGGCATGGCCACCGCCGCGGTCATGGCCTTGGGGGCGCTCATGCTGGGCTTGACCTTGTGGAAGGCGAAAGGCCGGGACCTGGGTTTCGCCCGGACCTTTGCGCTGGCCTTTATCCTGTTGTATTGGGCGCGGCCGGTCGGATGGGGGCTGGTGTACCTTGAGTTCGTGCTGCTCAGCATCCTGTGGCCGGATCTGACGCCTTGGCGCAGGACCGCCCTGTGTGTGGTCCTGGGCTTGCTCATGGCCAGCCGCAAATGGGCTATTGCCCTTCCTCAGGGCCTAGGCTTGTCGACCCAGCCGGGGCTGGCGCACCCTTGGGAGGCCTGGCTGGTGCTTCCAGGGGCCTGGTGGCTGCTGTGGTGGTCCCTGGGGGCCGGGCCCAAGGAAGTTAAAGCCGGCGGCTAGGATCGGCGCTCGCCCAGCTAACGATGCAGTCCATTGACAAAAAATGGCCTTAGATTTATAAAATAGCCATGTTTCAAAGCAAAGCAATCATAGCTAGCCGGGGCCTAAGGGATGCCTGGCTGCATATTTTTTTAGCTTTTTCTTTTTTCCTATTTTCCACACCTGGAATGGTAAAAGCGGATCAAGTCCCACCTCCGCAGGCCAAATTGACCCTGTTTGAACCCCAGGACTACCCCCCCTTTCTTATCGGACCGGGGGACATCCTTAAAATTTTTGTTTATGGCGAGGGGGTCATACCCGTTAACCTGGGTTCCGATACCGCGAGCGGATCCTCCGTACCCCAAGGGAGCGGTTTTCCGGATGAATATATGGTCGATTCATCCGGGGTGATTGTTCTGCCGCTCGCCGGGCAGGTTAAGGTCGCGGGCCTTACCCAGACCCAGGCCGGCGCGGAGGTCGCCAAACATCTGCTGCGCTTTGAAAAGAATCCGCAGATCACCGTGATCATCGCCGATTCCGCCACCTATGCGGTGTCGATCATGGGCGAGGTGTACAAGCCCGGGAAATACCCGGTGCGGGGCAATCCGGGCCTGCTGGGCATGCTGGCGGCGGCCGGAGGGCCCACGGAGCACGCCGACCTCAACGGGACCATGCTGATCCGCGGCAATCGGCGGATACCGCTGCCCTTGAAACAGTACCTCCTGGACGCCCATTGCACCGAGTCCCAGCCCCTCCTTTATCCTGGCGACACGATCATGGTGCCGATGAGCCACTGGCCGGTCAGTTTCGGCGACTGGGGAGCCATCCTGGGCATCCTCACCGGTATTATTGCCACGGCAGCCATAGTCTCCGAAGCGGAATATCAACGGGGTCATTGACGCTGGTCCGGGCTCCCTGCGGACCAAAGCACCCCCATACTTCCCATTTCTGAGTTATCCGTGATCGATCCCCCGGGCGAAGTGAAATCCTTGGTCGGAGAGTCCGACGACGAAATCGACTTTCGGGAGTTATTCCGGCGGATATTGAAGCACGACCGGGGCATCGCCGGGACGATGGGCATTTGTTTGGCCCTTGCGTTGGGCTACTGCCTAGTCACCCCGAAAGTTTGGCAGGCCCAGGTTTCCATCAAATTGCCGGCCAACGCCGACAACAGCTCCCTCCTTCAACAATTGTCCGTGCCCGAGGGGAACAACAGCGACCTCATGTCGACCTATCTGGAGATCGCCCAGAGCACCAATGTGGCTAAACGCGCGGTCGAGGCGGTGGGGCTGACGGCCAGCGCGGAATACGCAGACGAATATGCCGAGGCAGGACTGACCGCGGTGGCGGAAACGCTGCAGAAACAGATGACGGTCACGAAGGTCAGCGACAGCACCATCCTCACCATACAGGTCCGCGCCAGGGACCGCCAGCTGGTGGCCCGGCTGGCCGACGCCCTGGCCCAGGGATTCATCGACGCGAACCTCGATTTTTCCCGCATCGGCGCGCGCAGCCGGCGGGTGTTCATCGAGGACGAGATCAAGAGGGTGAAGACGCAATTGAACAGCGACGAGGAGCAATTGCGCGAGTTCTCGTCCAAGAACAAAAGTTTGACCAGCCTGGGGCAGATCACCAGCCCCGGCGGAGACAGCAACCCCGCGATCGACCCCCTGGTCAAACTGAAGAACGACATCATCTACCTGAAGATGGAACGCGCGGAGCTGTCCAGCCGATTCAATGCCGACCATCCGGCCATCCAGAATATAGACGCCCAGATCAAAGCCGCGGAGTCCCAGTTCGACCATGCCATGGGGAAATTCCCGACCGACACCATGGATTACAACCGCCTCTCCCGCGACCTGAAGGTGGGCGAAGGCGTCTATGTCGTGCTTCTGGGGGAACTCCAGGAAGCCAGGATCAACGAGAACGCCAACGACACGTCGATCGTGGTGGTGGACGGAGCGGAGACCCCGACGGCACCGATTGCGCCGAGAAAAGGCCGGATTATCCTCCTGGCCCTGCTTGCCTCGGGGATCCTGTCCCTCGCCTTTGTCCTGGCCTGGGATCATTTCAGGCAGGAGGTGGACGGCGAGGAGGAGCTGGCCAAGCGCAGCGGGCTCCCCTTATTGGTGCTGATCCCCAACTTCAGGCTCGAGAAAAATTGGAGGCCGGAGCTCCCCAAAAAAAGCGGGAATGACCGGGACCTGCACAGCCCCGCCCATTTGATCGATCAAACATCCTTCGCCAACACCTATTACGCAGAATCCTTCAAGATCCTGAAGACCAACCTGTTCTTCGCCGGGCTCGGGCCGAAGCGGAAGACCGTAGCCATCATTTCGGCGAACCGCGGGGAGGGGAAGACGCTGTGCAACGCCAATCTGGCCGTCGCCCTGGCCCAATCTGGGAAGCGGGTCCTCCTGTGCGACGCCGATTTCCGCAAGCCGACGGTGCATAAAATCTTCGGGGTCAAGGCCAGGGCGGATCAGGGGCTGCCGCTATTGCTGAGCGGACAGGGGAGCCTGGACCAGATGGTGCTCGCGGCCGAGACGAAGAACCTCTGGCTGCTGCCCTGCGGGGTGAGGGTGCCCAACCCGGTGGAGCTCCTGGAATCCGAGAATTTCCAGTCCGTCATCGACGGGATGAAGAAGAAGTTCGACTACGTAGTCTTCGACGCCGCGCCCGTCCTTCCGGTGACCGACTCGGTTTTGCTCGCCTCCAAGTTGGACGGCGTGGTGCTGGCGGCCCGTTACGGCGTCGGCCGGCTGATCGAGGTGGAAAGCGCGGTCAAGCGCCTGCGCAAAGGGGATCCCCGCTTTTTCGGCTGCATTTTGAACGCCGTGGACATGCAGAAGTACTCCTACGGCTACGGGTACCGTGAAGGTTACTACAGTTATGAAGAGAAGAAGTAAGCCGGACGTCGGAGACATTGGGTCCAAGGACGGCGCCGGGAAAAATTCGGGGCGCAAGATGCGGAAAGATGCCCCCCGGGAGCAAAGCCTCTCCCAGGCCGCTGTACGTTCCCTGAAATGGTCCTACTTGGGCGCCTGCGCCAAGGTGGTCTCGTCCTTGGGCGCGGGTATAGTCCTCGCGCGCCTGCTGGGCCCCCAGCCATTCGGGCAGATCGCAGTGGCCACGGTCCTGGTGGGACTGGGCATGCTCCTGGCCGACAGCGGCTTCGGGGTCTGGCTGATTCAAAGGCCGACTATCCAGCCCAGGGACATCGAAATTGCCCTGACGTTCCAGCTTTGCTTCGGGCTCATCCTCACGGCGGGCACTTTTTTCGGGGCGGACCAACTGGCGGGCCTGTTCCAGAAACCGGAGATCGCCCCGGTTTTCCGCGCCCTGTCGCCGGTCTACACGCTGCAGGCCCTTGGCCAGGTGCCGGCGAGCGTGCTGCGCCGCGGCATGAGGCATAAGAACGTCCAGATAGCGCAAATCGTCTCCTACGTCCTCGGATACCTGTTCGTGGGCGTCAGCATGGCGGCCGAGGGGTTTGGGGTTTGGAGTTTGATCGCCGCGCAGCTATGCCAGTCCCTCGCTAATTTGGTTTTGCTCGCCTACGTGTCGCGGATCCGGTGGCGCCTCCGATTCGAGAAGCCGCCGAAGGACTTTTTCGGTTTTGGGGGCAGCGTCCTGGCCTCGAACATCATCAATTGGGGCATAGAGAGCGTGGACATGCTTCTGGTCAGCCGTTTTTATGGGCTCGTAGACACGGGTCTGTACAATCGGAGCCAGGCCTTGGTCGAGAACCCCGTTTCCTTGCTTGTGGGAAACCTGCAGCAGGTCTCCGTCACGACCTACGCGCGGGCCGCCCACAAGCCCCAAGCGGTCGGCAGGACCTTGAAGGCCGTCCTGGGCTTGCTTGCCCTGGTGGTTTTCCCCATCTGCCTGGCGGCGGCGGCCGTGCCGTCGACCCTGGTCCTCGGCGTGCTGCGCTCCGATTGGAGCGCGGCCGCCCCGATCGTGGTCCCGCTTTTGCTGGCCACGCCCTTTTTCTGCCTGATGGCGATGTTGGGATCCTACGCGCACGGCGTGGGCCGGCCGGACCTCGAATTCAAGGCCCAGATGCTGTCCTTGGGCCTGGGTTCCGTCCTGCTGGCTCTGATGGTCCGGTTCGGGTCCTTCAGGCTCTTCGCCTGGGCGGTGGCCGGTTTCATGATGTTGAGGTTCCTGGTGCTCGCGGTCCGGATGCGCGGTCTGGCGGATTTGGGCCCCCTTTTTTGGGCCAAGATCATCGGCAGGGCATGCGGCCTGGGTCTGGCGGTGGCGGCGTCGGCGAAGGCCGCGGACGCGCTCATCTCGGGATGGGGCATGCCCCCTGAAGTGCGTTTGTCGGCGGTCATCGTGGCCGCGGCGGCGTCGTCGGGCATCCTATGGTTCGCCCTGAAACGGCGCCTCTTGTCCACGGATGAACGTTGGCTGCTTCAGAAAATCTCGACAACGGCCGGAGTCCCGGCGCGCCTGGCGGGGGCGCTGTCATGACCTTCCGGCTCGGATTGGCGGGCCCCATAACCGTTTCGAGGCTCAAGCCGTGGCTGGATAAGGGGCAGGACCTTTCCCTGGGTTATGGGGGCGTCCCCGTCACCGACCTCGCGGAATGCCTTCTCAAGCTGGGATGGAGCCTGGAAATATTCACGCTGGATCCCCTTCTTGGGGAGTCCAAGATTCTGCGCGGGCCGCGTTTGCGGATCCACGTGGGCACGCAGCGGAGGCGGGCCAAGCTCAGGGTTTTGGACCATTTCCTGCGGGAGCGGACCTGGCTGCGCGGGAGGATGGCGGCCGCGGACGTCGACCTGGTCCACGCGCACTGGACCTATGAGTACGCCCTGGCGGCCCTGGACAGCGGGCATAGGACCCTGATCAGCGCGCATGACGCCCCGAAACGGGTGCTGGCGTTCGTTCCTGACTTCTATCGCTGGATGCGCCTGTGGATGGCCCGAAGGGTCGTTAAACGGGCGAAACGGATGACCTTCGTGTCGCCATACCTGGAAAAGGAATGGCGTGAGCATATGGGGTACGCGGGCAGATCCTGGATGATCCCGAACATGGCTTGCTTGCCCGGGCCTGAAGGCGGTGGTGGCCGGCGCCAGGGCGCCGATTTCGTGTGCGCCGCCAACGGCTGGAATGCCCTGAAAAACACGGCCACCCTGCTCAAGGCCTTTTCATCGTTCCGGGAAAAAAGGCCCGGGGCCACGCTCGCCCTGCTCGGCTATGGCCATGAGGCGGGCGGGCGGGCCGAAGCTTGGGCAAGGGCTCATGGCGCGGCCGCCGGGGTCGAATTCAAAGGGGCCTTGAAAAGGCCCGCTTTGCTCGGTTTCGTGCGCACCTGCAGGTTCTATGTCCTGCCTTCGCGGGAGGAGGCCTGCCCCATGGCCCCACTGGAGGCGATGGCCTTGGGCCTGCCGGTGATCGGCGGCCAGGATATCGGCGGAGTGCCCTATGTCCTGGGCGGGGGGGAGGCCGGGCTCTTGGCGGACATAGAAAGCCCGGAGAGCCTGGAGGGCGCGATGAGCCGTGTTTGGGAGGACGGGGCGCTGCGGCGCCGGCTCGTGGCGGCCGGCCGCCGGGCGGTCCGTGGGGATTTTTCGCCCAGGTCCGTGACCCTGGCCTATATCCGGGCCTATGGTGAGATAGTCGGCAGGGACTTGAGATGAGCGCCGGCCCGGATCCCAGGTCCCATGCGCGTCCTTCCAGGGCATGGGTGCGCGCGTTTTCGGTGTCGGCAATTTTGTCCGGGATAATCCTCCTGTTCCTGACCAACGCCTACTTCACCCCCTTTTTCAGCAGGGCCAACGTACTGGGCAAGGGCAGCCAGGTCTCCTTCGCCGAGGTCGACTACTCCCAGGCGCCTTTCCTCTTGTGGCTGACGAGGATGGCCTATTTGTTGGTGGGTTCGGCGGGGCTGGCCGGTTGGGTGTTCAATATCAGGAAAGTAGGCGCCTATCCCCGCTGGGCCATGCTGTTCCTCTTCGCGTGGTCCGTGGCCCTGGTCTTTGTCCACGATTTCAACGCGGAGTGGTTCCAGACCAACGCGCTGATCTACGGGAAGCTGGCCCCGGGTACCATGGTCGTGATGGGGGTGGTCTGTTGGGGGGCGGACGAACGGGCATGGCCGACCTTGAAAAAATGGATCATCCGTTTCGCCTGGGTCGCGACCTGGATATTTTTTTTCGGGCTCCTGAAGATGGACGGCGCCAACAGGTCCGAAGCCTACCGCTGGGTTTTCGAACCGAGTCTGTTTTTGGGGGCCACGGCGATGCTGGTGGCGGCGGGCGGCATGAACAGCCGTGGATGGAGGTTTTTTGGCGGGATGGTGCCTTTGTTGGCCTTCTTGATTTCCGCGGTTGTCCTGATGGACCGCCTGCAGATCGTCATATTCGCGGTGATGTTGTACTCATTCCTGATCTTTAGGGATTGGATGAAAAGCCGCAATGTCGAATGGGTGGCGCTTAAATTGGCCGTCTATTCGGTGGTTTTCCCGGCCCTGGCCGCGGCGGCGTTCGGCGCGTTCGTTTTTTTCGACCAGGGGATCATCGGGAGCTCGGCGAAGATGCTGGGGGCCCGGGTCCTGGAGGACACGAGAAGCCAACAGTTCAGGCGCTTTTTCCATGATCTTAGCCCCGGCACGGTGGCGATCGGCAACGGGCACATCTTCCAGTCGGGGAGTTTCGGCGGGGGGACCGCGGCGGGGATCGATTGCGGCTATTTGAACCTCCTTTGGATAGGCGGCTTGCCGCTCCTGGTTCCTTTCTTGTACCTCATGGCTTCCGGGGTGATGAACGGATTTAAGGCCAGGCGGACGGAGGACGCCGCCGTCATTTCCTTGCTTGCCGCGGTCGCCGTGGAATATTTCAGCTCGGCTTCTCCGTCCTTCTCCGCGGTGACGGTCATCGCGTTTTTGTTTCTTGGGCGCGCGCTGAGGCTGGGGCTTGGCGCAAACGGCGCGGGGCGGCCATGATCAGGATCAGGGTGCTGATCGCGTGCCATGACCGGAGGGAAAAGACCCTGGCGTGCCTCCGCGCCTTGAGGTCCCAGAGGTCCGCACTTAAGAAAGCCAGGATCGCCGTCTCCCTTTTTGACGACGGAAGCACGGACGGGACGGCGCAGGCCGTGGAGAAGGCCGGGCTGGCGGAAAAGGTGTATCACGGGGACGGGAGCTATTATTGGTGCGGGGCCATGCGTTATTTGGTCGAGCGCGCCGTGAGGCCGGAAGATGACCTGGTCCTGTTCCTGAACGACGACACGGTCCTTATGCCGGGGGCGCTCGCCGAAATGTTGAAGGCCTCGGCGCTCCAGGCCGACAAGAGGTCCATCATCGTAGGGGCGATCCGCGCGACGGCGGCGCCCTCCACGACCTACGGCGGATTGGTCCGGGCAAGCAGGTGGCATCGTTTTCGATTCGTGCGACTGGACCCGAAAGGCCTTATGCAAAAGTGCGACACTTTCAACGGGAACTGCCTGTTGATACCCGGCCGGACCTTGAATCTGCTCGGCGGGCTGTCGGCGCGCTTTGTGCATGCCTTCGGCGATATCGATCTCGGGCTGCGGGCCGCCGAAGTCGGGATCCCGCTCATCCTGACCCCGGATTACGTGGGCAAATGCGATTTGAACGGGAGAAGCCGGCCTAAAGCGACCCTGTCCGAACGGTGGGGAAGCCTGGTTTCGCCCAAGGGCCTTCCGCCCTCCCAACATCTCTATTTTTGCAGAAGGCACGGCGGCTTTTTTTGGCCTTTGTTCTTCGTGTTGCCCATGGCCAGGCTGTTGGCCCCCGATTTTTCAAGGCGAAAGCGGGGGGTTTAGACGATGGCCGCCAAAAAAAGGCTCCTGATCATCCATCCGGCCCCTGCGCCCTACCGCATCGACCTCTTCAATGCCTTGGCGAAGAGGTTCGTGTTGAAGGTCGTGTTTCTCGACAAAAAAATATGGTACCAGAAGGATACGATCGGAACCTGGTTTAAGGACATCAAGTTCGATTTTGAATACCTGGATTCCGGGATCAGCCTCATAAACAGAAGGCTAGCCCTGGGTTTGGGGAAGAAGATCGACGCATTCCGTCCCGATGCCGTGGTCACCTCGGAGTTCGGATTTGCGACGTCCTTTTTGGTTGGGCGCGGCGGCGGCCACAGGCACATAGTCTGGACGGCGGACAACCCGGAAGTGATCCGGGCCGAGAGCCCCCTCCGCCGGGGCTGGAAGCGGCTCCTGCTTCCCAGGATCGCCTCGCTGATTTTATACTCGAAGGAAACCGAGGATTTTTACAGGCGGAAGCTGGGTTTCAAGGGCGCGGCCGGTATTTGTCCCAATGTGCAGTCCGAAAAAAATATCCTGCGAAAAGTGGGCGCCGCGGCCGGGAACGCCGGGCGATGCCTTATAAAATACGGCTTGGTGGGGAGGAAGGTGGTCCTTTATATGGGGCGACTTTCCCCGGAAAAAAGGGTCGACCGCCTGATCAGCGCCTTTTCCCGAATATCGAAAGACGCACCTTATCAATTGGTTCTGGTCGGATCGGGATCGGAAAGGCAAGCCCTGGAAACGATGGCGCGTAGGCTCGGCATATCGGATCAAGTGCTGTTCATGGGACATCTGGAAGGTCCGGAGTTTTACGCGTGGTTCAGGCTGGGGTGCGTGCTGGTGCTGCCTTCGGACTTTGAGCCTTGGGGGGCCGTCGTGAACGAGGCCCTGGTCGGCGGGATTCCTGCGGTCGTTGCCGAGGCCGTCGGGGCGAAGGTCCTCATTCGGCCCGGCCGGAATGGGACGGTTTTTAACCCCGCGAAGGAGGGGGACTTGGAGAGGGCCATCGAATATTGGCTCGCCTCCGGCCGGCCCCTGGGCAAGGCCGGGATCATGAAGGAGCGGCCGCCGAAAATGGGATCCGCCTTTGACGCGGCCGTGGAGGGCTTCGCCGGGGCGATAGAATCGCATGCAGGGTGAAGGCGGGGCCATCGGTCCCGGTGGCCGCGGGACGAATGCATGGAATTCCGGGGCTCGGATTCCGGACCTGAGGGGTTTCTAGCTTGCCGAACAAACAACGGTATCTGACTCTTGACGGCATGCGGGGCGTGGCGGCCCTGTTGATACTTGTGCGTCATAACGACATCTATTTCGGGAAGTTCCGTTTCAACGAGAGTTTTTTGGCCGTGGACCTTTTTTTCGTGCTGAGCGGCTTCGTGGTCGCCGGGGCCTATTCAGAACGCCTGCGACAGGGGCTGAATTGGCGTTCCTTCATGCTTCTTCGGCTGGTCCGTTTTTACCCCCTCTATCTTTTGGGCACCTTGTTGGGGCTTGCCGCGATGCTGGGAGGCATGCTTTTCGGGAGGGTCGGTGAACAGGTCACCTACGCTGAAATCGGCGCGTCCCTCACCTTGAATGTCTTTTTCATACCCTCCTTTTTTATGCGCGACCTGTTTCCGCTTCTCACCGTCGCCTGGTCCTTGTTTTGGGAACTATTGGTCAATTTTGCCTACAGCCAGGTTTGGCCTTCCTTGAGCCGGAAACGGCTTTTGGCGCTGTTGGCGTGTTCGGCGCTGAGCCTGATCCTGGCGGCGACGCGGTGCGTGGTGGATTCCGGCTCCGCGCCGGGCTTGGATTCGGCCTGGATGGCCGCCACGAGGGTCGTTTTTTCCTTCGGGATGGGCCTCCTGTTGCAGCGGATGCCGAAGGCCGATTTCCGGGTTCCGCCCGTCCTGTTGTTGGGCGCCTCGGCGATCGCCTTGGGGTTTAATCCCCAGGGGGATTTCCGGCCCCTCTATGAGATCTGTTTCATACTTCTTATTTCCCCGGCCCTGGTCTATCTGGGGGCCGCGAGCGAACCCAAAAACGGTCTCGAGGCCCGGCTATACGCCTTTCTCGGGGCCGTCAGCTACGCGCTCTACGTCCTCCACAAACCGATCGGGCTCCTGTTGAGCATCGCCTTCAAACACCTGGTCCACGTGGGTGTGGCCCATTTTGCGCCCTGGTCAGGACTGGTCTTGATCGCGGTTCTGCTGGCGATTTGCGGGATTTTGGACCGCTATTATGATGGACCGGCCAGACGGTGGTTATTGACGAAAGTTTAGCGGGCGGAGGAAAGCGCGCCGCCTTTGGGCTCACCCCTATCCGGATAGGGCCCGGGCCTATATTTTTCTGGCCGCCAGGCAGACGGCGCTTGGCTGGATCTTTTGCCAAGGGGTCGTTGCGTGGTAGCGGAGGCGCGGATAGGACCATCGGCACAGGATTTCATCCAGCCGGACGAAAGCGGGGACATTGTAGGCGGACAATCCCAGGACCTGGCCGAGGCGCTTTGTAAGCGGAAAACCGAAGGGGATCCAGCTTTCGACGGAGAAACCCGAGTCCTCGATTGTTCGCCTTAATATTTTAGCGGGGAGGCCGCGTTCATTGGGGGTCAAACCCGGGCGGGGGCGGCGCCAATCGCCCATGGAAATAAGGGGTTCCCTCAAGAGGAGTTGGGCCCCGGGGGCGGCGATGCGCCCGATTTCGGCGAGCGTTCTCGAGAATTTGGGGATGTGGTGCAGAACGGACAGGCACAGCACAAGGTCTTGGCTTTCGTTTGGGAGGTCGATCCAGCCATCGGCGCGGGGCTTGATCACCCTCCTTTTTTCCTCGGGCAAGGCCGATCCGGCTTTTTCAGAGGGTTCGACAAGGACGATTTCGCCCACGCGCTCCAGAAGCGGGAGAAGCTCGTCGCCCTGGGCGGCGCCGAGGGCGCAGGCTGACTTGAACCGGCGCTTCGCGTCCAGGCGGGCCAACAAATGTTTTTTGTCGAGGGAGGCGTAGGGGTATTTGTAGCCCTTGCCTCCTACTTCATAGAGGCGCGCATAGCCTTCTTTTTCCGCCTCGAACCATTTTTCAAGATCTTCGCCTTCAAGGTCGTCCCCGAAAACAGCCTCGCCGCGAAGACAGTTTTCGATTCCGACATCCGACACTGCTGCCCTCCGGGATTTCGAAAATATCTCTTAAAATCCGCCGTCCCAAATGACGCGGCGGGCGATAAGCATCCCCTATTTCTTTAAGGTTCGATGGTAGATGTCGATCAAGGCCCCGTAATTCCTGTCTTTGGTGTACTTATCCCGGTAAGAATTCCGGCTTTCCCTGCCGAGCCGCTCCAACAGGCCCGGTTCATTCCAGGCCATACCCAAGGTTTCCCGGATCGAAACCCGGTCCCCGGACGAGAAGACCAGGCCGTTTTCAAGGTGCCGGACGATCCGGGGCAGCGGACCGATGTTGGACACGGCCGCCGGCACCCCGAACGCGGAGGCTTCCGCCAGGACCATCGGAAAGCCCTCGAAACATTCGGATGGTATGACCAGGAGTTTCGCTTTGGCGAGCTGCCCGAGCACCTCCTCCTGGGGGAGCTGGCCGAGGTACTTCACCGGCAGGCCCCTGGTGATGCCTTCCATCTCAGGGTGCTGGGGCCCTTCGCCGATGACCCTCAATTCCGGCGCTTTCGGGCCCCAGTCCCGCCAGGCCTTGGCCAGGGTCGTCGCCCCTTTTTCCTCGCTTAAACGGCCCACGAAAAGGATGTAGTCCTCCCGCTCCGGCCAAGGAAGGCAATCCACATCGTCCGGGAAAAAATTCGGTTTGACGTGGATCTTTTCCCTCTCCAAACCGGCTGCGGCCATTTGTTCGGCCTGGAAATCGGTCAGGGCGATGAACGCATCGACCTGTTTTTTCCAGGTTCCGAGGGCCCGGTGCAAGCCGACGCCCACGGCCAATGGCAGGGTGGCTGCACGGCTATTTTGGTAACACCCGTGCAGCAAGGACGGCAAAGCCGATTTTTTGTCGAGGCATTCGGTGCAGATCTTCCCGCGGCGAAGGGGGATCGCGGCGGGACAAAACAGACGGTAATTGTGCAGGGTCAGCACACGGGGTGCCAATCCGTCGAGCGCCCAGAAGACGGCCGGGGACACCAGGGGGAAGACATTATGGACGTGCACTATGTCGGGCTTGAAGGATTCCGCCATCCTCCGGATCTTGCGGGCCATGAAAAAATTCCATGGCGTCGACAGCCCCGCCCGCAAGCGCCCCCACAGTCCGCAGTAACGCACCTCGTCGCTGTTGCGGGTGAATTCCATGATCCGGTGCCCCTTTTCCCGGAGCATTCGTTTTTCGGCTTCAAACGCCTTGTTTTCACCGGAGGGGGCGCTGTGTCCGTAAAAATTGTGGACCAAAATAATATTCATGCCCTTAGACGTCGCATTGGAAGTGCGCGGACAGGCATAGGGCCCCCAGCGGAGCTTCCTTCGGGGACGCGGATCTTGGGGGATGGGGACTCATTTAAAGGCGAATTTCTGTCCCATAACTTCTTTGAGGAAGTAGAAGCTGTTCAGGTTTCTGCGCCACATCCGTTTGGGCTCCAGGATAAGCCTCCACAGCCATTCGAATCCGAGCTTTTGGAAGATTTTGGGGCTCCTTTTTACCACATTGGCGTGGATGTCGAAAGCCGCGCCCACGCCGATGAGTATCTTGGCGTTCAGAAGCTGGCGGTGTTTCGCCATCCAGAGCTCCTGTTTGGGGGCCCCCAAACCGACCCAAAGGACGTCGATCTTTTGCCCGTTCATCTTGTCCAGGATCTGACGGTCCTCGGACGCCTCATTTTCGCGGAAAGGCGGGCAATGCGTCCCCGCGACGATCATCCCCGGGAAACGTTTCTGCAAATTGGAAGCCATGGCTTCCGCCACGCCTTCGTTCCCGCCGTAGAAGTAATGGCGCAGCTTGTTTTTTCTGCCGTGTTTGCAGACATAAGCCACCAGATCGGGGCCGGCGATGCGCCCCCGCTGCCGTATGCCGAGGATTTTCGCCGCCATGATGATTCCGATGCCGTCCGGAAGATTTACGTCCATCGAATCCAGCGCCCGCGCGAAATGAGGGTCCTGTTTTGTCGTCATCACCGAGTGGGGGTTCACCAAGGACACCATCCGGGGTTTATCTTCGTGGGTCCACCGGAAGAAGGTCTCGCAGACGGCGTTCAAGTCCCAAAAAGTGAACGAAATGCGGGCTATTTTCGCGGGGAAGTACTGCCTGTTGACCCTATGTTTTTTGGGGACGGGGGGGAGATTCTGCTCGACGTGGATCCGATACTTATGATTTGCGTTGGTCGCGATACCCGCAGGTGCACCAGAGAGAGCTCGGTTGTGGATCATGATGCACCTCCATGTGCGCCGTTTCGCCGTTTAATCCCTGAGGATCACTGAGATAGATTATTTGTTAGATTATATAGACTCACAAAAAATATTGCTCACAAAGTGCCTTCCGTTACATTTTAAGACAATTCATGCATAGTTTTTATGGGTTAATCGAAAAGTTTTATAAAAATGTTGAATATTATGGTCAACCATGGGTTTTGGACCATAAAGAGGCCATTTTTGTAAGTCGAAAGGGGATGGATTATTGGGGCCTGTCAAGGCAGTCTGCCCACCGGAAGCACTCCAAGACAGGCGGGGAATCCCCGGTTTTTGGGGCGCGACGCCTGTCCCGTTGACACCGAAGAATCGAAGGGCTGAGAATTCCTGCGGACGCCGGACCGCACGCACCTGTGGAAGGGAAGCAATGAAGGGTAACCATAAAATAAAGACCCTGCCGGACGGACGTGCGATGTTGAACCTGGGGTGCGGTTATAGGATGCATTGGGAATTCAATAACATCGACTCCTCCCCCTTTGTTTTTTTTGCCAAGCATCCCTCTGTCGAACGCGTTCTAAGAAGCCTGGGCTTTATCTCCGAAGAGCGGCATCAAAAGCACCTTTCGGTGGATCCTGGAATTTTGAACCACGATTTGAGGAAGGGGATCCCTTTCCCGGATTCCGTTTTTGACGTGGTTTATCACTCGCATGTCCTGGAGCATATAGACATTGATTCGGCTCCGGTTTTTTTGGGGGAATGCCGGCGGGTCCTTAAAAAAAACGGCGTCATGAGGGTGGTGGTGCCGGACCTTGAAGGCATCATCGGCAGGTACAACTCCACGATGCGCAAAATTGACGGGGGCGACAGTTCCGGTCTGGAGGGCCACCTGGCGTCCATCCATGAACTCTTTGACATGATGGTCAGATTCGAAAAAATGGTGATTGTAAGAAACCGTAAGGACAGGCTGCTCCATGGCGCCAAGACCATGCTCCAAACCGGCGGCGGACATCGATGGATGTATGACCGGCATTCCCTTAAGGACCTTCTGGGCAAGCTCGGTTTTTCGAGGATTAAACGGAAGGACGCGTTTAGCAGCGGCATCCCGGGCTGGAATCGATTTGGCTTGGACGTCGTTGAACGTAACAAAATATATCGGCCCCATTCCCTGTACATGGAGGCGCTGAAAGTGTGAAAAAAACAAGTGCACGGATAATGTCGATCTTGCCCAAAAACCTATATTATTGTTCACAAATATTGCCTAGGTGCTATACTCGAAAACGAATAGACGAGGATTTGCATCCCTTTATCTCGTTTGTGAAGGCTTTCTTATGCAAAGCAAATTCCTTGGCATGGCATTCGCGCTTCTGGTCAGTGCGTACGGTTTGCATGCCGACCAAGCTCAGCCGAATTTATTTTTGAACGCGGGGGCCACCTACGGAAATTTCGTGTCGCCGGTGTACATGTCCGGAACCACCCTCGCCGGAGGCAATGTGGGTCTTGAATGGTTTCCGGACCCCAAGGTGGCTTTTGATCTCGGCTACAACCAGCTGTCCTACAACCAACTGTCGGTGAAGAAACCCACGCCGATCCCCGTCACGGACAACGACGTGACTGTGGCCCTGCGCCTGATGCCCCTGACTTTCGGGAACACCACGCTGACGCTGCTGGGCGGCGTGGGCTATAACACCACCGCCCTCATCAAGACATCCAACCAGGAATTGGACACCCGTTATTCGGCCTTCGCCGGCCCCGGTCTGCGCGTGATCGTCTGGTCCCACCTGGCGCTTGACGCGGGCGTCCAATACCATATGTCCACGCCGCAGAACGCCTTCCACCAATCCCTGGTCGCCACCTTCGGCCTTGCGGTGCCTTTGGACGGCGCCTTCACACTGGCTGGCTCCGCCCCTGCGGCGACGCCGGTGAGCACCCCCGCCCCGACCGCGGCGCCGACCGCGGCCCCTACGCCCCTTTCCACGCCGGTGGCCACGCTGCCGGCCACCGAAACGACGGAAGGCAGATACGTCGTGAGAAAAGGCGACGACCTGTGGTGGATCGCGGCCCAGCCCGGGGTCTTTGACGACGCCCGCTACTGGCCCCTGCTGCTGGACAGCAACCGGGACCAGATCCGGGATCCGAACGACCTGACGCCGGGCATGGTGCTGCACTTCAAGCTGCGGCGTTTCTACACCGTCGCCGAGCTGGCCGACGCCAGGAACAGGGAGTGGCACACTCCCCGCCATGGGCGATACCGCTTCTGACAGTTTCGGCTTCGCCGGGTTTAGGGGGCATCGGGCCTGTGTCCGGTGCCCTGTTTTTTTGGGGCGGCTTTTTTCGCGGATGGTTCAGGCGCCGCGGCGGCCCGTTCCGGATTCCGGCAGGCGCGCCGCAGGATTTCCCGGCCGATTCGGGGCCTCCAGGCCCTTGGACGGGCCCGCCGGCCGCACCCAAATACAGAAAAGGAATCAGTTGAAAGTTCCGGGCGCTTTCGGCGATACTATGGACCCTTCCAAGGGGGATGAAGCTCCTTGGACGCGGGCATTGAAAGAAACCCAATAAAGACGGGCACGGCGGGATAGCTCAGCTGGTTAGAGCAATGGTATCATAATTTTTAATTGACGGTTTTTGGCTGTCTTGAAAAGTAAGCGAAAATCCAGAAATCACCCTATCAATCCTACCGTTTTCCGCATTTTAGCTTTACCGGCATTAGCCTCCTTTGGGAGGTTTTTGTCGGGATTTTGCTACACAGGTGCTACACAAAGTCCGATGGTCTGGAGGGGCTATTCAGTCCCTCCAAAACCGATCCCAGGAGGCCTGAATTTGGGCCTATACGGGCATATGAGAGGCTTTGTGAGGGTTTGGGCGGGGATGGATCTTGAAATCAAAACGTTACTGGCCTACTGTCTCCGGAAGGGGTATCGCTGAAGGGAAGCGGCCCTGAAATTTTCCCGTAGATGGGGGCACTGTAAGTGGCTTACCTGCTATTCGTCGATGAAAGTGGCCAGGACCACCGCGAGGCCCCCTATGAAGTTTTAGCTGGTCTGGCGGTTCAGGACCGGGACTTGTGGAACTTGGTGGTCGCGGTCCAGGAAAGCGAAGAACGGCATTTCGGTCGGCGCTATCGTGAGCCTGGCAAGCGGGAGCTTAAGGCCATGAAGCTGTTGAAGAAGAAGGTCTTCAGGCTCGCGAGGCAGTTGCCCCCTTTTCCGGACGAGGAACGGCGGCGGCTGTCACATGAAGCTCTGGATGACGGCGCCCACGCCACCCAGCACCAAATGACCGCACTGGCCCAGGCCAAGATAGCTTTTGTTAAGGATATCTTGGCCCTTTGCGTCCGTTTCCGTTGCAGGATATTTGCATCGATCGTGGATCCGGCGTCTCCGGTGCCTGGACGCGAGATTCTACGGAAGGACTACTCCTATCTGTTTGAAAGATTTTACTACTTTCTTGAGGACCAAAGGGTAGAAGCCGGACTCGTGGTTTTTGATGAGCTTGAAAAGAGTCAGAGCCATGTCCTAGTCGGCCAGATGGATTATTACTTCAAGTTTACTCAGCCTGGCAAGCAACGGGCCAATCTCGTCCTGCCGGAACCCTTCTTCGTCCACAGCGACCTGACGACCGGAATCCAGCTTGCAGACTTGGCGGCTTACGTAATCAGTTGGTCGGTACGGTTTGGGACGATGAGCGGGCCGAAACGTGCTGAACTGGAGGATATCGGCCAGGTGGTGCTCGGTTTGAAGTACAGGGCAACACGCGAGATTGACGGCAATCCCAATTTCTCGGTGTCGAGTTTGGTTCACATTAAGGACCTTAGGCCGGCCGGGGAACGTCTGAGTCAGGCGGAGCAAGCCTGAAATCGGAAAGAACCGAGTGATCGGAAAGAACCGAGTGATCGGAAAGAGCCGTGAGATCGGAAAGAGCCGTGAGATCGGAAAGAGCCTTAAAAATTAAAAAAGGCAATGTTGCGCTTTCGCGCCCCAAAGCCTCCGAAAGCTATTATCGTGATTTTCGAGTGTTTGTCAACAAACCGTGGGTTTGATGGTTTTCGTGGGCTTCGTGGGATCAGTTAGATAAGGTGGAAGGTCTCTGGTATCCGGGAATATACTTACTGAACAAGACTTTTTACAAATCTCAACCCAGGACTGATCGATTTTAGGAGCGCGTTCGATGACCTTACTGAATCGCCTACAAAACCGTCCCACCCAGGAGATACTCGACCGACTAACCGCTTTCTTGACTGAAAATGACTTGTATGAAGATGCCCAGGTTCGGATTCGATGCATTGCGATTCCGAGTGGGAATGGTGGCCTCGCAAATTTTATAACGACCATTCAGGTCTACGCAGAGGGAACGGCGCCCCCAAAAGCTCAAGAGCAGAACCAAAAGTATAAGCATTTAAGTCGCCTAGAAGCCTGGGACGTGCCGGGAAAGCTTCCGGCAATTATGGAAAGCATGAGTTCCGGTCAATATTTCTTTGGGCAGGAAGTGGTGGGCTTTGGGGGAGCCATCCAGTTCACGCGCATTGATCAGTATGATGCGGAAGGAGATTATTCCGATCAGGCCGGCATTGTTCTCTTTGGCTATCGGGCGAATACCGCTGAGAACCTGATGGTGCCGAACGAACCGCTTGCCAAACCGGGATTAGACAATTTTTCTGATGCTATAGTCGGTGTTCATAATTGGATTGGCATAAGGAATTTCTTCGGCAACTCTGATGATCGTAAAGGCGGGGTGATTATTTCGGTTCCGGAACGTCGAGCTTTCTTTGGGCCTGCGCAATTGTCGGACGGAAAGTTAAATTTGCGCGTCCATCTGGGACCAAAATATCGAGGGCTTGTGTCACTAATGGGTACGTGGTTCAAAGATAGCAAAGAGGTGGATCATTTCGGAGTCCAACCGGCAGCATTAGCCAATTCCTTTAATATTCCGCCGGGAGTGGATGTTGACGGATATGAGGCTCTCTTGGTTGATGATCAGGAATACCAGTACGACCGGCGCAGGGAACACTTTCTGCGACCCGAGCGAGATTCGCAACCAGAAGAGCTACCATTCATGTACTTGCCGGAAACCGGTGCTGTCACTACTGGCATGGGACCAGCGGGCATTTGGAACCCTGAAGATCGTCTCGCCTTCCGTCCGGCCGTCCTACCGGCAAAGCAGCAACCTTTGTCCAGCTCCAAGTTGCCTAAAATATTCGAAACTTCTTCTGATTCATACCAGGGTATCGGCGTGATTGGTGAGGGCGGCCCGGGGCGAGTCTTTAGAGTCACAGATTCCGAAGGCACGGAATGGGCATTGAAAATTTTGAAGCCGGATAATCTCGATATAGGGCGGGCAAAGAGATTTAGGAACGAAATCGGATTTGGTCGACGTAATACCCACAAAAATATAGTGACGATTGTTGATGAAGGATTCCGGGAGGAAGGCGGGATCAAATGTCCTTTTTATGTCATGAAAAAATATGCCGGGACGCTCAGACACCTCATGGATGCAGGCCTGCCCGAGGATAAGCGGCTTTCGGTTTTTTGGAAGATCCTGGACGGCCTTGAATCGGCCCACCTTCAGAGGATCTACCATAGAGACTTAAAGCCCGAAAATATACTTTGCGACGCCGACGGGGATGATGTGGCGATTGCAGATTTCGGCATTGCTCATTTTGCTGAAGAGCATTTGTTTACTTCCATTGAGACGCGGCCAGGAGCGCGATTGGCGAACTTTCAATATGCCGCACCGGAGCAGCGTCAAAGAGGGGCTACAATCGACCACCGTTCCGATATATACGCTCTCGGCATGATCTTGAATGAGCTATATACCGGGACACTCCTCCAAGGTACTCAATACAAGAAGATAGCGGAGGTTTTTCCAGAGATGGCATTTCTGGATGACTTGGTGGAAAAGATGGTTCGACAGACGCCAGCTGATCGTATAGGTAGCGTCACGGAGATTAAGGATGCACTGAAGATTCATAATCCGCTTCTCGAGAATACCGGTTCTGGCGCGCTGCTCAAGAGTCTAGAAGCTCGGCGGGACTCCGGAAATGGGATGATACTTTCGGGTGTCGTATCTCTGCCCCCGGATACCGAGTTGTCAGTTACTCTCCGCCCTTTCATGTCGAAGAAAATAATTGGGCAGTCAAAGGGGATTGTTGGTGAGCGGGGCAAATTCTTGACCGAGGGCTTCACCAATGTCGGGGCACCCTGGGAATACGGAAAATATGATGTAGATGTTGTTGCGTATTTTAGCCAAGGGGTTCAACCGGCCCCGGTGCTATCTGTAGTTGGGGAGAAAGGTTTAAATCTTCAGCCCTCTCAAGACCTAAGACCAAACGATGAGGAATTTCCTGATGCTGGCGTGCATCTTCAAGCTGCCCGTTCGGTCACTTTTATGGCGGAGCTTGAAGATGATGGCAATGACCCTGGGAGGGCTATTCAAGCAGTCAGGCAGGCCACTTTAGACGTAAAAGGGAAAGGACTATCGGCGGATAACATCGATGGGTGTCTGGCTATGTTCAAATCGGGAGGCGGATTTGATCCCATGGGATGGTCTGCCGTTTTTAAGACCCCAGTTTGGGTTGTGACACTGAACTACTTGAATGGGGGCAAGTCGGATACTTGCGATTGGTCTTTTGATCCCAGAAGCAAAGAAGTTCGCTATCTTGATCCAAAATCAAAAATGCTTAGCTGGACGCCTAAGGATTGATTCTCTTGGTGCCTTTCCCAAATTGCATTGTTGGGTCTGTTTGCGTCAGACCGTAATGCATTACGGTCCCCGTCACGTACCCTATAGGGGGCACTTTTGAGCCTCGCGGAATACGTTTCCGACCTCCAGCGTGATAGGCGAGCGCTCATTGCAGGATTTTTGAACGTCTCTTAATGGTACCCTGTTTGACGCCAGCAGGCTTTATACGGGGAGGCCGTATGGACGATTGCCAGGATGAAGCTCGGACGACAACGATGTTGCCGCACACGGCCCGGCCTCGTATCGAGCTACGTGCCTCGTCGAAGGCCTCCCAAAGGGCGTTGAGCGTCCATTCGGGTGCCAGAATGTGGACGGTGCCGCCCTGGAGGGTGATCTGAAGCAATGGGTCCATTTGGGGGCCTCGTGAGTCTGGGTAGGGAAGACCCCGATTTTAGTCAAGTCTGGTCAAGTTGACCAGACCTTTGCGACTATTAACGTTTAGCATCTGGGAATGAAACCTACCCAGAAGCGAGTCATCAAAAATATCGAGGCGCTGATGATCGCCAAAACCTTGACCATAGGGCAGTTGTCGAGGGAGGTGGGGATCGACACGTCGAACCTCTCCAAGATGCTGCGCGGGGAGAGGCAGATTAATTTGGACCACTTGGGCGAGCTTGCCCGCGGATTGGATGTGGACGTTCAGGTGCTATTGAAGCCCTAGTCCCCTGGAACTGAGCTTCTGAGCGGTTGGGACCTTGGATCTGGGCAGGCCTTCATGCCAGTCCGTAATGCATTACGGTCGTCTTTTTGAGCGGGCAGGGCCAAGCACCCATTATCCCCCCCTCCCTCCTGGAAACCCCCATCTCCACTTACTTATTTCAGGGCCTTCATCCATTTATTTGAAAAAACCCACACCTACGCAGTTACGGATGTATGTGTGGGTTTTTTAAAAAAATGGATGAATGAAATAAGTAAGTAGAGATGGGGAGGAGGGAGGGGGGGGAGTAGTGGAGTATGAGAGAGATAAGAGATAAAAAAAAGAAAAAGAAAAAAGAAAAGTTCAAGAGAAGGACCACCCCGAAGAGCCAGAAAGACATGCCGATGGAACCGGCAAGTCTTTCTGGCTCTTCGCCCCCTGAGGGGGCTGGCCAAGGCAGGTTCCGGCCAGATGGAGCTTTGGCCGTCGCCTGTCTTGGCGTGGCCGCCGGGTGAGGCTGCGGCCAAGGAATCGGCTGCGCCGGTAAGACGGCATATGTAGCGCGTAATGCATTACGTTCGTTCGACTTCATGGTTCGGGTTTGTCCTGCCCTTCCTCTCCTCAGGCCCGTCCCGCTTACAGGAGCCCCATGGGGCGGCGGCCAATGGACCCTGGCCTAATTGCGCGCGGCGTGACGCTCGCGCCTGGTCCGCCCCACCTTTGTCCCGTCATCCGGCGAGCGCGTCCAGAGGCCGCGCCCCTGCGAATCCTCATCCTTCGGCTTCTCGGGGCCGGTGCCGATCGAGGCGCCGCGTCCCGCGGCGTGGGGCTCCGTGCCTCGTCCGTCCAGGGGCCGGACGGTCCCGGCTAAAGCCTGACGCCAGGTCCGTGCCATCGGCCCGCTGGGCGGGGCGAGAAGGGCATTCCGCCCCCTCGCCACTCAGAGCCGAACATGAAATTCATACAACCTCTCTTCAATCTGGGCCAGCTCGTCATCACCCCTAGCGCGATTACAGTCCTAGCCGAGCAGGGCGTGGCCCCCAGCGACCTTTTAGACCGCCATGTCGACGGCGACTGGTCCGAAATGGCGCCCGAAGACAGAGAAGCCAACAGGCAGGCCGTCCAAAACGGGGGCCGGGTCTTCTCCCGGTACTGTCTGACCAGCACCCTCCGGGTCTGGGTTATCACCGAGGCCAAAGGCGACGACGGTGAACGGACCTCGACCTGCATTCTTCTACCCTCGGAATACTGAGGGTAGAAGAATAGGTGACGTCCGCTAGAATGTTAGAATATCAAGGAGCATTCGACGTATTCTTCAAGTCGAGTTGAAAGGGGGGGATTACGATGAACAGGAAAAGGGTGCGGCTAGTCATCGTCGGCTTTGGGTTCGTAGGATTCCTGCTTTCAAATAATGGCGGATCAAAGTTGATGGGAAGTACCCTTGGCGATACAAAGGTCATGGATGGGATCAAAAAGCTAGTAGCTCAAAAAAAGTACCTGTCTGCCATTAAGGCTATCCATGCTGCGGATCCCAAAGGCCTGAATTCCGACTACGTCCTCGAGGAATGCCAGGTTGCCCGAGAATATTACGAGGAGTGCATTAATTTTCAGATATTCGGATTCAGGGATCTAGGCCCCAATGAAAATTTGGATGAAGTTCGCGGGACACCGGGCACCTATGAAATGTTGGTCGATGAACCTGAGAAGCTGCTTAAGGCTGGGATCGCTAGAGATCCCAGGAACGCCGCACTAAAGCAGGAGCTGGCCCTATACTACCTGGATGGACTGAACGTAGCCGGCTCCAGCTTCGATCCTCAGGAAAAAGATCCGCACGGCGCAGCTATAAAGATTCTTGCCGACATCAGAGCTCAGCCTGGTGCTTTGAGTGCCGATGGCTGGAAGGAGCTTGGAATAAATTATACTTCGACACAGGACTACGCTGACGGGCTCCCCTGCTTCCGGGCGGCAACTAGGCTTGATCCGACCTCGGGGGATGATGTCTACAACGAAGCCGTTTGCCTTTTTAATTTGGAACGGGATAAAAAGGCCCTGCCTCTCGCGGAAAAATCTGTTGAGTTATACGGTGCTGGACATGCCGACCTCAATTCTATTGTCGATGCATGGGGCCTTTGCGCTGAACTACGCCGTTCCTCAGGGGATAAGCAGGGCTCCTACAATGCGTTGCGAGCGGCTTTTAAATTGAGGCCCGACGATTATTGGTCAACCCGTCGTCTAATGGATTTTCATCTGAAAGACGGGCTAGAAGGCCAAGCGCGAAAGGATGCCGCCCGCATATTCGCCATGCAACCGACGAATCCCAGGATGCCGCAAGATATACTTGATCTCTTCGGAGCCGTGGGGAAGACAAGCGACGCTGTGGACGTTCTGGCGGGCTTAGTTCCTCTTTACCAAGATCAGCAGGAGGCCGTTGGGAATTTGGAATTTCATATGGGTGACGGTTATGCCCAACTTGATAAAAGCAAGGAGGCACACCAGGCATGGTTGGCCGCAAAAGCTGCATTTCTAAAGGCGTCCAACCCGAATCAAGAGGCAGTAAACGCCGTTGAGAGCCGCTTCCAAAATTAATATTTGAAGGCCAAGATATGGTGGCGCATGAACGACCGTGTCCAAACTGGCCTGTTCGTGATTTCAACGAACTGGAGAAAGGATCATTTTAGAGCCAGCACTAAGATACCTTTTTTGTTATCCTATTGGAGATTTGTGGCACCTGGGAGGATGGATGACCACATGTGGCCGATTTTGCATTTCGACAGATTTTTCCTGGAAGCTCCTGGCCTGGAGCGTTTGCCTTGTTATCCTTTTATGGTCGTTGCCGCGTTTGGCCTTTGCTACCCCACCGCCAGGCCCAGGATGGGTGAATGTTCGTACCATACCGGGTGTAAAGGTTGACCTGCGCTATGCCACCGCCAACAATTTCGTGGGAGTCACTATCTATCCGACTGCCGACTGTTATATCCGACAAATTGGTGCCGACAAGCTGAAATTCGCAGCCCAGGCTTTGCAAGTTGCCCACCCTGGTTGGCGAATAGTCGTTTTTGATGCACTCCGCCCCCGTTCCGCTCAATGGATCTTATGGAGGAAAGTCGAAGGCACTCCTTTAGAGAAATATGTTGCAGATCCCCACGAGGGATCGATCCATAACTACGGCTTCGCGGTGGATTTGAGTCTACTGGACGCCAGAGGCAAAGAGATAGATATGGGGACGCCGTTTGATTCTTTTGACCCCCTGGCCCAACCCCGCTTGGAAAACGAGTTCGTCAAAAATGGCCGCCTTTCCAAAGTGGCACATGCAAATAGGGAATACCTTCGGGCACTGATGAGAAGGGCCGGATTTCGCGGTATACCTATTGAATGGTGGCATTTTGAGGCTCTTCCTCGGTCCCAAGCTAGATCCTATCCGGTGGTCGAATGAGCCCGCCCGGCATTGCGAAACCTTTGGTGACTTCGGCTTTTTCCGGAAAGCCGCGGTTTGGCATGTTCGACAGATGGCTGTTCCGTGCTTCTGTGCTAGTTCACCAGGTCCGCCGCACTATCGAGAATCAGGGCCAGAACACCCCGGCTTTACAGCAGCGAAATAGAATTGGTGAGTTTTCGCACACAGTAGGGGAATCCTACACCGAGATATTTGGGCCACGGTCCGAAGAGCGGGTGTTTGAGCTGGGAAAGCAAAGGAACCTTGAATTGGCCGTCCGGGTGTTGGATGGACTGGTGATTCCCGCCGGCGAAGTCTTCAGTTTTTGGCGTCAATTGGGACGACCCACCAAGCGAAGAGGATTCCAGGTGGGCCGGGAGATTCGATGGGGCTGTCTAGTACCGACTGTTGGAGGAGGTCTTTGCCAGTTGTCTGGGGCTCTTTACGAATGTGCCCTGAAAACCGGCGCGACAATCATCGAGACCCACCGGCACACACGTCAGTTCGCCCCCGGTACCTATCACTCCGAGCGGGACGCGACGGTTTTTTGGAATTATGTGGATTTGCGTTTTCGACATAGTCAGGACTTATACTTGGAAGTCTCGATAACAGAACAGAATCTTAAAGTGGTCTTTCGATCCAAGGAGAGGGCAAGTGGGAAGCGCCTTTTCGCTGATCCGGGCACTGCCTCCGAATTAGCCGAGGATTGTCTGACCTGTGGAAAGACCGAATGCTTCAATCACTCCGAAACGCGCAAGATAGCGACGGAGGCCTCCAGTGCATTTGAAGAGAGAGGTCAGTCCAGCGGCTATACTAGGGCAAGGCTGAGATTTCTGAAAGCCGCAGGCGCTATTGATTTTCGGCTCAGGCTTCGCTTCGGAGCCTCTGTGGGCGCGGCCGCACTTCATCGGGCCCGAATTGAGGCGGCCTGGTATAGGATTTTGTTCGCTCATATCCGAGCAAGACTCTTGCTGTCGCAAGCCACAGCACCGTTGCTACTGGATTGGCTTCAGGCCAGGGGCATAACCTACGAGATAGCACTCGAGCATTTGCCGCTGGGGCTGCTCCAGGAGCGTCTAAATTTTCTGGCAAGCCAATATCCTGAGGACCGACTTGTACGGGACTTTAGGGCTCCCAATTCGTTTGTTGATGATGAAGCAAAGGCAATCAATTCTGCGGCCAGTCTGACAACCACGCATCCTTGGCTGGCGGAACTATTTCCAAGTGCCGTCTTCACAGATCAATTTGCGTCGCGGACGCAGATGCGGCAATCCACCGGAACCCGGCATTTACTCGTGTTTCCAGGTCCCGCGATGGTCCGTGAAGGCGTAAACGAAGTCTTGGAGGTAGCCAATCGAATGGGGCTCAAGGTGGTCAGTCCCCATGCGAGCGCGAAGGTGGTCAGAGGGTTGGACCATGTCGATGTAGGTGAGTTGAAATGGGACGAGGTGTTTGCGTACGTCCACCCCTGCGTGTTCGACCAGCCGAACTCTTTGTTGAATAGGGCGCTTATGGAAGGCGTGCCGATCATAGGCACCCTGGGCGTGCCTTACCGAGGACCACTCTTCACGGAATGCGGGTTAGGTAACGTAGAAGATCTTGAAAGTTGTTTACGTGGTCTCACTTTACAACGAGGTTCCAATGATTGATGCACGACGCTATATCATCGTGGCCTTAGCCATGTTTATGGGATTGTCCGCCGGGCTCATAGCGGGTTCATCCACACGGGTGATGGGTATTTCGGCCACCAGTAGTAAGGATCCTAACTTGGATCTCACTGGATTACTGACCGGAGGTGGGAAAGCGTGGCAGCCTGGTTTAAAGGGCTACGGAGCCGAGGAAGGGGTAACGGTTCTTTTTGAGGACACCGTTTCCGTGGACCAGATTCAACTTCAAGGCGAAGGCGACTTGGAGGTTGCGGCCAATGGCGGAGCCTTGGACAAACACGGCATGGTTTTTTCCACGCCAAGCGGTGCTTTTGATTTGCGTTCGCTTTTTGTCCACGTATCTTCGCGGCCCCACGGACCGGTTAAGCTGTCGCGCATTCTTCTGTTTTTGAAGGGCGATCCGGTGGAGATCCAGACGCCGACCCTGCTCTCGGCCACAGTTGAGGCTGACGGCGTATTAAGCCCTGCCATCGCCTATGGGCCTTTCCATTTATTCGACTCTAAGCCGGATTTTGGGCTGGCATTGGATGGCAAGCGCATCGATCCGTCTAAACCGGTTCGCTTGTTTGATCTGACCCTCGCCCGGGCTATCCCGCTCAAGGGATTTTTCATTTGGAACGGATACCAAAGATCTGCCGCTCATTACTATGCCAACGCTCGCCCAAAGAAGCTGCGCATAAGCAGCGGCGATAGGGAAGTCGACTTTTCTCTGAAAGATACCTTGGGACCGCAATGGTTGGCTTTGCCGGGGGACTGGGGTCCAATTACGCATCTCACCTTTGTAACGACCCAAATAACGCCTGGAGATTCGTACCAAGACCTGGTTGTTTCCGAAGTGAAGCTTGTAGATGGGGACAATCGTATCGTACAGCTTCAAGTGCCTGGACCGATTGTCACCAATGCGGGTGATCTTGCTCCTTACATAGACCGGGCTCTGGTGAGCCGTTTTGATGTCCATGGTTCCGAGTTTGGCGTACTTAAGTTCCGGAGTGATGGCACATTTTCGGCATTTAAAGAGGGACTTGCTAATGGTCAGGGTGAGAGCCAGGACGTCCCGGTCCGGAAGATTTGGGAAGGAAATTGGCAACCGGCTGGGCCAGGGAAGATTAAAATTTTTGGCCGCGCTTACGATAGTTTTGTGGATTTCAATCAAGGGCCATATGGAAGCGGGAGCGAATCCGAAGACATGTCAATCTTCCGGGCCACGCTTTCTATTCGAGCGCTAAAAGATCTGGATTCCGCCGCGAAGGAACGCCTTTTTGCATTCGCTCAGGTGGCCTATCCGCGTTTGACGGAGGACGAAGGAGCATTTTGGAAAGCTGCTAAATCTATTCCAGGAGCATGCTTTGTGGAATCCAGCGTGTTTTCCGATTTCGTCGTACCGGAACGTGGCCAAGAATAACACTTGGTACCTGATCCCCGCGTTCGTCCTGCTCGGTATGTTCGCGTGGTGGGTATTCAGTCAGTCCCATCTGCCTGGATCGGACGGATATTATCTAGTTGAACAGGCCAACTCGGTCGTTTCGACGGGGGGGCTTAAGATACATAACAGCGATCCGACACCTTATCTCGTCGCTGGATTGATACGGATTGGCCTTGAACCGGTGAACGCGGTTCGGGTCATCCTTATAGCCGCTGCCGCAGCCTGGTTTTGGCTTGGTCTGGAGACATATGCCTGGATGACTCTCGGCCTCGCGCCATTGTTTTTTTATCATCTTGTCCAATTCCCTAAACTTAGCCTTTCATTGCTCTTGGCCGCATCGGTACTTAACGGGGGGAAAGCCCAGGTAAAGGCTGTCAAGGCGGCTCTGGCGGCCTGCTTTCATCCTCTGGGCGCCTTGTGCCTAGTTCCCGCCTTGGGAGGCCGTTGGAAATTTTGGTTTGGTTGCATAGGCGCCGTGATTCTTTTTAGTGGGCTGCTTTTGGTGGGTGCTCTTCAGCGAAATACGACTTTTAGCTTGCAGCCCTTGGCGTATAAATTGCTGACGGATAGCCAATGGCCGGATGTAGCCCGGATCTGTTTGGGCGCGGTTCTATTGGCGGTGGTATTTGGCGGCATTCATGGGCCGTTTTGGTTGCTCCTGATTTCGATGATGCCGTCAACTCAAGGTGATCTGTTTGGACCCACCGAACGGGGGTTTCTTGCCTGTGTCCTGCTAACGCCTTTTTTGCTGTCCTTTCGGGATTGGAAAATTTCATGGGGAATAATGGGCGCGGTCCTGATGTTATTCCTGATTCGACAGATGCCAGTTCACAATTATGGCCCGGTGGAACGTGCGGCTGTGACGCTCAAGAGCAAAGATTTCGATCTTTTAGTTGTGTCTCAGACTGATAAATTCTACTTCACCGCAATGACTGGAAAGGATGCCTATTATTTCGAGCCGGAAGCAACCTGGAATAAGGCCAGGATTTGGCGTCTGGTTCAGGAGATTTCGGTCAGTGAGCTGTTGCCATATATGAAAACAAAGGATCTCATACAATGTACTACTTTGGATTCTGAAGATTTTCTAATTCGAGAAGACAGTTGGGATTCTATTAGGTCCCAGGTCAAAGAAGAGGAAAATGAGAGCCTGTACCATCGGGTGTGGTCTCAGTATTTAAATCCATGCATGAAAAGGCCGCGGTTTCTTAGCTTGCGAACTTAGTAAAATGGGAGGGGTGATGAAAACCTTAGTAATGGCTCTGGGTATGTTCCTAGTTTTTACTACGCCGTCCTGCCTATGGGCGGATGGACCGTCGAATCATGGCTTTTTGGTGAAAGCTGTCCTCACTGATGGGAGGGTGATGCAAGGCTACCTTGTCTGGGACTTTTGCGGTTGGGGCGCCGATGACCACATTGATTTTGGTGACTGTAGATATGGATCCAACGGAAATCAGCCTCGACCAGGCCTGCCTGAGTATGCAAAGGATTTCTGCCGATCAACGACCGTCTTAAATTGTCAGGAAGACGACGACGACGCCGGATACAAAAAGGCTTTCAAAATTTGGACAGATTACTTCAATCTGCGTGCGGAGCATCAATTCGAAGGGCTGACAAGGGAAGCGAACGATAAGCTACCTTTTGTGGACCTGACGTTTCTGGGAAGTCCCATCAACTCTAGGGTTGTCTCCTCGGACCCGTCCAAAACAGTTCTGGCCGGAGCAGTGAAGCACATTGAAGTTGATCCAAGCGGTGATTTCGTGGACCTTTGCGCTTTGCCGGAGATGGACCTGGGCTCGGCCGATCGACTGGCTGATCGCCTGAAAAAGGAGAAACCAACCCATCTTTTGGAAGTAGGCGGCAACTCAACCACGGTCTCCTATGCACCGTTAGATCAATTTAGAAAACTCGTCGAATATGAGGTAATGAGAGGCGGTCTGACCGGCGATGATCTTGGTTGTAGTTCACTGGAGATCGACGTGGATGGACACAAAATCAAAGGAACGGTTGGCGGAAAAATGGATCCAGAGATCGGGGTAGGGATACCAATGTCGCCCGATTGGAATCTATGGCTTCAGGATCTGGCAGATCGTTACAATAAAGCGAGCAAAACGGATCGATGGAAACGTTCGAAAATCCTAGAAACGCAACTGGGGCCGGCAGATTCATACTGGCAGCACGGCTTTTTTTCGTTCGATGAGGGCGGTTGTTGCGACTGAATGCGTGAAGTGGGCGTATTTTCTGGGGGAGTACGATGAGCTTTTCTAAATCCGGGGATTTTATTTGGCGTCCCTTCGAAATCAAAAGTGATAAGTCGTCTAAGCAATTCGAAAGCGATTTATCGAATCGCATTCTAAAAGGGACCACCTCAGCTTTTGTCCCGTATTGGACCTCGGCCCATTACGATAAGCCATATGGAACAGTTTCCGACGGAGAATTTAAAATTCGCTTTGTGCCACGTTCGGCCGTATTTTCTCGCGGAGCTGGCAGTTTTACGCTAAATGGTCGAATCGAGGTCGATGGATCTGGGTGTAAAATCGTTGGACATCTCCCAGGTCCGGCTTTTGCTATTTGGGTGCTTGCGATCCTATCTCTTGGTTCCTATGGAATGATTTTGATTAAATTTTTTACGGTGTTGTTCGACCCAAACCATGGCTTGGATGTTTTGCAACCCATCGGTTTGTTATCCGCGGTGTTTACGGCTTTTACCGTCGGCTTGTTCGTGGTTGATCGCACTACAAATAGGACTGGAGAAGAGCAGATTATCGGAATGCTGAATGACTTGGCAAAATAATCAATCGACATGAATTTGTCCTTGCGATAAAAGGTGATCAATGGCGCTTTTAGCGGAGCAGCTTGTCGAAGAATGGCTGAATCGAAACGGCTATTTTACGATCCGTGGCATGAAACTTGGTGTCCACGAAATTGATCTATTAGCCATTCGGCCTGGAAAAAATGGGATCGAAGCACGGCACGTTGAAGTTCAAATAAGCTTTAGGCCGATCTCGTACATCGGGAAACTGACCAAAGAGGACCAACGTCGACTGGGCTTTAAATCAGCTAATAGCGCGGGGCATAGGCCAGATAAGGTTGTCAGGGAGGGTATCGAAGCGTGGGTGGATAAAAAATTCAAATCACCCAAGAAACAGCGCATGAGGAACTTGGTTCTCAAGGATGCGAAATGGTCCTTTTCGTTGGTGCACGCGAAAGTCAAGTTTCCGGATGAGCTGAATTACATTGAAAAAAAGGGAGTTGAACTCATCCCGTTTGAAACTGTCGTCGACGAACTTTGCGCAGCCAAACATGAATTTTCAATGGGGTCGGGTACGGATCTGGCGGAGATTGTGCGATATCACCCTCGGTTCACGGTGACGAAGAGATTGAAAAGCGGGAGGCTTGATTAGAGAGGTATGACGCCAGGCGGAGGATTGGCAATGGATACGGATGAGTTCTACCTGCAAGGGCCAAACCTTAAATGGCTGCAAAATGCGCCATTGGGACGCGGGCGATTCATAAAGTTTGTCGCCATGACCGAGACAGGCGTTTCGGCGTGTTTCACGTTCAGTTGCAACCCTGTCGTTCACGGATCAGGCAACGTCAAGCCCGGCCTATTGGATGAGAACTATCCCCAAAGCGAAATTTATACGCGTATTCGCCAGATCATTATCGATCCCAGGTTATGCGTTGGTTCACTGATCTTTATCGGAGTCAGAATGGAGCTGGGGGCTCAGACTTTGACCGCGTGGGAGGTCTACGACGCCGCGGAATTTTCGTCGCGCACGTTGTTGCAGGAAATGGCCGGGCCTTCGGTGTACGGATTTGAATACGTGGCCACGATCGGCAAGTGGTGGGGTAGGCCCGGAAATGAGAACTTAGCGCTCACGAATCTTGAGTATCCCCTGCATTTCAAAGAGGACGTGGCGCTCTTTCTTTCCAACGCCAAGGGTTCGACTATTCGAAGCCAGGGATTTGATCTTGAAGAGCTGGCTAAAAAAGTCATTCTTGATATGGGTGAGGAATTCCTGGAGGGATTAGTTGGCGCGGTAAGGTGAATGTGGGAGTTCGGGGCTTATGAGGGGGAAGTGTCCCCCTGCGGTCGAGCCGCAACCGGCTTCTCCGACGCAAGCCCGTGGACCTGCGGTCCCCGTGCTTCCGCCGGAGCCTGGCACGGCCCGCGTCATGGATTCAGGCCCTTCGGTCCTTCCCCCATCACGCGGAGAGCCGCCGTGCCTAAGCCGGTCCCGTCTCGCCCGACCCCCTCTGCGGGGGCCGCTTGGCCCCCGCAACTCCCCCGGTCAGGGCCGCCAGCCAAGGGAAGGGTCGGCTTTGGCCCTGACGCGCCTTCAAGAAGACGGGCATTTATTATTTCGCTAGTAGCGAAAATATTTCTTGCCTATTTTTCCTTGAAATGGTAGAGTCATCCATCGTGATTCAAAGGGGTGAACTGCCGCAGCCCGCGAGGGCAGCAGGGGTGGGAAGTTTTCCATCTGAGATTTCCAGCGCTTGGGGAAGTCACCCTAATACCGGGGCATGTCCCCGTCCTACGTCGTCCGGCACTCTGGCGTCCGGTTCCGCTGCTCCCTGGGCGGCCTCGGCGGAAGGGTGGCGCGGTGTCGTCGACTTGGTCCTCAGGCGTCCAAGGCCGCTGAACGATGGCAGCTTGGCATCCTCGGATCTTGGTCCATGGAAGCCGATGATAATCACGACGATGGACGAGGATTCTGTCTCACCGACTACGATTGAACTCGATTGTAGGCGGCTTTGTTGGAGGAACTGGCCGAAAACGGAATGCTTCCCCCTACCTTTCTAGGCGGCACTGGGTAAATCCAGCCACATTTCGTGGCTAATCTAACCAGGGAAAGGAGGAACCATGAGATGGCAAAGCGCAAGCGCAAGGGTCCATCTGCGTCCACAATCACGAAAGCATTCCGCCGCCTTGATCAATGTTTTGCTGGAGTTTTCACTTCCTCGCTTTACGAGCATCGAAAAGAGGTCGTGGATATGATCTTGTATCTGGCAGCTAAACTCAGCAAGCATCCTCGAGACTAGGCCTTTTCTACCAATCTAACTGTTTGAGGATTTTGATGATTGGCGAAGCTGTTCGTTTGATAAGGGTTCTAAATGGGAAGAAATTGACTGAGGTAGCTACCGGGCTCGGTGTGTCCGTTAGTTATCTATCGGAACTAGAGAATAACAAGAAGAAACAACCGTCCTTTGATTTCATCAACAAGTATGCCGAATATTTTGGCATTCGGTCGTCAGCGGTGTTGTTTTTCATGGAAGAGTTGGAGAAGTCGAAGTCTCCAGCTGACAAGACAAAAGCTTATATCCGGAAAGCCATGATCCGGACAATGCAGGTAATCGAAAATGCCGCCCCTTAAGACCTACGGCCTGACGCAAAGCCCGTTCCATAAGCTCATGGGGCTTGATGACTATTGCGCTTTGCTTGGCCTAACGCGCCAGCAGTTGAAGGCGATCCGAGATCACAAATACAGCCTGTATAGACCGTTCCCCAAGATGATGAATGGAAAACCTAAAGAATGCCAGCCGGCCGTCGGCCAACTTAGGCGCATTCAGAGGCGTTTTCACGACTTACTTTCAAGAATCAACACGCCGCCATATGTCACGTCATTGCGCCGCGACCTGACTTACGTCGAGAATGCGGCCCTGCACCGAGGCCGACGTTATGTCCTGAAGACGGACATAACCGGCTTCTTCGAGAACGCCCGGTCAAAGTTCATAGCCACGTTCTTTACGGGTGTCTTGCATATGAACGCCGACCTGGCCGCGATTTCGGCGGCACTCCTGTCCTATGAAGGACATCTTCCTAGAGGTGGTACTGCGAGCCAGACCATCGCGTTTTGGGCGTTCTACCCGACTTTTGAACGGATACACCAATACGCCCAGGAACAAGGCCTCACTTTTTCCCTTTGGGTTGACGACTTGGTGTTTTCCTCGGAGCGCCCCCTACCGGCCGGATTGCTGCCGATGCTTCGGTACTCCTTTGGACGGTTGGAGTTGCAGCTGAAGGAAGAAAAGACAAGGAAATATCAGGCTGACGAAATCAAGCTCGTGACCGGCGTGGCTTTGTATCCAGATGGCTCAATGAAAATAGGACAAAAGACCAAGAAGAAGATTTTGGATACGCTTCGCCAGCCCGGGAAATTGGAGGTCATGGACTCCAACGCGCTAATGGCGCTGCGTAGCCGGATCGCCACGGTCAGGGTCTTGGAGGACACTGCTTTTAAGGCACTTGACGATCGTCTAATGAAGCGCCTTGAGGATGAACCGGTGCCGGATAAGGTGCCGACTAGGAAGCATTTTAGCTCCCGACCAAAGTTCAGATATGCGCCTGCGTTTCTGGCCAAGGGTTAAGTTGGATCCCGTGAAATTCAAGAGGGAGTCGTGAATATTCTAAATGGACTTTTCGGAATCAACCGGGCTGAAGCAAGCAAGAAAATTTCGGCTCCGAAGGATTGGAGGCAATCGCCGGCACATCGCCTCCTTTTAACGAAATTTATTTCCCCAGTCCAAATCGAATACATCACCGGTCTTGATTATTGGAAGGAAGTGTTGGGCCAAGAAACCATGGCCGCCATCCAAATGTTTGTTGGCGAAGGACTACTTATTGAACCGGCACTCGCTGAAATAGTGGAAATTTCGAATTCTCAAGTCGCACTTAAGGGAAAACTCAAAGAACGCAAGTTAAAGGTTTCGGGAAGAAAATCTGAACTCGCGGCAAGGCTAGCAGAAGTTGATCCCGAAGGTATGAAACTTGATATTGGAGATCGCCATTACCTTTCCTGCTCCCCAATGGGCTCAAAAATTGCATTTCAGTTCGAATCCGAAATTAAAGCGGAAAAGGAAAACGCTGAAAAAATTACTATGGAATTTATAAAGTCTGGTAAATTTTATGAAGCATGCGAAGGTATGGCTCGGTATGAGGCGCAGCAAGTATTCCAAAGAGGTCTAAATTGTAACTGGAAGAACTACAATCCTTCAAACGATTCGGAGACACTCAAGATCATATCCGAAAGCACACCAAAGATTCTCTCGAAGCTTGACGACAATTCTTTGGCCTCATTCAGAATTGCGGCCTCAATGATGTATATCTGGGGAGCCAGCAAAGCGGATAGGTGGCTTCCAGAAGACCTTCAACCAAATTTTTCCTTAGATAACAGCACGATAGCTCGCATGTTTGTCTTTTTTGCCAGGAATAAGTTTGAAATAAAAAGATATCGGTCTGTGAAGTCAGTGAAAAAAATGCAAATAATTGCGGCTCCTGATTCTTGCGAGTATTGTCTTAAATTTTCCAAGAGACAGTTCGAATTTGATGCGGTTCCGGAAATCCCACATGAGCATTGTACCCATGAGATGGGATGTAGATGTTTGGTACTTCCGGCAGTTGACTGACAGCTTCTCATTTTGAAAGATAAAAGCATCACAGTTTTTATGGATAAGAATTATATTGTGATCACTGACAATTTCGATTTTGGACTGTTGCAAATTTTGCAACAGTTGCCTTTTTTTGGGGTTTGACCCCGGTCCTGGGGCGTGAGTACTGGTGATGAGGGCGTCCGGGTCTCTGTTGGCCCTCAGAATGCCCGACGAAAGAAAAAAGTCGGAGTAAGAGATGGCCGCGCCTATCCTGCCATGGTCATTACGCGGGATGAACATGATTTGTTGTCGTTCGTGTGGTATATTTTTGTCTCATGATAATTTGCATGAGGTGTTGACGCTATGGGCTTCACAATTCGAAAATCATTTCGTCTGGGTAAAGGAACCCGTTTAAATTTGTCGTCCAAGGGGGTCGGCTTAAGTACCGGTATACCTGGACTCCGATTTAGTACCCGTGGTGCTCGCATTTATGGGGGCAAGGGTATATTCAGGTATCAAACTAGCTTGGTAACGTCTTCCAGACCCAGACGTGGAAGCATCGGAAGGGGGCACGTTGCCGTTGGCGACGTTGCAACGCAAGTAAAGAATCCCGCCGAATCGCTGGGATGTTCAGTAGTTGGGCTAGTTCTTGTTGGATTCGTGGCTCTGCTCGCGCAAGGATACTGGGTAGCGATCTTGTGCTCCGTAGTCGGTGCTGCCATATTTTTTGGGACCAGCAATTTGAGAGAAGGTTTCAATTTGTATAGGTCCGCTCTTGAACAAGATGGTGGGACGCGAACGGCAACTTTATTGAAGGCGTTCGAGCTCTATTCGACGCCTGGCGTGGAACTTGTGCTTGCCGAAGCCTTGATGTCCGAAGAAAAATGGAGCGACGCTCTAGAACATCTGATCGCGATTGCAGATAGGCTTAAAAAAATTCCTACTAATTCGCCTGTGTTGACCGCGCTTACCGGCACCTGCCTGTTGCGGTTGAAGAGAGACGCCGAAGCGGTGGAGCTTTTCGATCAGGTGGATGCTCCGGATGAATATGATGATTTTATGCACGTTCTGGCTTTAAAAGCTGAAGCATATTTTGATTTGCGGCAATACGACAAGGCCCTGGCCGCAGTGAAAACGGGATTGGCGAAGAGGAGCGAGGTCTATGTGGAGTCTAAGAGGGATCTGCGATTGTGGTTGGCGAAGATTTATGCTGCCACCGGAGATCGAACGAAGGCGCTTGGAGAAACTCGAAAAATTTTAAATGAAGTTCCGGATTATTTGCCGGCAAAGCAGTTTGCAAAGGATCTAGAAGTTGGCTCGCCGTCAATCACCTAATCTTGTCTTAGGGATCTTTTTGTGAACATTTCCGATAACATTCGCTTACTAGCCAAAGAAGGTTTGAGCGTGGCTGATATTGCGCGACGGCTGGATAAGCGGTATCAACACGTTTACAACGTATTGAAGGCTGGACGTACGTCATCTGCCGCCCACTCTGCGGCTGTGAAGGTGAGCGATAACCGGAAAGTATCGACAAAGAGGGATGGCCGATTTGTTGTCCCCGACGGTTTGGAAGAGCTCCGCGACGAACTTCCGATTATTACTATGATGATTGCTCGTTCCGCCCGCTGGGTTCATCCCGACACTTTCCACGCAATGCCGGTCTGGTTCCCCGAAACGGCGAGGGGACAGCTTGTGTATGATGCCACTTGGGGGAGAGTCTACAAAAATAAGAATCGCGAGACGGGCGCCGTCACTGAGAGAAATGAACCTAATATCAAAGCGGGGCAAGCGTTGATGGCTGCGCTAGGGGCGACCAAGACAGTTAACTGGACAGTCTGCCATATATGGGGTGTGGATGATCCTAAATTTGGAAAGTCCAATCGGGTTGTGCGAGACCACCGTTTTTATTCTTGCGTAGGCAACATGATCTGGCTCCCTACACCACTGAAGGGATTCACCGACTCAATGCCAGAGATCAAACGAATGCTCCGGGTATGTGCTTTCCATTTATATGGTTGGACTTGTCAGCATCCCGACGTAGAAGCAGAGGCCAAAGAGATTCAAAGAGGAGAGATACCGCCGTTATATCCAGAGTCATGGCCTACGAGAGAGCGTAGATGCAATCCACCGAGAACAGCCCCTTTCTCTGAACGCGTGCAAAGGGCGATTACAAAAAGGAAATCGGAGATTCAGCGTCTATTGAATAACCATAGCTTGGAAAATTTTCCTCGAGATAGAGTTCGCGAAGTTCTCGAGTTCTGGAAAATTGAACTTTAGCGCAAGACTCTTTAAAATTTTTGCGCTGTGGTGCGGGCGTGGATGCATCAGCTTAGCGTTGAATGAGGTCTTTAGACTCTAATTTCACTTTTCCAAATTAATATATTCTTTGTCTCCCCAAATAAAGCTTTGGAATTCGAATTCATCCCTAATTGGGCCCCACTTAAAACCCTTGGAATTTGGCTCAAAGGTATACATTCCCCGCTGGACCTCCATCCCCGGAGAATTGGCTGCCCAGCCAAGATAATACGTAATTGCCTCTTCTTCTTTTGGGTAGGTAAAAACTATTGGTTTGTCATTTACTCCGAATTCAATATCTTTCCAAATAGGCATTTTTCCAGGAATGGCCCAATTCATTTGGTATGCATTCACAAAAATATATTTTTTACTCAAAACAAAGGTGCTTTCTGCTCCAATATTAAATCCGGGATGAGAAACTACTTCCAGTCGACGGTCTAAAAAAATATGAATTACCGCATAATTTGCGGGTGTATTTGAATTATTCTTGATGATTAAATTTATTCCGGACGTTTGGATGTGATCGTTTGTTTCTTTTTTGAAATGATGATGCTGGAAAGATTCTGAGCGCGCTATTTGTATTGTTATTGTCAGCAGAGGAGATTGACGTCTGTTCATTACATCTCTGACTTCGTAATCTTCCATAGCGATAGACTGATAATTATATCGTTTATAGTACCGGTTATTTGTCATATGTGGTGCTTGTTCGCTCTTGGGAATGTAAACCACGTAAATGACACGGGCCGATCCATTCTCCAAAACAATTTGGTTAATTCTGATGCCAGGAATTCTCGGCCGTATGCGCGAGTTAATTATTTGTTCCAGCCACTCTTTTTGAGTTTCTCCGAGATCAAATCCCACGTCGACCGTAGTGGGAATATTAGCATCTTCCGAAACGCCGTAGATTATAGTTCCACCATCAGAATTTGCGAATGACGATATGTCTTTGCAAATTTCAGAGACTGCCGCTGTACCTTTTGTTAAGGCAGCACAACTCTTATATTCAAGAATTAGGGATTCTGAAATTTGATTAGTAATAAGTCCTTGAACATCGTCAATGGTCCATTCCCAAGGCGCTTTCAACGAGACTCCCTGTTTGATCGTATGGAGTTAGCCGGACATTCTCGCTTTCCGACTAGGGGCACAAAAACAATCCCCGAGAGGATTGGGATATCTGTTTCTAACCAGCAGCCGAGAGTCGCATAGTCGGGCTTAGCGACGGTGCATTTTCGCTTTTGTTTTGGCTAACCGGGTGTTGCCTTGTCGATCAGGTTAGCTTAAAACCTGAACTACCTAAAGCAATTTTAGGCTATACCCAAAGGCGCCTTTGCCTGGGCGCGGCCCTGGCCCCAGCCTTCGGCTGGGGCCGAGCAATCGGTGGCCGCCAGCCGGGCCGGTTCTACCGGTCCGGCATTCAATGTTTCGTCCGCCCAGCGGCCACATAGCCCAGGTGCCGTTTTCACGTCGGTGGAAGCCATGGGCTGGCAAAAGCCCATCTGCCCGATCATAAAGCCCTGATATCGCTAAAATTGCTTGATTCGTTTGAACTTTGACCTAAGTTGAGGTTAGAATCTATCGAACTTTTATAACGTTGACTATCTTTTGAGACACTTTATTCCAATGGCAGCCATGCTAGCGAACACTGGGTTTCGTATCTTCGCCCTGAGCGTCGTCGTCCACTCGTTCCAAATCCAGCAAATCTGCCAAATACAGAGCCAGAAGCGCCCTGGGCCTACGAAAGAGGCCCGTCTCCGGAGCCGACCATGAAAGCCCTGGCGCTCGCAAATAACAAGGGCGGGGTCGGCAAGACCACTGCGGCCACGAATTTGGCGGCCCAGGCCGTCCGTTCCAGGCTGGGAGCCACCATTCTCTTGGACTTGGACCCTCAGCGCAACGCCGGCTTCGGCCTAGGCATCGCCATGGACTTGGCTGGCCTGGACGAGTTCCTGGCCGGGCGGGTGGATCTCACCGAGATCATTCATCCCCATGCGGTCAATCCCCAGCGCCTGCCCGACGGCGCGGACTCCGAGGACTTCGTCATAGAGGGCCTCTACGTCGTGGCGGCCGGTCCCAACCTTCAGGACGAATCCGACCGCCTGTCCGAAGCGGACTTTGAACGGGCCGTCGGTCGCCTGCGGGCCGGGCTCATCGCCTTTGACGAGGCTGCTGCGGCCCAGGGGGTGCCGGTCGGCCTGGTTGTCCTGGACCTGCCGCCCAGCCTGGGCCGCTTGACCCGACTGGGTCTGGCCGTCGCCGATACCGTGATTGTGCCTGTGGAGCCCCAGGAGATGTCCACCACCGGCCTCGACAACCTCATCGCCTTCATCGAAGACGTGCGCCAGACCCACAACCCTGGTCTCGACCTGGCCGGGGTCTTCATCAGTCGCTACCGCGAGAACGCTTCCCAAGAAAAGGTCCAGGACATCCTAAAGGCGAAGCTGGGACAACGGTTGTTTACGAGCGTCATCAAGAACAGCCAACCCCTCGCCGATGCGTATTCCGCCTTTTGCCCCTTGGTCTGGTCCGCGCCAGCAGCAGCGGCCGCCCAGCAGTACAGGAATTTGGCCAAAGAGTTGTTTTCATATATGGGGGTCAGATGAGCGTCACTAGCAAGACCAAGGCGTCCCTCAAGATAAACTTCGCCCAGACCGGCGGTCAGCCGGGGCTGGGCGGCGATGGACGCTCCGCGGCAAAGCTTCGGCCGCAGCGTATGACGGTATTCCCCAAGGATATAAGAAAGCCGGATTTCGAAGACCGCTTCGAGACTTTAGAAGCGGGTTTGGACCAGTTAGCCGAGAGCATGAAGGCTCATGCCACGGAGACGGCGGATGGAGTGGGTAACTTCCAGCCTATCATTATCGTCGGAGCCCAGCCGCCCTATGTCCTGGTCGCTGGACGCCGCCGTTATTTGGCGGCGCAGCGTAGCGGTCTTCCCTTGGCGGCAGAGCGCTACTCCTCCATGCCCGAGGAATACCAGCGCCAGCTCCGTTATATGGAGAACAGCCCAGAGGGACGCAACAACTACAGCCCCGCCGAGCTGATCGCCAACGTCGTGAAGGAACACGAAGCCGGCGCGACCATCGAATGGCTGGGCCGCGCCTTCGTTCGCTCCAAAAGCATGATTGATAAGTACGTCCGTGTTGGGCGAGATAAGGTGTTGCGGGATGAACTGAGACTGGGACTACCGTTGACGCGGGCCCTGGCCCTGGTCAACGAGCACGGCGAAAAGGCGGGTGAAGTCGCCAAGGCGACTCGCGAGGAACGCGGAGATTTGGCCCACCAGCCCGCCAAGGCGGGCCGTAAGGCCGCGGCTGTTAAAGTTTCCGGTGGGGCCAATGCTAAGGTGGAGGGGCGCTCTCCGCTGGCCTTGAAATACGTGGAAGGGAAGACGCTAAAGATCGCCGTTGATCTGAAGCGGCTAAATAGCCGTAAGGACAAGGAAAAGCTCCGAGGCTTTCTGTTAGAGGCCATACAACGGCTTGAGTCAGATATATCGGGAGCGGGGCGTACCCATGAGTGATATCGCGGGACTTCCGCCTGCCGCGTGGCTGACGCTGGCGGGAGTGGGTCTTGGCCTTACATTTATCGGGGAACAATACGTAGAGGGGAAATTATTCAGATCCAAGAAAAAGGCGCTTCCGGGTCGCCAGTTGAATCCGCCGGAAATACCGACTCGAGACGAAATTGGGAAGTATTGCCTGATCCTAAACAACGATAGGTCTTACCCGGTCATCATTGGGGAAGATGCCCGCTTTCTGCATGTCCAGATTCTCGGCGCCACGGGCGTGGGCAAGAACTACTACGCAATGCTTCCGTGGATCTACCAGGACATCCAGAATGGAGCCGGTTGCGTCATCATCGATCCCAAAGGCGCCATGCGGGGCCTGGTGGCCGCCTATGCGAAAAAATTCCATCGCCTGCACCAAACCCACTTCCTGAGCTTGTCAAAGCCGGGCTTGTCCGATACCTACAGTCCTTTTGTCGATCCAGATCCCCATGTCGTTGCTGAGCGTTTCTACGAAGCTTTCTATCAGGACGACAAGACCCCCACCCCCTACTACAAAGAACATGCCCATGGCTTTCTGCTTAACCTCTTCGGCCTTTTTAAAAAGATGAACGTCGTGCCCACGATGGATCAGGTGCGCACCATTGCCCTGGACCAGGATGCGCTGGCCATGCTTCTACGGACCGCGCCGGCTTGTCGCGAAGCCAAGGAAATGCACTTCCAGATGGTGGTCGGCACGAAGGGGGACGAATATCGAAAATCTTTTCAGGGACTGGTGAACAAGCTGACGGCGGTGTGCGGGGCGCCCTTCGCCCCAGTCCTCAATACGACCAGTCCGTCTATCAACATGCGCGATGTCCTGACTAAGGGGGAGATCCTCTATGTCGATCTTGCAGCCGACCTGTATCCGACGAGCTTCCAGCGCATCAGCACCATGCTAATGATGGATTTGCAGAACTGCCTCACCGACCGCTACCAGAAGCCCCACCTGAAACCAACTTTTCTTTACATGGATGAATTCGCCGACCTGATCTATCCGAAGGTAAGGGCGCTCATCGCGAAGGCCCGAGACGCCCGCGTAGGTGTCGTCTACGCCCACCAATCCCTTGGCGACCTGGAACACCACGGGGAAGGCATAGCCAAAGGTATCTTCGAGAGCAGCCGCAACAAAGTGGTCTTCCAGGTCGGCTCGGCTGAAACGGCTGAATATTTGTCCAAATTATTCGGCACAAAGACCGTGGAGAGAGAAGTAGTCAACTACAGTTTCGGGGAAGGAATCTTTGCGGGCGCCACCCAGAAGAAGGGCATGACTCCGATTCAGGAAGAACAATTCCTGGTGCACCCCAACGACCTGAAGAACCTACCGACTGGCTCGGCGGCCTGCCTCATCCAGAGAGGTCTTAAGGGGCGGTCCCCATATCTAATTGCATTGCAGCACGCTCCGGACAGTGTCTTGCCCTTGAGAGACGACGAAATGTTAAAGCCCCTTCAGGGCATCCAGTTGCCGGTTTTAGAGATTAGCGGAGGTGCATCAAAGGTCCTACCGGCTCCAGCGACCCAGCCCTTGAACCAGGCTGCGATTGATGCCCTTAAGAAGCTGGGGGAAAAACGACGAGCCAACCCCTTGCCGGACGACGGGCCTCCCGAGGAGCCCAAGGCCCCGCCGTCGCCGCCCAACAAACCCTTGGATCCGACTACGGACAAAGCTCCTTCCAAGAAACCGAGGAAAAAGCGGCGTGCCGAAGAATCCTGAACTAACCGCTCGCGACCTGACTATCCTTTGGTATACCTGGCAGCAGCGTTTCATGGCTGTGCGGCAGTTTCAGCGCCTGCTCTGGCCCCAGGGCGCGAACGTGACGGCCCGCAATCGGCTCAATGAACTGCGGGACGCCGGTTTTTTGGCGTCTGAAACTTTCCCCGTGGGGGTAGATCGTACTTTGTACTACAGTACCAAAGCAGGGAATCGGGCCTTGGTGGATGTGGGGATGCTTAGTGAGACCTTCGTAGGGGACTATCCACGAAGACCCAAGGAAATGACTCTTAATCTGGACCATGATTTAAGGGTTACGGACCTAAGGATAGCCTTTGAGGAAACGGGAGCTATTCCAATTACCTGGACTTCCGACCATCAGTTGCGTCAAAATCGTGGCAGCGCCGGACCCAATACTCGCTTCGCGGATGGGCTTTTCGAGTGGGAAGCAAAGGGCGAGCGCCACAAGGCAGTCTTGGAATATGAGAACGCTCGCTATAATCGAGACCGCTGGCCCAAAGTGCTGATGCGGCTGCGGTCCGTCCATGAAGACCGTCAGGTTTTCGTTGTGTGCCGTACTCCGGCCCGAGTAAGGTCCGCGTCGGCAATTATTCGAGGGACTAAGGTCTTCGCCGATCGTCCAGTTGGCTTGGTAATTGCCGATTTTTTGTCGGTGACCGAAATGGGTCTCAAGTCTGGCTTCACGGATCTAGAGGGTCACCCCTTTACCAAGATTGATGGCTAGGCCGATTTTTCAGAATAAGAACTGGAGAAGATCCTGGTTGCCTAGATTTTGCGCATTTTGACGATATTTATCGGTAAACTTCAGAATCGAGAGGGATGGAATGGAAACAGACAAAACTAAAATAAATCCAGGGATTCACAAAGATTTCAGAATGGAAAGATTTGGATCCAATGAGCAACGAATTATTTCGAAGATGAAAAATGAATGGTACGTGACCAGTAGCGGGGAACATGTCCAAATGGCGAGATCAGAATATGATTTTTTCTTGGTAAAACCCACTGCCGCAATTTCTGAAATGTTTAATTTGGAACGCGAGATTGTGGTTGTGTTCAGTCCATATAATAAATTTGAACCTAGGTCGCTTGATGTTTTTGAAAGGGCCCGCCAACGTTTCGAGGCCATGCGTATAGAGACGGTTTGTTATATTATAATTTCTCTCGATCCATTAGTGGAAACTGCGGCTGATAATCTTTTGAAAAGTCAGCCCGAGCATCCAATAGTAATTCCTTTTACTTACGATGAATTATTAAATAGCTATGACGACTATTTTTTCAGAAACAGATTTAGAAAACATTTTTATACACGTGATCTATTTTCTTTTTTGTCACCTTTGAAAAAAGATACATATTTCTTTGGTCGAAGTGAGTTACTACAAGAGATTGTAAATAGGCATCGATCGGGTGAACATACAGGTCTATTTGGCCTGAGAAAAAGCGGAAAAACTTCGATTGTATATGCCATTGAACGACATCTTAAGGCCAACGGTAATTTATTTATTTCCATCGATTGTGAGATGCCTTCGATACATCAATTGAGATGGAACGAGTTGCTACGAAAAATTGTGAAAGATTATTATACAGTTTTGGGACTTGAAATTCCTAAAACGGGTGACAGTTATCAAGAAAAGAATGCAGCTACGACTTTTTCGTCCGATATGTTAAAGGCTTTTAATGCGAGTTCAAAAGCTTCGGTTATGATTCTTTTTGACGAGATTGAAAGGATATCACCGAAGACAGGTTCTTCCGTTCCATGGCGAGATGGCGTAGATTTTATTTATTTTTGGCAAACTTTACGGGGTTTTTTTCAACGCAATCCAACCGTTTTGACTTATATGTTAGTTGGGACAAATCCCAGCTGTGTCGAAGAGGCGTTTTTTTCGGGCCATGAAAATCCTCTATTTTGTTCTGTGCCATCGCAATATTTGCCCTCTTTCACGTACCCGCAGGTATTGCAGATGGTAAGGAAACTTGGGAGGTATATGGGTCTTAATTTCGATGAGATTGTCTGTGCGAAATTAACGGAAGATTTGGGCGGTCATCCATTTCTTATTCGTCAAGTGTGTAGCCACCTTCAAAAAGCATGTAAAGGTGACAGACCTGCAGTAATTGATAAGGCCCTATATGAAAAAGTAAACATTAATTTAAATGATATTGCTGGAGAGTATTTTGAAATGATGTTAACTGTGTTGCGCGAATGGTATCCCGACGAATATGAGATGCTTACGCTATTAGCCCAGCGGGATCTAGAAAAATTTAATCGTCTTGCCCAAACCAATGAAAAATATACGAAACATCTTTTGGGGTATGGTTTGATCCACCACGGACCAAATGGATATTCCTTTGCCTTAGAGGCAGTGCGAATTCATCTCATGAAAATTCACGAATATGAAAAACTAAATTTATCTATAGAAGAAAAATGGACAGAAATTACAATTCGAAGGAATAAAATCGAACGAGAATTGAGAACATTGGTCAAGAATACGTTAGTAACAGTGGTAGGCCGTTCAAAAGCCCTACAAAATGCTTTGGCTTCATTAGATGGAGATCGCCGTACGAAGCTACCAAATGATCTAGCAATTATTTTTGATCGGGAAAAATCACCGCTATTTTTTTTGGATTTGATTAATATTATTATTCGAGAATGGGAATATTTCAAAAATATTTTTGAATGCGAGAAGGATAAGGCAAATATTGTTCTTCGAGAGATAAACAAATTCGGGCGTCCAGAAGCTCATGCGAAAGCAATATCGACAGATGAATTTACGCAATTGAGATTACATTTCAAAATGCTGGAAGGAATTTTAAGTACGTGGAGCAGTTAAGAAATACTTGAAGGAAGTTTTGAGCCAAGCTTCGGTTAGGGGCACAACGCACGGGGCTCGTGCAGCTAACGAAAGTCTGGTGCGTTGATCCATGTCTTTTAAGAGGGGGTTTGCCAAGTGAAATGTCCGAATTGCAAACTCGAAAATCCTGGAAACGCTATTATGTGCGATTGCGGCTATAATTTTGAAGTTGGACACGTGATTTCCCCCGGTGAAGACGAAGTTGGGGGGGCGGGGGTCGCCGGAAAGCCTAAGGACCTGATTTCTTTTGAGCAAACTCGGCTACAAGGTGGAGAACGGACGATTCGTTTTTTGAGCGGCTCCGTTGGTGAATTTATGGGTAAGGGTGCTAACAGTTTGGTTAATGGCGTCGTAATATTGACTAATCAACGTGTCGTTTTCTATTCGAGGCCTGGTCTCTTCAGTCAACCCAGAATTGAAAGCTCCCGATTAGACAAAATTAATTCTGTTGATAGTGGCAGAACTGGAATAATTTCGTTTTTCTTCTATATTAAATTTGTAACATCGGGGAATAGTCTTACGGTGTCGGTTCCAGCATTGACTAAACAAACACAGGAATTTATTGATGCTGTTATCCTAGCGGTTGAAGATGCCAAAGGGAAATCTTCAATATCGGAAACAAGCTCCACTGCGCCTTCGTTAGCAGGGGAGCTCTCGAAGCTGGCAGCATTGGCTGCACAGGGCGTTTTGACGAAAGAAGAATTTGAACGTGCAAAGGCAAAACTTTTGAGCAAGTGAGTTCCAACTTGGTTGTACTGCTAGTTAACGCGCGAAATGGTTTTAAAATCAGCGGCCGGCTGGACCAGCCCGATCCACCGGCAGGGCCAGACGGTCGAACATTTTTTTGACCTTCATAGTCTGCACGACAACCGCATATCCGCCAATTAGACGCCGATAATTTTTCTATCGCACGAAGTACGATATTTGGTTTCTCGATCTGAATTCTTCGTAATTAATTGTAGCATATGCTACTTTTTTATTGACTCGAGTGAGCGCATTAATGTATAGTGCGCAGCATGAAGACCCTCAGCGAATATCGCAAGATCGACGGAGCATGGGTGAAGGCGCTGCGAAAGGCCCTCGGGTTCAACCAGCACGAGCTGGCTGAATGCCTGGGTGTATCGCGCTCAGCGGTGGCACGCTGGGAACTCGGCGCCTTCAACCCCTCCCGCCTGGCGCTCAAGGTGCTCATGGAATTCGCGGATGCGAACCGCGGAAGCCGGAGCGGCTTAAGCAAGGGGCGTGGAACTTCGTCGGTTAAGCGTCCAGTTCGCTACACTCAGCGCAGCCATAAACGGAGAAGCCATGTTCCAGCTCAACGGATCGCAGGTACAAGAAAGGCAAAAAGAAAGCGGCACTGATCTATCGGTTCAAAGAGAACTTCCGGGAACGTCAGGGTCCTTTTGTAAGGTGCTTTGGACGGTTCAGGACCTGGCCAAATTCGCCCAGCTCAGCGCATCCAAAATATACCGGGACGCGGAAGCCGGCCTGATCCCCTGCAAGCGTTGGGGCAGGACCGGCCAGGGTAAGAAGGCGGTTTTGAGGTTTCATCCCAATGAGATACTCGCCTGGCTGGACGCCGGTTGCCCTGTCCCGCGCCTTTCTAAGGCGCTTGTGGAGCCCCCAAAAGAAGCTAAAATGTCTGTGCGGAAAACGGTAGGGGAAGGAGCCAACCTGTGAAACCCTACCGTAAAAGTGCCGGGCTCAACCCGGACGGAACTAAGCGTTTTTCGCCCTACTGGTGGATATCGTTTGAGGACGCTGGCGGTCGCCGCGTTCACGAGTCCACCCAGACTACGAACCTGACGGAAGCCAAGGCCATCTTGGCGGACCGCCAGGCCGCGGTGAGATCGAAGGGCCTGTTCTTTGAAAATCTAGCCAAGGAGTTCACGTTCAAGGAGATGGCCGAGGACTACTTCGCCTGGAACGTGCTGCAGCACAAGTCCGGGCGGCAGCAGGTCAAGCCGCGTCTGGTTCATCTGGTGGCTTTCTTCGGCCGCCAGGACATCGCCAAGATCAGTTCCCAGGACCTGATCAACTACAGAGCCAAACGGCTGAAAGAGAAGGTTGGCGGGGTGCATTCGACCAAGTGTGTTTCCGCCAGCACGATCAACCGGGAACTGGACACCCTTAATGCCGCCTACAATTGGGCCAAAGGGGAGGACAAATACCGGAATATGATCCGGTATAACCCCTATGTCCGGAGAAAGCACCGTACCAAGGAGCCGGATTCGGCCAGGGGGTGGTTCGACTCGGAAGGGAAACGGCGTTTTCTTGAGGCCGTCGACCAGCTGCCGGCCACCAAGAAGCATTTTCCACCGGACTTGCTTCGGGACATCGTGATCGTGCTTTGGGCGACTGGCATGCGGATCGTGGAGTGCCTGAGCCTGCGGAAGCGCCAGGTCAAACTGGAATATTGCCTGGTTCAACTGGAGGGTTGGCAGACCAAGAACAAGAAGGCCGGGGACGTGGATTTGAGGACCGACGAGGCTTTCCAGGTCTTCCGGCGGGCCTGCCAGGGCAAGAAGGACAATGACCTGGTGTTCAACTGGCCTGACGGGGATGCCTTGCGGCAACCCGAACGGTGCAAAAAAAAGCGGCTGCCGGGGGAAATCCCGTATTCGGCGGTCCAGTCGGCATTCAAGGCCGCTTGTGCTGTAGCGGGGCTGTCCAACATAACCCTGCACTCCTGCCGCAAGACCGCGGCCACGGAAATGGCCATCGAAGGGTATTCGCCCCTGGCGATCAAGGACGCTTTGCACCACCAGGACATCACCACCACCCTTCGATACATCAGCCAGACCGCAGTAAGCCAAGCGCAGAGGCAGAAAAGGAACCAGTTGAAAGTTCCGGGCACTTTCGGCGATACTGTGGGCCCTTCAGGGGGAGTCGCGGCATCTGGGACCGGAAATTCTGCTACACAGGTGCTACACAAACCCCTTTCGGGGCAAGAGCAAGTGCACGAGACCCAATGAATACGGCTATGGCGGGATAGCTCAGCTGGTTAGAGCAATGGTATCATAAACCATGGGTCGGGGGTTCAAGTCCCTCTCCCGCTACCATTCATAAGCGAAGGCCTTCCTGAAAGGGAAGGCCTTCGCCATATTGGAACCATTCCTTTTGGGGCGGCCCGCGCGTGGGACCTGTCGAGACCATCGAGGCGTTCCTGGCCCAGCCCGCCCTGAAGCGGATGCCCCGGCGCCTGCTGGTGGCGCTGTCGGGCGGCGCGGACAGCGTGGCGCTCCTGCGGGCCTCGGTCCTGGCCGGCCCGAAGTCCGGCTGGCGGGTGGAGGCCCTGCACTGCGACCACGGCCTGCGCGGCCGGGACTCGCGGGCGGACGCGGCTTTTGTGAAGGCCTTGTGCGAACGCTTGAAGGTTCCCCTAAAGGCCTTCAGCGCGGACCTGAAGGCCGGTGCGGGTTTGGAGGAACGGGCCAGGAACTGGCGCAGGGCCTGCTACCGCCGTGCGGCTAGGGACTGCGGGGCCGCCCTGGTCCTGCTGGGGCACCATGTCCGGGACCAGGCGGAAACCGTGCTCTTGAACCTGGTCCGGGGAAGCGGCGCGGCCGGGGCCGCAGGCATGACGATGCTTGCGCCGCTGGATTCTGCGGCCGGACCGCGTTTGGGGCGCCCCTTCCTGGGATTGGAACCCGCGCAGTTGAAGCGATGGTTGCGCAGCCTGCGCCAGCCTTGGCGCGAGGACGCCAGCAACCGCGACGTGGACTTCGCCCGAAACCGCATCCGTTTGAGGGTCCTGCCCGAGTTGGAGACGCTGAACCCCAAGGCCGCGGCCCATTTGGCCGAATTCGCGGCGAAGCTGGCTCCTTCGAAGCGCGGCAGGGAAAAGGATTTGGCGGGCCTCCTGCGCCTGGACCAGGGCGCCCGACAAAGGGCTGCCAAGGCCCTGGCACGCGGCAAGGGAAGCGCGGACCTCGGACAAGGCTGGAGTTTGGAATTGAGCTCCGGCCGCGCCAGGGTGCTGGCGCCGGACGCCGCGCTGGACCTGGCGGTGGGGAGCTCAGTCTGGGGCGATTGGCGCTTTGAACTCAAACTGGCGGTGCCCAGCGCGCGTAAATTAAGTGAAACCGGGGCTTTTTGGTTCGCCCCGGGCCTCCTGAAGGCCGGGGCGAGGCTGAGATCCCTGAAAGCCGGGGAACGGCTGAAGCCCTTCGGGTTTGGGGGGCGCCGCAAGGCTGCGGATCTTTTGCGGGAGGCGGGGGTGCCCGCCTGGGACCGCGAAAGCTGGCCGGCCCTCGAAGCCGAAGGCCGTCTTCTGGCACTGCCCGCGGCGCGGCGGGGTACGGGCTTTGAGGCCGAGGCGGGGCGGAAGGCCCTGCGCTTAACCTGGAAATATAGCGGCGTGGACAAGACCTCCCTTAAGTGATAGCGTGTAATTTCAACCTTTTTTCGCGCCAGACGCGTCGGGAAACCCATGAATAACAGCATGTTAAAAGCCATCAGTTTCTGGGCCGTGTTGCTCTGCCTGCTACTGGTCGTGTTGTCCTCCGTCAAGAAGACGCAGGACCCGGACACCATGCGCTACTCGGACTTCTTGAGCCTGGCGGCCTCCGGCGGCCTGGCGGACGTGGATGTCGGCATGCCCAAGGACGGCCTGGGCTACATGCTGCACGTCACCAAGAAGGACGGCACCAAGTTCGACCTGATGGCGCCGACCAACGACCAGTACCTCTTCGACGCGCTGCGCAAGGGCAACGTGCCCGTGAACGTGAAGCCGGACGAGCACGGCATCGGCGCGGTGCTGTTCCAGATCCTGATCGACTTCGGCCCCATGATCCTGCTGGTGGTGTTCTGGTTCTTCCTGATGAACCGCATGCAGGGCGGCGGGCCGGGCGGCGCGATCGCCTTCGGCAAGAGCCGCGCCAAGATGCTGCAGGGGACGGGCACGCGCGTGACCTTCGCGGACGTGGCCGGCGTGGAGGAGGCCAAGGAGGAGCTGGCCGAGATCATCGATTTCCTCAAGGACCCCGGCAAATACCAGCGCCTCGGCGGCAAGATCCCCAAGGGTGTGCTGCTGCTGGGCCCTCCGGGCACGGGCAAGACCCTCCTGGCGCGCGCGGTGGCGGGCGAGGCCGGACGGCCCTTCTTCAGCATCTCGGGCTCGGATTTCGTGGAGATGTTCGTCGGCGTCGGAGCCAGCCGGGTGCGGGACCTTTTCGACCAGGGCAAGAAGAGCGCGCCCTGCATCATCTTCATCGACGAGATCGACGCGGTCGGACGGCACCGCGGGGCCGGCCTGGGCGGCGGCCACGACGAACGCGAGCAGACCCTCAACGCCATGCTGGTGGAGATGGACGGCTTCGAGGTCAACACCGGCGTCATACTGATGGCGGCGACGAACCGGCCCGACGTGCTGGATCCGGCCCTCACCCGGCCGGGGCGCTTCGACCGGCAGGTCACCGTGGACCGGCCCGACCTGGGCGGACGGGAAGCCATCCTCAAGGTGCATTCCAAGAACGTGATGATGGACGCCGGGGTGGACCTGAGGATACTGGCCCAGCGCACGGCCGGTTTCAGCGGCGCGGACCTGGCCAACCTCATCAATGAAGGCGCCCTCCTGGCCGCCCGCCGCGGCAAGAAGGCCGTGACCATGTCCGAGCTGACCGAGGCCATCGACCGCGTCTTCGCCGGGCCCCAGCGCCGCAGCCGCATCATGACCGAGCAGGAGAAGCTCAGCACCGCCTACCACGAGGCCGGCCACGCCTTGGTGGGCCGCCTGCAGCCCAACTCGGACCCGATCCAGAAGATCTCCATCATCCCCCGCGGCTCAGCCATGCTCGGCTACACCATGAGCACGCCCAAGGAGGACCGCTTCACCCGCAACCGCAAGGAGCTGCTCTCCGACCTGGCCATGGCCATGGGCGGGCGCGCGGCGGAACGCATCGTTTTCGACGAGCTGTCCACCGGGGCCGCCAGCGATCTGGAGGCCGCGACCAAGACGGCCCGGAACATGGTGACCCGCTACGGCATGAGCTCCAAGGTCGGCAGCGTCAGCTTCTCCGGCCGCCAGGAGGTCTTCATCGGCCGGGACTGGGGCAAGGAGCGCGACTATTCCGAGAAGACCGCGGAGGCCATCGACTTCGAGGTGCGCCGCCTGGTCGAGGAGGCCGAGCGCAAGGCCATGGCCCTCTTGACCAAGAACCGCAAGCTCCTGGAGAAGCTGGCCATGGGGCTGATCGAACGTGAAGTGGTGGAAGGCAGCGAGCTGGACGCCCTGCTGGGCATCAAGCCGCCCAAGCCGCCCAAGGTGAACCCGCCCAAGGAAGGCGCGGCCCAAAGCGGGCCCACGCCCAGCGCGCCGGCCCCCATCATCGGCGTGCTTCCCTCGCCCAACCCGGCCTAAGCATGGCCGCTTCGCCCAGGGCGCGTAAGCCCAAACCGCCCCGCGCCACCGACTTCAAGAAGATCGAGAAGGCGGTGCGCATGATCCTGGAGGCGGTGGGGGAGGACCCCGGGCGCGAGGGCCTGCGCGAGACGCCCTACCGGGTCGCCCGCATGTACGACGAGGTTTTTTCGGGCCTCAAGGTGGACCCCAAGGAAGTGCTCAAGGTCTTCAAGGACGAAGGCCACGAGGAGATGGTCCTGCTCAAGGACATCCCCTTTTACAGCATGTGCGAACACCATCTGCTGCCCTTCGCCGGCTACGCCCACGTCTGCTACATACCCAGCCGCCACCACCTGAGCGGCATCAGCAAGCTGGCCCGCGTGGTGGACGTCCTGTCCCGCAGGCCCCAGGTCCAGGAACGCCTGACCGGCCAGATCGCCGACACCCTGACCGAACGGCTCAAAGCCCAGGGGGTCCTGGTCGTGCTCGAGGCCGAGCACTTCTGCATGACCATGCGCGGGGTGCGCAAGGCGGGCAGCCGCATGGTGACCTCGGCGGTGCGCGGCAGCCTGGCCAGCAACGAAATGAGCCGCAAGGAAGCCCTCTCCCTCATCGGCAAGGTGGCCTGAACCGCCTCGGCGGCGTGGCCCATTGGCCGCCGCAGCAAAGTCCATGGACCGCGAGCCGCCGGCGGAGAGCCGACGGCTTTTTGCTATGGCCGGCTTCAGGCCCAATCGGGCTCCGTCCGGCCCTTGCTCCAGGCTCCTTAGGCCATGCATCCCCACTTCGTGGAACTCCAGCGGCTCCTGACGGAACGTCCTTTGGTGATGGGCATCCTCAACGTGACGCCGGACAGCTTCAGCGACGGCGGACGCTGGATCCAATCCGATGCGGCCGTGGCCCATGCCCTGGATATGGCCGCGGCCGGGGCGGATCTGATCGACGTCGGCGGGGAATCCACCCGCCCCGGCGCGCCCGGCGTCGGCATGGAAGAGGAGATGGCGCGCGTGCTGCCGGTCCTCTCGGCCCTGGGCAAGGCGCTGCCCGGCCTGCCCCTGAGCATTGACACGCAAAAGGCCGAGCTCGCCCGCCGGGCCGTGGAGGCGGGCGCCTGCCTGGTCAACGACGTCTCGGCCCTGACCCATGACCCAGCCATGGGGGCCACGGTGGCCGCCCTCGGCAGCGGGGTCTGCCTGATGCACCGCTTGGAAGCCCCAGCCGGCGCCGCTTGGTCGCCGGTGGAAGGCAGCCGTTACGGCGAGGAAGGCGTGAGCGCCGCCGTGATCAGCTTCCTCAAAGGGCGCCTGGAGGCCTGCGCGCGCGCCGGCATAGCCCGGGAAGCCGTGTGGCTGGATCCCGGGCTGGGCTTCGGCAAGTCCGTGGCGGATAATCTGCGTTTGCTCAAGGATCTGCCGCTGCTGGCGGGCCTGGGCCTGCCCGTGCTGGTGGGTCCGTCGCGCAAGAGTTTCGTGGGAGCCGTCCTGGGGGGCTTATCCGTCGAGGAACGCCTGGAGGGCACCCTGGCCGCCTGCGCCGTGGCGCTGTGGCAGGGCGCGTCGGTGCTCAGGGTGCACGACGTGAAGGAGACGGTCCGGGTCCTGCGCATGGTCACGGCGACGAAATCCGCCTAGGTTCGCGGACGGGTTTTCTAGGAATTCATAAGGAGTACGGTTTTTGAAACGCCACTTATTCGGCACCGACGGTATCCGCGGCACGGCCGGGCTTGATCCGGTCACGCCCGAGGTCTTCTTCAGCCTGGGCAAGGCGGCGGCGCATTATTTCGGCAAGGGCAAGCCCCGCCCGCGGCTCCTGATCGGCCGCGACACCCGCGAAAGCGGGCGGGCCCTGGACAACGCCCTGGCCGCGGGTTTCGCCGCGGGCGGCGGGGAGGCCCTCAAAGCCGGGGTCCTGCCGACCCCCGCCATCGCGGTGCTCACAAGGCGCTACAAGGCCCAGGCCGGGGCCGTCCTGTCCGCCTCCCACAACCCCTTTGAGGACAACGGCCTGAAGTTCTTCAGCCCGGCCGGGGAGAAGCTGACCGACGCCCAGGAGGCGGAGCTGGAGTCCCTGCTCGCGCCCTCCGCCTTGGAGCGCGCCCGCCACCCCTTGGGTGTGGTCCGCGACCTGCCCGAGGCGGCCGAAGCCTACCGGCATTTCGTGCTCAGCACCGTGCCCAAGGGCATGACTTTGAAGGGCATGAAGCTGGTGGTGGACTGCGGCCACGGCGCCTCCGGCGTCAGCACGCCCGAGGTCCTGCGCCGGCTCGGGGCCACGGTGCATGTCCTGCACAACGAGCCCGACGGCCGCAACATCAACCGCGCCAGCGGATCCACCCACCCCCAGGCCCTGCTCAAGGCCGTCCGGCGCCTGCGGGCCCACGCCGGCCTGGCCCATGACGGCGACGCCGACCGCGTGCTGATGGCCGACGAAAAAGGGCGCCTGGTGGACGGGGACCGCATGATGGGCCTCTGCGCCCTGCACATGGCCGCCCACGGCGGCTTGCCCCGGCGCCTGCTGGTGGCCACGGTGATGAGCAACCTCGGTTTCGAGAAAGCCCTGGGCGTCCGCGGGATCACGGTTCTGCGCGCCGCCGTGGGCGACCGCTATGTCCTGGCGATGATGAAGGAACGCGGGGCGGTGCTGGGCGGGGAGCAGAGCGGGCACGTCATTTTCAGCCGCCTGCTCCCGACCGGCGACGGGCTGGTGACGGCCTTGCAGGTGCTTTCGGTGATGAGGCGCGAGCGCAAAAGCCTAAGCGAACTGGCCGGATTTTTCACCGAGGTCCCCCAGCTCCTGGTCAACGTCAAGGTGGCCGGGCGCGCGGACCTGGCCGGCATCGAGCCGGTGGCGGGCGCCATGGCCGCCGCGGAGCTTGAGCTGGAAGGCCAAGGCAGGGTGCTGGTGCGTTGGAGCGGCACGGAGCCCAAGGTCAGGGTCATGGTCGAAGGCCCCAGCCTTCCCCAGGTGGAACGCCTGGCCCACGGGATCGCGCGGGAGATCCAAAAGGCCCTGGGATGAGCGGAAGCGGGCCCAAACTTTGCGTCAATATCGACCACATCGCCACCGTCCGCCAGGCCCGCCTCGAGGACGTGCCTGATCCGGTCGCGGCCGCGGCGTTTTGCGAGCGGGCCGGGGCCATCGGCATCACCGCCCATCTGCGCGAGGACCGGCGGCACATCCAGGACCTGGACGTCGCGCGCCTGCGCAAGGCGGTGCGGGGCAAGTTCAACCTTGAGATGGCGGCCACCGACGAAATGGTGGCGATCGCGAAAAAAATCCGGCCGGACGAGGCCACCCTGGTGCCGGAGAAGCGCAAGGAGCTGACCACGGAAGGCGGCTTAAGGGTCTTCGGGGACCAATCCCGCATCGCCGCCGCGGTGGGCGCCTTGAAACGGAGCAGGATCGCTGTTTCGCTCTTCATCACCCCGGACGCGAGGGAAGTGGGGGCCTCGGCCGAGGCCGGCGCCGACGCGGTGGAGCTCCATACCGGCGCCTATGCCCGGGCCGCGCAGAACGGCGCCGCCGGCGCCCGCAAAGAGCTGCTGCGCCTCGCCCTCGCGTCGGACCGGGCCCGCGCCTTGGGGCTGGACGTGAACCTCGGCCACGGGCTGACCTACGGGAACGTGGGCGCGGTATGCGGCCTGGCGGGGATCGAGGATTTGAACATAGGCCACAACATCGTCGCCCGGGCCTGCCTGGTGGGCATGAGCCAGGCGGTCAAGGAAATGTTGGCGGCCATGAAGCGCGGATCCAAACTGAAAGGTAGAGCGTGAACTCCAAAGACGTCCGTTCCGGTTTCCTCAAGTTTTTCGAGGGCCACGGCCACACCGTGAAGCCGTCCTCCTCGCTCATTCCGGACGACCCGGGCCTCCTCTTCACCGTGGCCGGCATGGTGCCGTTCAAGCCGCAGTTCCTGGGCCAGGTGAAGCTGGATTTCACCCGGGCCGCCACCTGCCAGAAGTGCATACGCACCAACGACATCGAGAACGTGGGCCGCACCCGCCGGCACCACACCTTTTTCGAGATGCTCGGGAATTTCAGCTTCGGCGACTA